>NZ_QWFA01000120.1 GCF_003501885.1 Streptomyces globisporus
GTGCGGCCCTCGGGGGTGCGGGAGGGGTCGGGGGTCGCCACGGCGCCGGTCGAGGCGGACGGCGCGTCCGGGGCGCCCGGGTCCGCTTCCGTGGTGCCGGTGGCGCAGCCGGCGAGCAGGGCGGCGGCGATGAGGGCGAGGCCGAGGCGGGCAGCGCGCGGGCCGCCGGTGCCGGTCATGCGGCGGCCCGCAGCTGGGCGGCCGGCTCGGCGAAGCCGCGTCGTTCGGCGTGGGCGAGCGGGGTCACCCCGTCGCCGTCGGGCAGGTCCGGGCTCGCCCCCGCCGCGAGCAGCAGCTCCACGACCTGCCGGTGCGCCAGGCCGCCCTCGCCGAGGATCACCGCCTCCAGCAGGGCGGTCCAGCCCAGCCGGTTGACGTGGTCGACGTCGATGTCGGTGACCCGCAGCACCTCCCGTACGTACGCGACATGGCCGCGTTCGCTCGCCGGGATGAGGGAGACACCGCCGAACCGGTTGCACAGGGTCAGGTCCGGGCCGGCCGGCAGCAGCACGTGCAGCATCGCGGCGCTGCCGGTGACCCCGGTGGCCAGCCACGGGGAGTCCTCGCGCCGGTCCTGAGCGTTCGGGTCGGCCCCGGCGGCCACCAGCAGCCGGGCCGCCTCGACGTGGTCGCCGAGGACGGCGAGGAGCAGCGGCGTACGCAACTCCTCGTCGCGGACGTCGACCCGTGCCCCGCCCTCGATCGCGGTGCGCACGCGGTCGGTGTCACCGGTGCGTGCGGCGGTGAGCAGGTCGTGATCGAGGGCGTTCATGGGTACTCCGTTCGTCGGTCGTGCGGGCGTGACTACCGGGCGAGCGAGGCGACGCCCGCCTGGGCGAACTTCTCGTCGAGGTCGCCGCTGGGCGCGCCGGCCACGCCGATGCCCGCCACCGGGGCGCCCTTGACCTGGACCGGGGCACCGCCGCCGAGGAACAGGGTGCCGGGGATGTCCTTGAGGTTCGGGGCCTGCTCCAGGCGCTTGACCAGCTCGGAGGTGGGGGCGTTCCAGGAGACGGCGGTGTACGCCTTCTTCACCGCGGACTCGGGGGACTGCGGGCCCGCGCCGTCGCCGCGCAGGGAGACGATGGTGTTGCCGTTGCGGTCGACGACCGCGACGGAGATCCGCTGGTTCTCCTTCTTCGCCGCGTCCAGCGTGGCCTGCGCGGCCTTGGTGGCGGCGGCGACGGTCAGGTGCGTCGTCTGCTGGAGGTTGCGGTTGTTCGTGTCGGCCTTGACCGCGGCGGCGGGGGCGGCGGCCGGGGAGGAGGCGCTCGCGGACATCGCGCCGAACGTGCCGGCCCCGAGGGCGGCGACGACGACGGCGCCGGTGACGACACGGGTGCGCAGCGACAGCTTCTTCATGGTGGCTCCTTGGTGATCCGGGTCGGCCCGGTGGCTTCGAGGAGCGAGGCGGTCCGGAGTGGTCCGGGCGTTTCGCTCTGGTATCGATCCTCCCGGCGGAACCGGCCCCGTACGGTCGACGTACCGGCTGGAAGCGGCGGGCGGGACGGTCGACGCCCCCGTCAGCCGATCGGTTGATGCGGGGGTGGCCGGATCGGGTCACCATGGAGGGGTTTACGCAGGTCAGCGACGGAACGTGAGGTACGTGGTGGAGCACCGCAGCGGTTCGCCCGCCCACGGCACCGGCGCGGACGTCGGTGGCCGGTCCGGCGGGCCCGGCGGGCCGGTCGACGGCGATGCAGAGGGCTCCGGGATCTCCGGGTCCGAGGCCGAGGGCTCCGGGATCGCCGGTTCCGCGGCCGGGGCCCCCGAGGTCGCCGGGTCCGACCCCGACGCCCGCTGGCTCGCGCTCCTCATGCACGCCGCGTTCTTCCTGCTGCTCGACGCCTCGCTGACCCGGTTCCTGATGCGGCACCCCGGCGAGGCCCGCACCCCGTGGATCATCGCCCTGTCGATCAGCCTGGCGGTGCTGTACCTCCTGGGCCCCGTCCTCGGCTCGCGCCCCACCCCGCGTCGGCTCGCCTGGCTCGCGGTGCTCGTCGTCGTCTGGATGGTGCTGGTCGTCCTGGCGCCGAGCTTCGCGTGGTGCGCGGTGCCGTTGTTCTACACCGGGCTGCGGATCCTGCCGCCACGTGCGGCCCTCGCCCTGGTCGCCCTGCTCACCGTGCTCGTCGTGGCCGCGCAACTGCGGCTGGCCGACGGGTTCGACCCGAACCTGGTCCTCGCCCCGCCCGCCGTCGCCGCCGTGGCGACCGCGGTCTTCGTCCATATGCAGCGCCAGGCGGTACGCCAGCGGGAACTGGCCGCACGTCAGCGCGAGCTGATCGACGACCTGCTGCGGACCCGGCGCGAACTGGCCGCCACCGAACGGCGCGAGGGGACCCTCGCCGAGCGCCAGCGGCTCTCCATGGAGATCCACGACACCCTGGCGCAGGGCCTGTCCAGCCAGCAGATGCTGCTCCAGGCGGCCGACCGCACCTGGAGCGCCGACCCGGACGCCGCCCGCCGCCACGTCCGTACGGCCACGGGCATCGCCGAACGCAACCTCGCCGAGGCCCGCCGCTTCGTCCACGACCTGGCCCCCGCCGACCTGGCGGAGGGCGGCGGCCTGGAGGCGGCCCTGCACGCGCTGGCGGCCCGCGAGAGCGCCCAGGCGGAGGGCGCGCTCACCGTCCACTGCCATGTGGAGGGCACCCCGCACGCCCCGCTGCCGGACCGGGTGCAGTCCGCCCTGCTGCGCATCGCCCAGGGAGCCCTGGCCAATGTGCGGGAGCACTCCGGGGCGAGCGCCGCCGGGCTGACCCTGACCCACCTCGACGACCGGGTGGTCCTGGACATCGGCGACAACGGCCGGGGCTTCACCGCCGAGCACGGGGGCGTACGCGGCGCCCGTACCGTACGCGGCCACGGGCTTCCGGCGATGCGGGCCCGGGTGCGGCAGCTCGGCGGAACGCTCACCATCGAGTCGGCGCCGGGCGAGGGCACCGTGCTCTCCGCAGAGGTTCCGCTCACCACCACGGAGGACCCCCCATGACCGAGGCATCCCCGTCCCCCGCCCGCGTACGCATCCTGCTCTGCGACGACCACGCGGTCGTGCGCGCCGGGCTGCTCGCGCTCCTCGGGAGCGAACCGGACATCGAAGTCGTCGGCGAGGCGGGCAGCGGCGAGGAGGCCGTGGTGCTCGCCGCCCGACTGAAGCCGGACGTCGTCCTCATGGACCTCCAGCTCGGCGAGGGCATCGACGGCGTCGAGGCGACCCGCCGCATCGCGGCCGGCGGCACGGTCCACGTCCTGGTGCTGACCACGTACGACACCGACGCCGACATCACCCGCGCCATCGAGGCGGGCGCCACCGGCTATCTGCTGAAGGCGGAGCGCCCCGAGGAACTGTTCGCCGCGATCCGGTCCGCCGCCCAGGGCCGCACCACGCTCTCCGCCCCCGTCGCCAGCCGGGTCATGGCCCGGATGCGCAGCCCCCGCCCCAGCCTCACCGAACGCGAACGCGACATCCTGGCCCAGCTCTCCCAGGGCCTCGGCAACCGGGACATCGCCCGCGCCCTGTTCATCAGCGAGGCCACGGTCAAAACCCACCTGGGCCGGATCTACGACAAGCTCGGCGTCGACACCCGCGCGGGCGCGGTGTCGGTGGCGAAGGAGCAGCGGCTGCTGCCGTAGAACACGGGCACGGGCACGGGCACGGGTGATGTCGCGGAACATTCGTCCAGGACAGGAGCGTCGGATTCGGCGACCGTGGAGGCATGCGCAGACATCACGTGGGCGCCGCCCCCTTGGACCGCGATGCCGAGAACGGCTGGGAGGTCACCGGCCTCCTCGGCGGCACATCGCTGGACGGCGTCCGGATGGCCGGATTCCGTGACGGCGCGGGGGCCGGACTGGACATGCAGGTGCTCCCCCAGCCCGCCCTGGTCGCCGTCCTCGCTGTCGGGGAGGCCCGGATGACGGTGGAGAGCGCCTACGGGCCCCGGCCCCTGAGGAGCTTCATCGCCTCGCTGTCGCCCGGCCCCGCCCGTATCCGGGGCGCGGGCAGGAACGCCGGTGATGTCGCCCTGGCCGGCGGATACGCCGACCAGTCCCACCTCCATCGCGATGTGCCGGCCCTGACCGGATGCACCCCGGGAGCGCTGGCCGGCAGGGCCACGTCCGCCGGCTGACCCGTACCCCCGTCACCACGCCCGGCCCCGCACAGACGTGCCCGCGCGGGTGCACGTACGCGCCCGAACGAGAAGAACCAAGAGCACCGTTCGCCCTCATCGAGGCCGTGGCCGCCTGACGGGAGGGGCGGGGCAGCCCTGGGGGGCCGGCCCCCCAGGGCCCGGCTCCGCGCCCCCGGGTGGAGTAGTGCTGCTGGCACGGGCGGGGCACTGGGCGGAGGCTGGGAGCGGGCCCGAACGGAAGCGGGGAACGCCCATGGCCGAGGACGCTCCGCCCCGGTCCGCCGACCTCAAGGGCGGGCCGGGCCACACGGTCCTGCTGGCGCTGCTCCTCGCGGTCCCGGTGGCGAAGGTCGCGTACACCGTCGGGGGCGGCGGCGCGGCCCGGGACGTGTTCGTCGGCATGGAGCCCGCGAATTGGCCGGACGTCCTGATCGGCATGGTGCTCACCGATCCGCTGCTCGCCTCCGTGCTGGCCGTCGTCGTCTCCCGGGTGGTGTTCGCGCTGTTCGCGGCGCGCGGCGCGGTCCCGAGGGGCGGCGGCTTCCTGCGGGCGCTCGAACGGACGGCGCTGACCCTCGCGAACCCGGTCGCGGTGGGTGTGGTCGACGCGTGCTTCTTCGGGCCCTGGTGGGGTCTGGGCACCGGGCTCGCCGCCTACGTGCTGCGCAAGGGCGTCGTGGTGGAGTACCTCACCGGCCGACGACGGACCCACGGACACCGCGCGAAAAGCGGCGCACACCCCGTCGCGGCGGGCGGGACGCCCCCCGGCCCGACGGGCGCTCCGCACCACGACGGCCACCGGCCGCCCCCGTGGCTGCGCCGGGCCGCGGCCTTCGAGCAGTGGGTGGCCCTGGGGCTGACCGCCGTCGCGCTCCCGGTCCTGGCGTTCGTCTCGGCGCTGGACGGACAGGCCTGGACCTCGATCGTCCGCTGCGAGGTCACCGATGGATCCCGGACCGAACGCGAGCGCCTGATCGAGCTGAGCCGCAAGGGCAACGGCGTGGTGGGCTGGAACCTGGACGCCCGCGAGATCTCCAACGGCCAGGGGTGCACGGGCGAGGAGAGCCTGTACGTACGCGAGCCCTGGTGGCGCTCCTGACCCCGGCCGACCGGCCGGCGGGCGAGGAGGTCACCGGGGTCACCGGGGTCACCGGGGTCACCGGGGTCACCGGGGTCACCGGGCATGACACCATCGATCCGTGCTCGACATCGGCTACTCCCTCTCCCGTCGCTTCCCCGATCCCCCGCAGACCGACTACCGCCGCGCGGACGTCCGGGCGCTGCGGCACGATCTGTTCTCCGGCGACGTCTACCTCGCGGACACGAAGGCGGACCGCGAGCTGTCCACAGCCTGGGGATGGGTGCCGGTGCTCGACTTCGCGTGGGCGCTCTGCGACATCGTCGAGCAGATCGACCGGGACCCGCGCGGCAACCGCTCGCACCGGCGGCAGTACGCGGAGCTGGATTTCACCGAGTCCTCGGACGTCATGATCTTCGAGCGGCGCTTCGGCTGGGTCGACATCGAGGCGGACTGGATGCCCGGCGACGAGCCGCCGCTCACCTTCAGCCACTCCCTCCTGCGCCGCGAGGCCCGCGACTTCCTGCACGACCTGATCGCCGACCTGGCCGACCTGCACGACGGCCTCGCCGACAACCCCGTGATCTGGGACCTCCAGGCCCGCTTCCCCCGTATGTGAGGCGTGAGGACGACCGCCCTCACGCCTCCACCCGCACCCCGATCTGCGCCGCGAACGCCGGAGCCAGCTCCATCAGCTGCGCCGGGCTGATCACCGCGCCCGCCAGCCGGTCCACCCCCCGGGCGATGTCCAGCTCGGCCACCGTGCGCAGGTCCACCGACTCCATCCGGGCGCTGCTGAAGTCCGCCCGCTTCAGCACGCAGTCCCGGAACTCGACCCGGACCAGGTGCGCGTCCCCGAAGTCCGGCTCGGACAGCACGCAGCCCTCGAAGACGACGTCCTTCAGCCGGGCCTTGCGCAGATTCAGGTAGTCGATCTTGCCGCCCCGCACCACCACCCGCTCCAGCACCGCACCGTGCAGCTGCACCCCGCCCAGGCGGGCGTCCACCACCTCCACGTCCCGCAGCGACGCCTCCGCGAGGTCCGTGCCCACGCCCCGTACGCCCGTCAGCACCGCGTCGATGAAACGGGCCCGCGCCAGCTCCGCCCGGTCCAGGGCGCAGCCGTCCAGGGCGCAGTCCATGAACCGGGCTCCCCGGCCCGAGGCGTCCGTCAGGTCCACCCCGTCGAACCGCACCCCGTCGTAGTCCCCGTCCGGCTCCAGGCCGTCCCCGTCCCACGGAACGAGCGGGGGCAGCCGCACCTCCGGCCGCCGCGCCGCCGTCACGCCCGTGGTGCTCTTCTTCCTGCCGCTCACTGCCATGCACCCCATCGTGACGCACACCACTGACAACGCCGCGCCGCCGATGTCACAGGCCGCCGTCCCCGATCCGTCGCATCATCAAAGAAGCGAAGGAGATCCAGCCATGGGAAACACGGAACACCCTGGGTACACGGGACACATCCACGTCGTCGGCGGCGGCCTCGCCGGACTCACCGCCGCGATCACCGCCGCCGAGTCCGGTGCGCGCGTCACCCTGCACGAGGGCCACCGCAGCCTCGGCGGCCGGGCCAGGACGGCCGAGGGCCCGTACCGCACCAACGAGGGCCCGCACGCCGTGTACCACCGCGGGCCGTTCGGCACCTGGTTGGCCCGGCGCGATCTGCTCGGCCCCGTCGTCTCCGTGCCACCCCTCGAAGGGCTCCGCTTCCGCTTCCGGCGGGCGGGGGCCCTCCGCAAGCTGCCGCCCGCCGCCCTGTTGCGGCTCTCCCGCCGCGACCCCCGCACCGCCCCGGTGGACGCCACCTTCCGGGAGTGGGCCACCGGCCAGGTCGGCGAGGCCGGGGCCCGGGCCGCCGCGAACTTCGTCGCCGCCGCGCTCTTCCACCACGAGCCCGGCGCGCTCTCGGCCCGGTTCGTCCAGGAGCGCTTCCAACGGCTGACCTCGCTCCCGCCCGAGGCCCGCTACCCGGTCGGCGGCTGGGCCCGGCTCGTCGAGCGGATGGCCGCGCACGCCCGGGGCCTCGGGGTCGTGGTCGAGACGGGCGCCCGCGTCGACACCCGGACGCTCGGCGAGCTGGCCCGTACCGGACCGGTGGTCGTCGCCACCTCCCTCGACTCCGCCCGCACCCTGCTCGACGACGCCTCCCTCACCTGGGAGAGCGGCCGCACCGTCCTGGTGGACCTGGCGGTCCGCACCCGGCGCGGCGACGCGTTCATCGTGTCGGACCTGGACACGCCCGGCTGGCTGGAGCGGTTCACCGCCCAGGACCCCTCGCTCGCCCCGGCCGGCGAACAGCTGCTCCAGGGCCAGTTCGCGATCGGCCCCGACACCCGGCGGGCGGAGGGCGTCGCCCGCGCCGAGGCCCTCCTCGACCTCGGCTTCCCCGGCTGGCGGGAGCGCACCGCCTGGCGCGTGGAGGCCCTCGCCGACGGCCGTACCGGAGCCGTCGACCGCCCCGGCACCACCTGGCGGGACCGGCCCTCCGTGGTCCGGGGCGACGACGTCTTCCTGGCGGGCGACCAGGTCGCCGCCCCCGGACTCCTCAGCGAGGTCTCCTTCACCAGCGGTCTCGAAGCCGCGATGCTCGCCGTGAAGGCCGCCGCACAGCGCTCCGGATCCGGGGTTGACCTCAACCGGACCTGAGGTACGACGGTGGGGGACACGGCCCGCCGCAGCGGTGGGCGAGACCGCCAGGACCGTGACCCGGGGAGCCCGTCATGCACGCCGTACGCCTTCACGCCTTCGGCCCCGCCGAGAACCTCGTGTACGAGAGGACCGAGGACCCCGTCCCCGGCCAGGTCCGGATCGCCGTGGCCGCGGCCGGCGTGCACCTCTTGGACACGGTCCTGCGGGAGGGGGAGGCGGGCCCCTTCCCAGCCCCCGTCGGCCTGCCCACCGTCCCCGGCCGCGAGGTCGCCGGGACCGTCGATTCGGTGGGCGCCGGCCGGCTGCGCCCCGCCGTCCAGCGCTTCCCGCTCGCCGAGGCCGCCGCCGCACACCGCGCGCTGGAGACCCGGGGCACGGTGGGCAAGGTGGTCCTGGAGCCGTAGTCGACCGGGACCTCGCCTACGACAGGCCCTAGTGAGCACCGCCGCCCCCGAGGCTCGCCAGCGCCCCGTCCGTCAGCCGGTACACCGTCCACTCGTCCTGCGGCCGGGCGCCCAGCGACTCGTAGAACGCGATGGACGGGGCGTTCCAGTCGAGCACCGACCACTCCAGCCGCTCGTACCCGCGCTCCACACAGATCCGTGCCAGCTCCGTCAGCAGCGCCTTGCCGTGGCCGCCGCCGCGCCGCTCGGGGCGGACGTACAGGTCCTCCAGGTAGACGCCGTGCACCCCGCGCCAGGTGGAGAAGTTGAGGAACCACAGGGCGAACCCGATGACCTCGCCGCCGTCGTCGTCGGCCGTCGCCACATGCGCGTACGCGGCGGGCCGGTCGCCGAACAGGGCCTCGGCCAACTGCTCCTCGGAGGCGACGACCTCGTCGAGGGCCTTCTCGTACGCGGCGAGTTCACGCACGAGGGCGTGCAGGACGGGAATGTCGTCGGGTGTGGCGATACGAATCATGGGCGCAGCGTAGACAGCCCGCCGCCGTCCTCACCGCCCCAGCAGCCGCCGCGCGATCTCCGCGTGGTCGGGGGCGAGCCGGACCTCCCCCTCCTCTGCCCCCCACAGCCCGTTCTGGAGCACCCTGCCCAGCGTCCAGGCCCGCGCCCGCTCCCGCTCCAGGCCCAGGGCCTCCGTCAACGCGTCGAACCGCCACACCACCTCGTCCGCGTCGAAGAGGTTGTCCAGCGCCGGGAACAGCTCGAAGCCCGGATCCCCCGCCAGCGGCTTCGGGTCCAGCGCGATCCACTCCCCCGCCCGCCCCGCGTCCGCGCGCCCGGCCAGGATGTTGTCGTAGTGCAGGTCCCAGTGCAGCAGCCGGTCCCCCGGCTCGCCCGCGACCTCCCGTACCGCCGCCGCGCAGTCGGCGAGCAGCCGCCGGTCCGCCGCGTCGGCCAGCAGGCCCACCCGCTCCGGCGCCTCGGCGAGCATCCGCTCCGCCACCCCGCCCAGCGTGCGCAGCCCCTCGGGCGCGGGCACCGCCACCAGCCGGGCCAGCACCGAGCCGAGGACCTTGACCGCCTCCCGTACGTCGGTCGCGCCCGACAAGGGCCGCCGCTCGTCGAGCCGTTCCAGCAGCAGCGCACCGCTCTCCGGGTCGTGGTCGAGCAGCTCCACCGCCCCCGCGCCCGCCGCCGACCAGGCCCGCAGGGCGACCGGTTCGCCCTGCGTCTCCTCGTCCACCGCCTGGAGCTTCAACGCGGCGGGCCGCCCGTCCGCCTCCCGCACCACCGGCAGGACCAGCGCGCACATCCCGTACATCGACGGGCCGTCCGGCCTCAGCCCCCACCGCTCCAGCAGCCTCGCGGCGAGGTCCGGCAGCCCGGCGACGAAGGCCCGCCCGGCCGCTCCGTTGAAGCGGGACTGGGTCTCGGCGAGTTCCTCGGGGATGTCGATCACACAGCCGATCCTAGGGAGGGGCGGGCTGCGGGGAGGAGCGAATTCTGGGGCCGGAAGGGCGCAGGAGGTCAGGGACCGGAAAGGCCCAGGAGACGAAACGGCCCCGCGCGCAGTAACGTCCCGCCACACGTACGCTCGGCATCTCACCGGACAGGGACACCAGGGGCATCATGAGCACCGTCAGTACCGTCGTCGGCGGCATATCGTTCTGGTACGCGCAGGAGGGCACCCCCGCCCCGCGCGAACCGCTCCCCGGCGACACCAGCGTCGACGTCTGCATCGTCGGCGGCGGCTACACCGGCCTCTGGACGGCGTACTACCTGAAGAAGGCCGTCCCCTTCCTCAACATCACCGTCCTGGAGGCCAAGTTCTGCGGTTACGGGGCCTCCGGCCGTAACGGCGGCTGGCTGTACAACGGCATCGCGGGCCGCGACCGGTACGCCAAGCTGCACGGCCACGACGCCGCCGTACGGCTCCAGAAGGCGATGAACGAGACCGTCGGCGAGGTCGTCAGGACCGCCGCCGAGGAGAAGATCGACGCGGACATCCACCGGGGCGGCGTGCTGGAGGTGGCACACACTCCAGCGCAGCTCGCCCGGCTCAAGGACTTCCACAGCGTCGAGATCGCCTTCGGGGAGACCGACCGGGTCCTGCGCGGCGCCCGCGAGACCGCCGAGCGCGTCCACGTGACCGGGGCCGTCGGCTCCACCTGGACCCCGCACGGCGCCCGGCTGCACCCGGCCAAGCTGGTCAAGGGCCTCGCGGACGCGGTGGAGGCGCTCGGCGTGACGATCCACGAGTCGACGCCGGTCACCGAGATCAAACCCAAGCACGCCGTCACCCCGTACGGCACGGTCCGCGCCCCGTACGTCCTGCGCTGCACCGAGGGCTTCACCGCGAGCCTCAAGGGCCAGAAGCGCACCTGGCTCCCGATGAACTCCTCCATGATCGTCACCGAGCCGCTGCCCGCCCGGATCTGGAACGCGATCGGCTGGGAGGGACGCGAGACCCTCGGCGACATGGCCCACGCCTACTTCTACGCCCAGCGCACCGCCGACGACCGCATCGCGCTCGGCGGCCGCGGCTACCCGTACCGCTTCGGCTCGGCCACCGACAACGACGGCCGCACCCAGCCCGCCACCGTCACCGCCCTGCGCGACCTGATGGTCCGGCTCTTCCCCGTCACGGCGGGCGTCCACGTCGACCACGCCTGGTCGGGCGTCCTCGGCGTCCCGCGCGACTGGTGCGCCACCGTCACGCTCGACCGCTCCACGGGCCTGGGCTACGCGGGCGGATACGTCGGCTCGGGCGTCGCCACCGCCAACCTCGCCGCGCGCACCCTGCGCGACCTGATCCAGCAGGACTCCGGCCAGGCGGGCCCCACCGACCTCACCACGCTGCCCTGGGTGAACCACAAGGTCCGACGCTGGGAGCCCGAACCCTTCCGCTGGCTCGGCGTCCACGGCATGTACGCGGCCTACCGGGCCGCCGACCGCCGCGAGACGACCTCGCCACGCCCCGGCACGGACCCCGTCGCGAAGGTGGCGGACCGTATCGCGGGCCGCCACTGAACTGCTAGGACTTCTCCTCCGCCACCAGCACGCCCACCTTGTCGATGCGGTGCTCGGGGTTGCCGAACTCGTCCCGCCAGAAGTTCCCGGCCGCGTCGTCCTCGGGGGTCGCGCAGGTGGAGACCGTGATCATCGCCCGGGTCGGCTCCTCCCCCGGCTTCCCCGGCACCTCGGCCCGCTGCTCGGCGAGCGAGCGCTCGCTGCGGAAGGAGGTCTGCCGGGTGGCGGTGATCTCGTAGGTGTAGCGGGTGCCGTCCTCGGTCACCCGGACCACATCGCCCTTCTCCACCTCCGGCAGCTCGCGCAGCACCCCTCCCGCGCTCAACCGGTGGGCGGTGACGAGGTAGTTGCCGACATCGCCCGGTCCGACGCCGCCCTGCTCCCCGTACGGGCTGGCCGCGACGCCCCGGTCCTGGATCCGGCTGCCGGGGCGGTCGTCGGTGGTCCCCCCGTACGGCACGACGTCCAGGTCCTCGACGCCGATGGCGGGGATGGCGAGGACGGCGACCTCGGTACGCGGGTCCGTCCGGTCGGCGGGGGCAGCGGCGGCGGTGCCCGCGCCGACGGTCAGCAGCACGGCGGCACCGGCACAGGCCGAGGCCCTGAGCGACGTACGGGTACGAAGGCGGCAGCGGCGGCGCATGAGCTTCCCCATCCAGGACCGGCTCCTGACCCATCCGGTCCCTGTACCTCCAGTACACCAGGACACCGCCGGGAGCGCCCGGGAAGCGGACCGGCGCCCGGGAGGTCCGCGGGCGCCGGTCCGGGCGTACGGTCAGCGGGTCAGGCGCAGCAACCGGCCCGCCCGGGCCGTGGCCACCAGCTCCTCGACGGTGGCGAGCTTCACCCGGGGCCGGCCGTCGCGCCGCCCCCGGTCCCGTTCGGCGCGGTCGATCGCGGCCAGGCCCCGGGCGTCCACGATCCGGCGGTTGCGCTGCCGGGCCAGACGCCGGAACGCCTTGGCGTCGCCCGCCGGCGCGGGCAGCTCCCCGGCGACCGCATCGGCCAGGAGCGTGCCGACCGTCTCCGCGGCGCACGTGCGGTTGGCGCCGATCCCGCCGGACGGCCCCCGCTTGATCCAGCCGACCACATAGCTGCCGGGCACCCCGGCCACCCGGCCGCCCTCGTGCGGAACGGTGCCCGAGGTCTCGTCGAACGGCAGCCCGGGGACCGGGAGTCCGCGGTACCCGATGGCCCGCAGCAACAACCCCGCACCCAGATCGGCCGTGCCGCCGTCGCCGTCCCCGCCGCCGTCCGTGACGCGTACGGAGCCCACAGCGTCGCCCTCGCCCCGGATCTCCACGACCTCGGAGTGGAAGCGGAGCACGATGCGGCGCTCACCGCCCGCCGGGGACTCGGCGGCCGTAGGGACCCGGGCGAGCCCCTTGAGCACCCCGGCCCGGTCACCCGCCCCGGCCGCGTCGATCGCCGCCGCCGTCCGCGGATCGTGGTCGTCCACCACCAGCTCCACGCCCGGCACATGCTTCAGCGCGAGGAGTTCGGAACGGGTGTACGCGGCGTCCTCGGGACCCCGCCGCCCCAGCACCACCACCTCCCGGACCCGGCTCGCCCGCAGCGCGTCCAGGGCGTGGGCGGCGATGTCGGTGGCCGCGAGCGCCTCCGGGTCGGCGACCAGGATCCGGGCGACGTCGAGGGCGACATTGCCGTTGCCGACCACGACGACCCGCTCGGCGGAGAGGTCGACGCCCTGCGCGACGGCCTCCGGGTGGGCGTTGTACCAGGCGACGAACGCCGTGGCCGACAGACAGCCGGGCAGCTCCTCCCCGGGCACCCCGAGCCGCCGGTCCGTGGAGGCGCCGACCGCGTAGATCACCGCGTCGTGGTGGGCCGACAGCTCCTCGGCCGTGACGTCCCGGCCCACCTCGATCCCCAGGTGCATCCGGACCCGGGGATGGGAGTGGAAGCGGGAGAAGGTGTCGCCGACCTTCTTCGTCGCGGGGTGGTCGGGGGCCACCCCGTACCGGACGAGCCCGCCCGCCACCGGCAGCCGGTCGATCAGGGTCACCTCGGCAGCGGTGTGCAGCAGCAGGTCCTGCGCCGCGTACATCCCGGCCGGGCCGGTGCCGACGACGGCCACCCGCAGCGGCCCGAAGTCGGAGGGCAGGCTCCGCTCGAAGACCGGCTCGCCCCAGGCGTGGAAGTTGGGCCCGTCGACCTCCGCCACGAGCGGTTCGGCACCTTCGTAGTAGGCGGCGTTGATGTCCGCGTACTCCCGCTGCCCGGCGGACAGCGAGTCCACCGGGAAGATCGCGTCCACCGGGCAGGCGTCCGCGCAGGCCCCGCAGTCGATGCACGCGCGAGGGTCGATGTGCAGCATCTCCGTGGAGCCGAAGGCGCGTTCCTCAGGCGTCGGGTGGATGCAGTTGACCGGGCACACGGCCACACAGGTGGCGTCGTTGCAGCAGGTCTGGGTGATGGCGTAGGTCATGGCCCCGGCTCAGATCAGGTTCGCGCGCTTGTAGAACGCGAGGGCGGGCTTGGTGAGCAGACGGGCGGAGGCCAGGAAGTCCATCAGACCCGAACAGCTGGACCGCATCATCGACTTGTGGTGCGCGTTGCTCTTCGCGGCGGCCAGCGCACGCCGCTTGTCGAGGCCGGCCTTCCGGTAGACCTCCGGGTTCACCATGCTGGTCACAATGAAGTACGAGGCGACGGCGACGACGAACGCGTTGATCTGCCGCCGCGCCCACCCCGCGCCCTCCAGCCGCTTGAGGGTCTCGTCCCGGGCGAACTTCATGTGCCGGGACTCCTCGACGACATGGATGTTGTTGATCGTGCGGACGAACGGCACGACCCGCTCGTCGCGCATCCAGTCCCGCTGCATCACGTCGAGGACCTCCTCGGCGACCAGGATCGCCGCGTAGGCCGCCTCGCCGAACGCCAGCGTCTTGAACGCCCGGCCCAGCTCCATCACCGCCCGGCGCGGCCGGTAGTGGGGCGCGCCCAGCTTCTGCGCGCCGCGCGCGAACATGATCGAGTGGCGGCACTCCTCGGCTATCTCGGTGAGCGCCCACTGGAACTCCGCGCCCGCCGGGTTCTTCATGTAGATGTCCCGCAGCACCATCTGCTGGAGGATCATCTCGAACCAGATCCCGGTACTGGCGACCGAGGCCGCCTCCTGCCGGGTCAGCTCCTTGCGCTGCGCCTCGGTCAACTCGCCCCAGTATGCGGTCCCGTAGAGACTGCTCCACTCAGGGCTCGCGCCGTGGAAATCCTTGTCCAGCGGCGTCTCCCAGTCCACCTCGGTGGCCGGGTCGTACGCCAGCTGCGCGGCCGAGTCGAGCAGCCGCCGCGCGACGTCGTCGCCCTCGGGACTTTCCTGGACCTTCGACGGAACGGTGCTGCCGGCCATACTGCGGCTCCTTGGGTCGAGTGCGGTGATCCTTGATCGTGGTGAGCTGCGGACGACGAGGTCCCTGCCGTACGGGGCGGCCGCGCCGGACCTGACACCGGCCGGGCGCCCACCCGCTTGTTAGACGCAAGGTATAACAAGGAGCCCGGGCCGCCTACCCCTCGGTAGAAATCGGCCCGGGACCTCACCACATCTCCCCACTCCGCCAAGGTCTTTTCGCGCCAACTACCGGGGATCCTGCGCGAACTTCGCAGTCGCCCAGAAATAGCCGAGAACCACGAGGCCGAGGCTCCAGCCGACGGCCAGCCAGCCGTTGTGACCGATCTCGGTGCCCAGCAGCAGACCGCGCAGGGTCTCGATCGCCGGGGTGAAGGGCTGGTACTCCGCGATCGGCCGGAACCAGCCCGGCATCGTCTCCACCGGGATGAAGGCGCTGGACAGCATCGGGAGCAGCACCATCGGCAGGGCGTTGTTGCCGGCCGCCTCCGCGTTCGGGCTGATCAGGCCCATCCCGACGGCGACCCAGGTGAGGGCCGCGGAGAAGAGCACGAGCAGCCCGAACGCGGCCAGCCACTCCAGGACCGTGGCGTCCGTGGACCGGAAGCCGATGGCCACCCCGACCGCGCCGACCACGACCACGCTCAGCACGCTCTGCAGCACGCTGCCGACGACATGCCCGACGAGCACCGAACCGCGATGGATGGACATGGTGCGGAAGCGGGCGATGATGCCCTCGCTCATGTCGTTGGAGACGGACACCGCGGTCCCGACCACGGTGGAACCGATGGTCAGGAGCAGCAGGCCCGGGACGATGTAGGCGATGTACGCGGAGCGGTCGGCTCCCGCGCCGCCGATGCCCGCGCTCATCACGTCGCCGAAGATGTAGACGAAAAGGAGCAGGAGCATGACAGGTGTGAGGAGCAGGTTGAGGGTGAGGGAGGGGTAGCGCCGGGCGTGCAGGAGGTTGCGGCGCAGCATGGTGGTGGTGTCGCGGGCGGCGAGGGTGAGCGAGCTCATCGGGCGTTCTCCTTGGGCTGGTTGTGCTGGGCGGGTACGGACCCGGGGGCGGCGGAGGTGGTGAGGGCGAAGAAGACGTGGTCCAGGTCGGGTGTGTGGACGGTGAGTTCGTCGGCCTCGATGCCGGTCGAGTCCAGCCGGTCGAGGATGGAGCGCAGTTCGCGCTGGCTGCCGTCGCTGGGGATCCGGAGTGCCAGCGCGTCGTCGTCACGGGCGGCCTCGTGCAGGGCGGAGGCGGCGGAGCGGTAGGCGTCCGGGGCGGTGAAGCGGAGCTTGACGTGTCCGCCGGGGACGATCCGCTTGAGTTCCTCGGCGCTGCCCTCGGCGGCGATCTTCCCGTCGTTGAGGACGGCGATGCGGTCGGCGAGTTCGTCGGCTTCTTCCAGGTACTGGGTGGTGAGGAAGACGGTCACTCCGTCGGCGACCAGCTCGCGGATGATGCCCCACATGGTGTGGCGGGAGCGGGGATCGAGGCCGGTGGTCGGTTCGTCGAGGAAGATGATCCGCGGCCCGCCGACCAGGGTCATGGCGATGTCGAGGCGGCGCTTCATGCCGCCGGAGTAGCCCGCGGCGGGCTTCTTCGCCGCGTCCACCAGGTCGAAGCGCTCCAGCAGTTCGGCGGTCACCCGCCGGCCCTCGCGCTTGGGCAGGTGGTGCAGGTCGGCCATGAGGAGCATGTTCTCCTCGCCGGTGATCAGCCCGTCGACGGCGGAGAACTGCCCCGTGACACCGATCGCGGCGCGGACCTTCTGCGGATCGGCGGCGAGGTCGTGACCGCCGACGCGGATCTCGCCGGAGCCGGCGCCGGGGGAGATGAGGGTGGAGAGGATCTTGACGGCGGTGGTCTTGCCCGCGCCGTTCGGGCCGAGCAGGGCGAAGACCGTGCCTGCCGGGACGGTCAGGTCGATGCCGTCCAGGACGGTCTTGTCGCCGTACGACTTCCGCAGCCCGGTGGCGGTGATCGCCTGCGTCGCGGCGTGGGCGGCACGCGGCGCGGAGGCTCGGGTGACAGTCATGCTGATTCCCTTTCGAGGGCGGTGAGTTGGGCGCGCGAGGTGGGGTGAGGTGGTGGCGGGCGAACCGCCCGGCGCAGGCCGGGGTGGGAGGCCGGGCCGACCCGAGTTGGGCTGCCGGGTGGTGCGGGGCGAGCCGGGCGGTGCCGGGGCGGTTTGGATCTGCCGGGTGGCACAGCCCCGAGCGGGCGTGGGGGCTGGGCGGACCGGTGCCGGGCGGCGCTGAGCCGCCGGCTGGTAAGAGGCCAAACGGGCCATGGCCCGTCGGGCTGATCCGGCCGGAGCCGGGCGGCGCTGAGCTGCCGGGTGGTACGAGGTCGCTCCGGGCCAGGCCCCGTCAGGCCGATCCGGCCGGAGCCGGGCGGTGTCGAGCTGCCGACAGTTGCGGGGCCGAACCCTGCGGTGCAGGGCCACGCCGGCCACGTCGGAGCGGAGTTGGGCGGCCGGGCCGAGCTGGGCGGGGGCGGGCCGTGCCGGCCTGGCCCGGGCGCGTCGGACCGGGCCGGGCGGGGCCGGTGGCGTCTGGCCAACGGATGGCGCGGGGCCGGCCTGGCCGGTCCGCGTCGGGCCGGCCCCGGAGGCCCGCCGCCAGGTCAGGCGCGGCGGACGATGATGTCGCCGGCCCCGCTCCGGGCATGCACCTCGACGGTCTCGTCGGAGTCCTCGGGACCCGCCGCGGTGCCGAGCGCGTTGCGTACGGTGCCGAACCTGGGGTTCAGGTCGAGCCAGGCGGCGGTCCCCTCGTGGATGCCCACTTCGAGGTCGCCGACCGACGTCCGCAGGGCGATCCGCCCGCGTCTCACGTCGCCGACCCGGATGCGGCCGTTGGAGGAGGTCGCCTCCACCCCGGCGTGAGCCACGCCGATCTCGATCCGGCCGTTGGCGGACTTGGCGACGACATCGCCGTGCACGACGCCCACGGAGACGTCGCCGTTGGCCGCGTTGACCTTCAACTCCCCGCCGATCTCGTCGATCTCGGTCGTCCCGTTGCCGTTCTTGACGACCGCCGCCCCGGCGACCGAGCCGATCTCGACCCGGCCCGAGCCGACGGCCTCGACGTTCCCGGTGGAGCGGGCCAGCCGGATGTCGCCGTGGTCGGTGGTGAGCTCGACGCCGGCCGCCTCGTCCACATGGACGTCGCCGAGCGAGGTCTTCAACCGCACCTCGCCAAGAGGCCCTTCGCAGAAGAAGCCGCCCAGCGCGGAGCTGCCCCGCACATCGGACCCGGCGGGCAGTTCGATGCTCACCACGACCGAGCCCGGCTTGCCGAACAGGGTCCGCTTCTTCGGGGTCCTGACGGTGAGGCGACCGCCCGAGCAGGAGACCTGGGTCTGCTGCACGGCACGTACGTCGTCCTGGTCGGCCCCGTTGCCCGGCAGCACCTCGACGACCGTGTCGGTGCGCTTGCCGGCGAAGACACGGGCGGTACCGGCGTCCAGCTCGACGACGGCGGAGATCGGCTCAGGGGTATCGAAAGAAGGCATGACGGTCCCGTCCTCTTGGCTCGGTGAGTTGATGAGCGATCAGCGATCAGCGACGATCGATGCGTTACGTCGGCCGGATCGGCGACCGGCCGGTGAAGCGAGGCGCGAGCTGCCGGCCGCTAGCGGACCCAGCCGGTGAAGCCGCGCCCGCCCGACTCCTTGCCCCGGCCCGGCACGCTCGGGCGCACCCCGCCGTCGAGGGCGACGGACACGGCCCGTACGAGCCAGGCGTTGACCGACAGGCCCTCCTCCGCCGCCGCACCCTCGGCGCGGCCCTTGAGGTGGGCGGGAAGACGGAGGTTGATCCGGACCATGGTGCCGTCGTCGGCCTCCGCGACGGGCGGCGCGGCCACGGCAGGAGACGCGACCGGTTCCCGCACCTCCCGCACCGGCTCGGGCGCCGGTGGCGGTGTCACCACGAACTCGGGATCGAGCCCGCGCAGCCGTACGTCGACCGAGCCGGGAGCCAGCTCCCGGGTGACATCGCTCATCGCCGCGGAGAGCACGTTGAGCAGGGTCAGCCGGGCAGCGGACTCCAGAGGAGCGCTGAGCCGCTCGGCAAGGGCACGGGCTTCGTCACCGCCGGCATCCGCGGCGACGGCGAGTTCCCGCCGGAGATGGTCGACGTAGGGGGTGAGGTCCATGACGCCATCATGGCACACAAGTGGCACCACGTCGAGCCACTTGGGCGCAGAAACCCCGGAAGCGCCACCGACCTGCACCTTCACAGCCAGCAACCCGACACTGGCACCACGCCAACCCCCCACCCAACCCCAGGATGGCGCCACATCGACACCTCATGGCACCATCACGGCGCACCAGCACCTCCGCGTGGCACACCCACCCCCGCCGCCCCACCGGATGTACTGACGCAAGCGCCCCACGCACGGCGCACCACCCGCCCCAGCAC
>NZ_QWFA01000121.1 GCF_003501885.1 Streptomyces globisporus
GGTCCGGGGAGGGCTTGGCCTCGGCGCGGCCGTTACGGGGCGGGACGGCGAGCTGGAGGACGTCGGCGAGACTGCCCGCGTACCGGTCGGCGACGGCGCGGCAGAGGGCGAGCAGCTCGGGCCCGAGGACCGGCTCCGGGGAGACCACGGAGGCGAGGGCGGCCAGCGCGCCCCGGTAGTCGGAGTCGGCGCGGCGCTCGACGATGAAGCCGTCGATCAGGCCGCCGCCCTCGCGCCGCCCGCCCTGGACGTTGCGCCCGCCGGCCCCGAACCGGACCCGCACCCGGACGCCCGGCTGTGCGTCGGCGTCCAGCTCCTGGGGCACCGCGTAGTCGAAGTACTGATCGAGGTGCAGGACGCCCTTGTTGACCAGGACGCGGGCGACGGGCAGCGCCTCGGCGAGGGCCGCGCCGCGCCAGGTCCGCGGCTTGGCGCGCGGCACCTTGGCTTGGCGCACGGTCTCCCGGATCAGCGCAAGCTGCTCCGGCGCCCCGGTACCCGGTTCGGCGGACTGCTCGTTCTCGCTGCTCACAGCTGCATTCCTACCAGAGGGCGCTGACAGTCCGGAGAGCACGAACCGGCGCGGGAGGACGGACCGCCGCGGGAGCACGGCAGCGGGGCCCGGCCACCACGTTCGGTGTCCGGGCCCCGCTGCCGTGTGCTGGTGGGACCTGCGGTCCTCAGAGACCCGCGGCCGCGCGCAGCGCGTCCACCCGGTCCGTGCGCTCCCAGGTGAAGTCCGGCAGCTCCCGGCCGAAGTGGCCGTACGCGGCGGTCTGGGCGTAGATCGGCCGGAGCAGGTCGAGGTCGCGGATGATCGCGGCCGGGCGGAGGTCGAAGACCTCGCCGATCGCGTTCTCGATCTTCTCCGTGTCGACCGCGGCGGTGCCGAAGGTCTCGACGAAGAGACCGACGGGCTCGGCCTTGCCGATCGCGTAAGCGACCTGGACCTCGCAGCGGGCTGCGAGACCGGCGGCCACCACGTTCTTGGCGACCCAGCGCATCGCGTACGCGGCGGAGCGGTCGACCTTGGACGGGTCCTTGCCCGAGAAGGCGCCGCCGCCGTGGCGGGCCATGCCGCCGTAGGTGTCGATGATGATCTTGCGGCCGGTGAGGCCGGCGTCGCCCATCGGGCCGCCGATCTCGAAGCGGCCGGTCGGGTTGACCAGGAGGCGGTAGCCCTCGGTGTCCAGCTTGATGCCGTCCTCGACGAGCTGCGCGAGCACGTGCTCGACGACGAACTCGCGGATGTCGGGCGCGAGCAGCGAGTCCAGGTCGATGTCCGAGGCGTGCTGCGAGGAGACGACCACCGTGTCCAGCCGGACCGCCTTGTCACCGTCGTACTCGATGGTGACCTGGGTCTTGCCGTCGGGGCGCAGGTAGGGGATGGTCCCGTTCTTGCGCACCTCGGACAGCCGCCGGGAGAGGCGGTGCGCGATGTGGATCGGGAGCGGCATGAGCTCCGGGGTCTCGTCGCAGGCGTACCCGAACATCAGGCCCTGGTCGCCCGCGCCCTGCTTGTCGAGCTCGTCCTCGTCACCCTCGACCCGCTTCTCGTACGCGGTGTCGACGCCCTGTGCGATGTCCGGCGACTGGGCGCCGATCGACACCGAGACGCCGCAGGAAGCACCGTCGAAGCCCTTTTTGGAGGAGTCGTAACCGATCTCCAGAACCTTGTTGCGCACGAGGTTGGGGATGTCGGCGTAGGCCTTGGTGGTGACCTCGCCCGCGACATGAACCAGACCGGTGGTGATCAAGGTCTCGACGGCGACACGCGAGGAAGGGTCCTCACGCAGGAGCGCGTCGAGAATCGTGTCGCTGATCTGGTCAGCGATCTTGTCGGGGTGACCCTCGGTAACGGATTCCGAGGTGAAAAGGCGGCGGGACACATCGCTCCCTGGGGTTGCAGCGGCTGCTGGCTGATCATGGTTGGCACGTCCGAGAGCTGCGCTCGGCGCGTACCGTCGGCCAGTTTATCGGTCACTTCCGGCGACCGGGCCAGGTGTCTCGCCCTTTGGGAGGTTCGTGACGTGCGCCACACGGATCACCAGTAGGACAATTCACCCTCCTCGGCCGCCGTTTTCGGCGTTATGAGGCGATTTCACTCGCCCGAAGGGCTGATCAGGAATTCGGCTGGAACCTGGCGGAAACCAGATCCCAGATCGTGTCGGCGAGGGCTTCCTTGGGGCCGTACGGCACCGGGGTCTCCTGGCCGTCGGCGGCGAGGACGACCGCCTCGTTCTCCTCCGAGCCGAAGGTCTTGCGCTCCCCCACCTCGTTGACCACGAGGAGGTCGCAGCCCTTGCGGCGGAGCTTGGCACGACCGTTGGCCAGCACGTCGTCGGTCTCGGCGGCGAATCCGACGACGATCTGGTCCGGCCGGGCCCGCTCCCCAGCGACCTCGGCGAGGATGTCGGGGTTACGGACCAGGGTGACCGCGGGCGCCTCCTCGCCGTCCTTCTTCTTGATCTTGCCGGTGGCGTACTCGGAGGGGCGGAAGTCGGCCACCGCTGCCGCCATCACCACGACGTCCGCGTCGGCGGCGGCCTTCACCACGGCCTCGCGGAGCTGGACGGCCGTGCCGACCCGCAGGACGTCGGCCCCGGCCGGGTCGGGCAGCCCGGTGTTGGCCTCGATCAGGGTGACCCGGGCCCCCCGGGCCACGGCGGTGCGCGCCAGCGCGTAGCCCTGCTTGCCGGAGGAGCGGTTGCCCAGGAAGCGCACCGGGTCGAGCGGCTCGCGGGTGCCGCCGGCGCTGATCACCACATGGCGGCCCGCGAGGTCGGGCTCGGGGACCCCGCGCGCCAGCACCCGGCGGCAGACCTCGAAGATCTCGCCGGGGTCGGGCAGCCGGCCCTTGCCGGTGTCGACGCCGGTGAGTCGGCCGACGGCGGGCTCGATGACGACGGCGCCCCGGCGGCGCAGGGTGGCGACGTTCTCCTGGGTGGCCGGGTGCTCCCACATCTCGGTGTGCATGGCCGGGGCGAAGACCACCGGACAGCGGGCGGTCAGGAGCGTGTTGGTGAGCAGGTCGTCGGCGAGCCCGTGGGCGGCCTTGGCCAGCATGTCGGCGGTGGCCGGGGCGACCACCACGAGGTCGGCGCCCTGCCCGATCCGCACGTGCGGGACCTCGTGGACGTCCTGCCAGACCTCGTCGGACACGGGGTGGCCGGAGAGCGCCGACCAGGTGGCCGCCCCCACGAAGTGCAGCGACGCGGCGGTCGGGACGACCCGTACGTCGTGGCCGGACTCGGTCAGCCGGCGCAGCAGCTCGCACGCCTTGTAGGCGGCGATGCCCCCGCTGACCCCCAGGACCACCTTCGGCTTGTCCACTGCGTCTCCCCGCACTCGGCACCGTAACGGCAACATGTGCGTCCCATGCTGCCTCACCGCGCGCGGCGCGTTCATCCGGCCCCGGACACACCTCAGGCCCGGCGGACGGGCCGCCGGGCCTGAGGTGAAGGTGCTGCGGTGCTGCTGCGTTACTGCGCGGGGCCCTCGATGGCCTCGGAGGTCAGCAGGCCCGCGTTGATCTCGCGGAGCGCGATCGACAGCGGCTTCTCGTGCACGTGGGTGTCGACGAGCGGACCGACGTACTCGAGGAGGCCTTCACCGAGCTGCGAGTAGTACGCGTTGATCTGACGGGCGCGCTTGGCCGCGTAGATCACCAGGCTGTACTTCGAGTCGGTGGCCTCGAGGAGCTCATCAATCGGCGGGTTGATGATGCCCTCGGGCGTGGTGATGGAAGAGGACACTCTCTGCCTTCCGAAGGGGGTGTAGATCAAAGATCCGGGCGGTCTTGACGATGGCCGGGATCTAGGCCTGAAGCATCAAGGCTAGCAGCTCGCGTGCCACATCCTCGACGGAGGTGTTGACGAGCGTCGTATCGAACTCGGCCTCGGCGGCCAGCTCGACCTTGGCGGCGGCGAGCCGGCGCTCGATGACCTCGGGGGCCTCGGTGCCCCGGCCGGTGAGCCGGCGCACCAGCTCCTCCCAGCTCGGCGGGGCCAGGAAGACCAGACGCGCGTCGTCCATCGACTGGCGGACCAGCCGGGCGCCCTGGAGGTCGATCTCCAGCAGGACCGGCTCGCCCGCCTCCAGGCGGTCCAGCACGGCCCGGCGGGGCGTGCCGTAGCGGTTGCCCGCGAACTCGGCCCACTCCAGCAGCTCGCCGTTGGCGATGAGCTTGTCGAACTCCTCGTCGTCCACGAAGAAGTAGTGGACGCCGTTGCGCTCCCCGGGGCGCGGCTTGCGCGTCGTCGCCGACACGGAGAGCCAGACCTCGGGGTGCACGGAGCGCATATGGGCGACGACCGTGCTCTTGCCGACCCCCGAGGGGCCGGAGAGCACGGTCAGCCGCGGACGGACGTCCGGGGGTACGGGGGACGTCCCCCGGGATGTTGCAGCCATGGAGCGATTATCCAGGTTCTCAGGAGTGCCTGAGAACGTCAGGCGGGACTGCCGCCGAACTCACGCTCCAGGGATGCGATCTGGTTGGAGCCAAGACCCCTGACCCGGCGGCTCTCGGAGATGCCGAGACGCTCCATGATCTGCTTGGCGCGGACCTTGCCGACGCCCGGCAGGGATTCCAGCAGTGCGGAGACCTTCATCTTCCCGATGACGTCGTTCTCCTGGCCCTGCTTGATGACCTCGTGGAGGGAGGCGCCGGAGTGCTTGAGTCGATTCTTGACCTCGGCCCGCTCCCGGCGAGCCGCGGCGGCCTTTTCGAGCGCGGCTGCGCGCTGTTCAGGGGTAAGGGGCGGAAGAGCCACGCCTACGTCACCTCGGATGTCGATCTGTCGGATACGGACCGGCGGGGAAGCTGGACGCCACCCCACCAGGTGAGAGCCGGACACGCTGTGCTCGGCCGCTCTTCGTCGGAGACTAGCGCCAAGGGCCGCTGTAGTCAGCGAGAACAGACGAAAAGTCCTGGTCAGCTGTGGCCGACCAGGATTTTCGCGACATATCGACCAGGTTTCCCGTCAGTAATTCGTCAACACGCTGTAAACGTGTCAGGGTCAGCTGCCGGATACGGCGGCGCGGACCTCGTCCGCGAACCGTTCGGCTGCTTCGCGCAGCCCTGACGCGTCCGGGCCGTGGCGCAGCACGCCCCGGCTCACGCTGGGCACCACGTTGCCCACCGCGTCGCCGAACACCGCCGGAAGATCCGCCGGGGTCGCTCCCTGGGCGCCGATGCCGGGCGCGAGCAGCGGCCCGTTGATCGCCAGGTCCACCCCCGCGTCGCCGAGCGTCGCACCGACCACCGCGCCGACCGAGCCGAGCGGGGCCGCCCCCTCGTTCTCGGCGGCCATGTGGTCGAGCATCAGCTGGGCGAGCGAGCGGCCGTCGGCGGCCGTGGCCCGCTGGACCTCGGCCCCCTCCGGGTTGGAGGTGAGGGCGAGGACGAAGACTCCCGCGCCGGAGACGGCGGCGGCGTCCAGCGCCGGGCGCAGCGAGCCGAAGCCGAGGTACGGGGAGACGGTGACCGCGTCGGAGAAGAGCGGGGAGTCCTTGTCCAGGTAGGTCACCGCGTAGGCGCCCATGGTGGAGCCGATGTCGCCGCGCTTGGCGTCCATCAGGACCAGGGCCCCGGCGGCGCGGGCCTCCTCGACGGCCTTCTCCAGGACGGCGATGCCGCGCGAGCCGAACCGCTCGAAGAACGCGGACTGCGGCTTGAGCACGGCGACCCGGTCGGCCAGCGCCTCCACGACGGTCCGGGTGAAGCGCTCCAGGCCCGCGATGTCGTCGTTGAGGCCCCAGGAGGTGAGCAGGGACGCGTGCGGGTCGATGCCGACGCAGAGCGGCCCGCGGGTGTCCATGGCGTGGCGCAGGCGGGCGCCGAAGGGTTCGAGGGTCACAGGGCGGCCTTCCGGGTCTCGGCGCCGACGGCCTCGGCGAGGGTGGCGTACGGGGAGGTGGCGAGCCGGGCGGCGAGGCCCTTGTGGATCGCGCGGGCGTAGAAGGGACCTTCGTAGATGAAGGCGCTGTAGCCCTGGACGAGGGTGGCCCCGGCGAGGATGCGCTGCCAGGCGTCCTCGGCGTTCTCGATGCCTCCGACGCCCACCAGGGTGATCCGGTCCCCCACCCGGGCGTACAGGCGGCTCAGGACCTCCAGCGAGCGGGCCTTGAGAGGTGCGCCGGAGAGTCCGCCGGTCTCCCCCAGCAGCTCGGGGCCTGACGTCAGGCCGAGGCCCTCGCGGGCGATGGTGGTGTTGGTGGCGATGATGCCGTCCAGGCCCAGCTCCACGGCGAGGTCGGCGACGGCGTCGACATCCTCGTCCGCGAGGTCCGGGGCGATCTTGACGAGCAGCGGGACGCGCCGGGCGGTGACGGTGCGGTCGGCGGCCTCGCGTACGGCGGTGAGCAGCGGGCGCAGCGACTCGGTGGCCTGAAGATTGCGCAGGCCGGGGGTGTTGGGCGAGGAGACGTTGACGACCAGGTAGTCCGCGTGGGAGGCCAGCGCCTCGGTGGACTTCACATAGTCGGCGGCGGCCTCGGCCTCGGGGACGACCTTGGTCTTGCCGATGTTGACGCCGACCGTGGTCCGGAAGACGGGGTTACGGGCGGCGAGGCGGGCGGCGACGGCGGCGGAGCCCTCGTTGTTGAAGCCCATGCGGTTGATCAGCGCACGGTCGGCGACGAGCCGGAAGAGGCGCTTCTTGGGGTTGCCGGGCTGCGGCTCGCCGGTGACGGTGCCGATCTCGATGTGGTCGAAGCCGAGCATCGCCATGCCGTCGATCGCGACGGCGTTCTTGTCGAAGCCGGCCGCGAGCCCGAAGGGGCCGTGCATCCGCAGTCCGAGGGCCTCGGTGCGCAGCTCCTTGTAGCGGGGGGCGAGGGCGGCGGCGACGAAGGTACGCAGGACGGGGATCCGGGCGGTGAGGCGGATCCAGCGGAAGGCGGCGTAGTGGGCCTGCTCGGGGTCCATCCGCTTGAAGACCAGCCGGAAGAAGAGCTTGTACATGAAGAGATGTCCTTGGTGCTCGGTTGCTCGACAGGGCTCACAAAGAGGGGGACACCGTTTTCGGTGTCCCCCTCTCCGGGCTGCTAGTCGCGGGCCGCGGTCAAGTGTTCCGCGTGTTCCTGGAGGGAACGGACACCCACGTCGCCGTGGTTGAGCGCGTCGATGCCCTGGACGGCGGCGGCGAGCGCCTGGACCGTGGTCAGGCACGGTACGGAGCGGGCGACGGCCGCGGTGCGGATGTCGTAGCCGTCGAGGCGGCCGCCGGTGCCGTACGGCGTGTTGACGATGAGGTCGACCTCGCCGTCGTGGATGTGCTGGACGATCGTCTTCTCGCCGTTCGGGCCGGGGCCCTCGGACTGCTTGCGCACGACCGTGGCGTTGATGCCGTTGCGCTTGAGGACCTCGGCGGTGCCGGAGGTGGCCATCAGCTCGAAGCCGTGGGCGACCAGCTCACGGGCCGGGAAGATCATCGAGCGCTTGTCCCGGTTGGCGACCGAGATGAACGCGCGGCCCTTGGTGGGCAGCGGGCCGTACGCGCCGGCCTGCGACTTGGCGTACGCCGTGCCGAAGACCGAGTCGATGCCCATGACCTCGCCGGTGGAGCGCATCTCCGGGCCGAGGACCGTGTCGACGCCCCGGCCGTGGATGTCGCGGAAGCGCGACCACGGCATCACGGCCTCCTTGACGGAGATCGGCGCGTCCAGCGGCAGCGTGCCGCCGTCGCCGGTCTTCGGCAGCAGGCCCTCCTCGCGCAGCTCGGCGATGGTCGCGCCCAGCGAGATGCGGGCGGCGGCCTTGGCCAGCGGGACGGCCGTCGCCTTCGAGGTGAAGGGGACCGTGCGGGAGGCGCGCGGGTTGGCCTCCAGGACGTAGAGGATGTCGCCGGAGAGCGCGAACTGGATGTTGATCAGTCCGAGCACGCCGACGCCCTTGGCGATGCCCTCGGTGGAGGCGCGCAGCCGCTTGATGTCGAAGCCGCCGAGTGTGATCGGGGGCAGGGCGCAGGCCGAGTCGCCGGAGTGGATGCCGGCCTCCTCGATGTGTTCCATGACGCCGCCGAGGTAGAGCTCGTGGCCGTCGTAGAGGGCGTCCACGTCGATCTCGATGGCGTCGTCGAGGAAGCGGTCGACCAGGACCGGCCGGGTGGGGCTGATCTCGGTGGACTCGGCGATGTACGCGGCGAGGCGCGTCTCGTCGTACACGATCTCCATGCCGCGGCCGCCGAGGACGTAGGACGGCCGTACGAGGACGGGGTAGCCGATCTCGTCGGCGATGGCCTTGGCCTCGGCGAAGGTGGTGGCCGTGCCGTGCTTGGGCGCGGGCAGTCCGGCCTCGGCGAGGACCCGGCCGAAGGCGCCGCGGTCCTCGGCGGCGTGGATCGCCTCCGGGGAGGTGCCGACGACGGGCACGCCGTTGTCCTTGAGCGCCTGCGCGAGGCCGAGCGGGGTCTGGCCGCCGAGCTGCACGATGACACCGGCGATCGGGCCCGCCAGCGATTCGGCGTGCACGATCTCCAGGACGTCCTCCAGGGTGAGCGGCTCGAAGTAGAGCCGGTCGGAGGTGTCGTAGTCGGTGGAGACGGTCTCCGGGTTGCAGTTGACCATGACGGTCTCGAAGCCGGCGTCGCTCAGGGCGAAGGAGGCGTGCACACAGGAGTAGTCGAACTCGATGCCCTGGCCGATGCGGTTGGGGCCCGAGCCGAGGATGATCACGGCCGGCTTGGTGCGGGTCGCGACCTCGCTCTCCTCGTCGTACGAGGAGTAGAAGTACGGCGTCTTCGCGGCGAACTCGGCGGCGCAGGTGTCGACCGTCTTGTAGACCGGGCGGATGCCGAGCGCGTGCCGGACCTCGCGGACGACGTCCTCGCGCAGCCCGCGGATCTCACCGATCTGGGCGTCGGAGAAGCCGTGCCGCTTGGCCTCGGCGATCAGGTCGGCGTCCAGGCGTTCGGCGGCGGCGAGCTCGTCGGCGATCTCCTTGATCAGGAAGAGCTGGTCGACGAACCAGGGGTCGATCTTCGTGGCGTCGAAGACCTCCTCCTGGGTGGCTCCGGCGCGGATCGCCTGCATGACGGTGTTGATGCGGCCGTCGGTGGGGCGGACCGCTTCCGCGAGCAGCTCTGCCTTGTCGCCGACCGGGCCGGTGAAGGCGAACTGCGAGCCCTTCTTCTCCAGCGAGCGCAGGGCCTTCTGGAGGGCCTCGGTGAAGTTCCGGCCGATCGCCATGGCCTCGCCCACCGACTTCATGGTGGTGGTCAGGGTGGCGTCGGCGGAGGGGAACTTCTCGAAGGCGAAGCGGGGGGCCTTGACGACGACGTAGTCGAGGGTCGGCTCGAAGGAGGCCGGGGTCTTCTCGGTGATGTCGTTGGAGATCTCGTCCAGGGTGTAGCCCACGGCCAGCTTGGCGGCGATCTTGGCGATCGGGAAGCCGGTGGCCTTGGAGGCGAGCGCCGAGGAGCGGGAGACGCGCGGGTTCATCTCGATGACGATGACCCGGCCGTCGGTGGGGTCGATGGCGAACTGGATGTTGCAGCCGCCGGTGTCGACGCCGACCTCCCGGATGATCGCGATACCGACGTCGCGCAGCCGCTGGTACTCGCGGTCGGTGAGCGTCATCGCCGGGGCGACGGTGATCGAGTCGCCGGTGTGGACGCCCATCGGGTCGAAGTTCTCGATGGAGCAGACGACCACGACGTTGTCGTTCTTGTCGCGCATCAGCTCCAGCTCGTACTCCTTCCAGCCGAGGATGGACTCCTCCAGGAGCACCTCGGTGGTCGGGGAGAGCGTGAGGCCCTGTCCGGCGATGCGGCGCAGCTCCTCCTCGTCGTGGGCGAAGCCGGAGCCGGCGCCGCCCATGGTGAAGGAGGGGCGGACGACGACGGGGTAGCCGCCGAGGGTGTCGACGCCGGCGATGACGTCGTCCATGGAGTGGCAGATGACGGAGCGGGCGGACTCGCCGTAGCCGATCTTCTCCTTGACGGCTTCCACGACGCCCTTGAAGAGGTCTCGGTCCTCGCCCTTGTTGATCGCCTCGACGTTGGCGCCGATGAGCTCGACGCCGTACTTCTCCAGGACACCGTTCTCGTGCATGGAGATCGCGGTGTTCAGCGCGGTCTGGCCGCCGAGGGTGGGCAGAAGCGCGTCGGGGCGCTCCTTGGCGATGATCTTCTCGACGAACTCGGGGGTGATCGGCTCGACGTAGGTGGCGTCGGCGATCTCCGGGTCGGTCATGATCGTCGCCGGGTTGGAGTTCACCAGGATGACGCGCAGGCCCTCGGCCTTGAGGACGCGGCAGGCCTGGGTGCCGGAGTAGTCGAACTCGGCGGCCTGGCCGATGACGATCGGACCGGAGCCGATGACCAGGACGGACTGGATATCGGAGCGCTTAGGCACGCTGGCCCTCCATCAGGGAAACGAAGCGGTCGAAGAGGTACGCGGCGTCGTGCGGGCCGGCGGCCGCCTCGGGGTGGTACTGGACGCTGAACGCGGGCCGGTCCAGGAGCTGGAGCCCCTCGACGACCTGGTCGTTCAGGCAGACGTGGGAGACCTCGGCGCGGCCGAACTCCGTGTCGGAGACCTTGTCGAGCGGGGCGTCGACGGCGAAGCCGTGGTTGTGCGCGGTGACCTCGACCTTGCCGGTGGTTCGGTCCTGCACCGGCTGGTTGATGCCGCGGTGGCCGTACTTCAGCTTGTAGGTGCCGAAGCCGAGCGAGCGGCCGAGGATCTGGTTGCCGAAGCAGATGCCGAAGAGCGGGGTGGAGCGCTCCAGGACGCCGCGCATGAGGGCGACGGGGTGGTCGGCGGTGGACGGGTCGCCGGGGCCGTTGGAGAAGAAGACGCCGTCGGGCTGGACCGCGTACACCTCTTCCAGGGTGGCGGTCGCGGGCAGGACGTGCACCTCGATGCCGCGTTCGGCCATCCGGTGCGGGGTCATGCCCTTGATGCCGAGGTCGATCGCGGCGACGGTGAACTTCTTCGTGCCGATCGCGGGGACGACGTACGCCTCCTTCGTCGCCACTTCGGCGGAGAGGTCGGCGCCGGTCATCTCGGGGGCCTGGCGGACCCGGGCGAGAAGGGTGCCCTCGTCGGGGATCGCCTCGCCCGAGAAGATCCCGACGCGCATCGCGCCGCGCTCGCGCAGGTGGCGGGTGAGGGCGCGGGTGTCGACGCCGCTGATGCCCACGACGCCCTGGGCGGCCAGCTCCTCGTCCAGCGAGCGCTGCGAGCGCCAGTTGGAGGGCTTGCGGGCGGGGTCGCGGACGACGTAGCCGGAGACCCAGATGCGGCCGGACTCGGGGTCCTCGTCGTTGACGCCGGTGTTGCCGACGTGCGGAGCCGTCATGACGACGACCTGGCGGTGGTACGAGGGGTCGGTCAGCGTTTCCTGGTAGCCGGTCATGCCGGTGGAGAACACCGCTTCGCCGAAGGTCTCCCCCACGGCCCCGTAGGCGCGGCCGCGGAAGGCGCGGCCGTCCTCCAGGACGAGTACGGCGGGGGTCTGTGCCCCCCGGGTGGAGAGGGTCATCGTGCGGTGCCTTCCGTCGTGGTGCTGGTGAGTTCGGTGGCGGCCGGGGCGCCGGTGAGCCGGTTGACGGCGTCGACCCAGGCCTGGTGCTCGGCGGCGCGGTCGGAGCGGAAGCCGGAGTCGATCAGCGTCTCGCCGTGCGCCCAGGTGATGATCAGCAGGCCGCCCTCGGGGAGGACCTTGCCGGCGAGCGCCTTGTCGAGGCGGGCCTCGCGCAGGGAGTCGGCCGGGATGAAGAAGTCGGCCGCTCCGGGGCGTACGACGTCCAGGCCGCGGGCGGTGAGCGTCAGCTCGGTACGGCTGCGGGTGCCGAGCCCGCGCGCGACGATCCGGTCGAGCCACTGACCGGCGGTGGTGGAGGCGTGGTAGCGCCCCTGAAGCGTCAGCAGCGTCTCGTCGTCGGCGAAGTCCTCGGGGGTGGCCGGGAGCTCCGGCAGGTCCGACTGGAGGCTGGCGCGCCACTTCCAGCCCTGGCGCATCAGCCAGTAGACGAGGGCGATGAAGACGAACAGGCCGATCACCCAGGCGATGCGAGCGGCCCAGTCCGTCACTTCCGCCGACTTCTGCTCGGCGGCCAGGTGGTACAGGGGGGTCAGAGTTGTCACGCGAGCTTCCCGTCGACGACCGTGGCACGGCCCCGCAGGAAGGTGTGGGTGACACGGCCCGGCAGCTCACGGCCCTCGTAGGGGGTGTTGCGGCTGCGGGACGCGAAGCCCGCGGGGTCCACTGCTCCACGGTATGCCGGATCGACCAGAGTGAGGTTGGCGGGCTCACCCGCCGAGACGGGACGGCCGTGTCCTTCGAGCCGGCCGATGGCCGCGGGGCGGAAGGACATGCGGTCGGCGACGCCCGCCCAGTCGATCAGACCGGTGTCCACCATCGTCTGCTGGACGACCGAGAGCGCGGTCTCCAGGCCCACCATGCCCATGGCGGCCGCGGCCCACTCGCAGTCCTTGTCCTCGTGCGGGTGCGGGGCGTGGTCGGTGGCGACGCAGTCGATCGTGCCGTCGGCCAGGGCCTCGCGCAGGGCCAGGACGTCGGCCTCGGTGCGCAGCGGCGGGTTCACCTTGTAGACCGGGTTGTAGGTGCGGACCAGCTCGTCGGTGAGGAGGAGGTGGTGCGGGGTGACCTCGGCGGTGACGTTCCAGCCCTTGGACTTGGCCCAGCGGACGATCTCCACGGAGCCGGCGGTGGAGAGGTGGCAGATGTGGACGCGGGAGCCGACGTGGGCGGCGAGGAGGACGTCGCGGGCGATGATCGACTCCTCGGCGACGGCGGGCCAGCCGCCGAGTCCCAGCTCGGCCGAGACGATGCCCTCGTTCATCTGGGCGCCCTCGGTGAGGCGGGGCTCCTGGGCGTGCTGGGCTACGACGCCGTCGAAGGCCTTCACGTACTCCAGGGCGCGGCGCATGATCACGGCGTCGTCGACGCACTTGCCGTCGTCGGAGAAGACCTTCACCCCGGCGGCCGAGTCGTGCATGGCGCCGAGCTCGGCGAGCTTCTTGCCCTCCAGGCCGACGGTGACGGCGCCGACGGGCTGCACGTCGCAGTAGCCGGACTCCTTGCCGAGCCGCCAGACCTGCTCGACGACGCCGGCGGTGTCGGCGACGGGGAAGGTGTTGGCCATGGCGTGCACGGCGGTGAAGCCGCCGACGGCCGCGGCCTTGGTGCCGGTGAGGACGGTCTCGGAGTCCTCGCGGCCGGGCTCGCGCAGATGGGTGTGGAGGTCGACGAGGCCGGGCAGCAGGATCTGCCCCTCGGCCTCGATCACGGTGGCGCCCTCGGCGTCGAGGCCGGTGCCCACCTCGGCGATGGTCTCGCCGTCGATCAGAACGTCCTGCGGCTCGCCGCCGAGGATCCGCGCACCGCGGATGATGATCTTGCTCATGGTTACTTGTTCTCCTCGGTACGGGCGGGGGCGGCGGACAGCGCGGTGTCGGAGCCGCCGAGCAGCAGGTAGAGCACGGCCATGCGGATGGAGACGCCGTTGGCGACCTGCTCGACGACCGTGCAGCGGTCGGAGTCGGCGACCTCGGCGGTGATCTCCATGCCGCGGACCATCGGGCCGGGGTGCATGACGACGGCGTGTTCGGGCATCTTCGCCATCCGCTCACCGTTCAGGCCGTAGCGGCGGGAGTATTCGCGCTCGGTCGGGAAGTAGGCGGCGTTCATCCGTTCGCGCTGCACACGCAGCATCATCACCGCGTCGGACTTCGCCAGCACGTCGTCGAGGCTGTAGCTGACGTCGCAGGGCCACTGCTCGACGCCCACGGGGACGAGGGTGGGCGGGGCCACCAGGGTGACGTGCGCGCCGAGCGTGGTGAGCAGGTGGACGTTGGAGCGGGCGACTCGGCTGTGCAGGATGTCACCGACGATCGTGATGCGGCGGCCGTCCAGGTCGCGGCCGAGCCCGGCGTCGGGGCCGACGAGCCGGCGGCGCATGGTGAAGGCGTCCAGCAGGGCCTGGGTGGGGTGCTCGTGGGTGCCGTCCCCGGCGTTGACCACGGCCCCGTCGATCCAGCCGGAGGTGGCGAGCCGGTAGGGCGCGCCGGAGGCGCCGTGCCGGATGACGACGGCGTCGGCGCCCATCGCCTCCAGGGTGAGCGCGGTGTCCTTCAGGGACTCGCCCTTGGAGACGGAGGAGCCCTTGGCGGAGAAGTTGATGACGTCGGCGGAGAGCCGCTTGGCGGCCGCCTCGAAGGAGATACGGGTCCGGGTCGAGTCCTCGAAGAAGAGGTTGACGACGGTACGGCCGCGCAGGGTGGGGAGCTTCTTGATCGGCCGGTCCGCGACCCGGGCCATCTCCTCGGCGGTGTCGAGGATCAGGACGGCGTCGTCGCGGGTGAGGTCGGCGGCCGAGATGAGGTGACGCTTCATCTGGGGTTCTCCGGGTGGCTGAAGGGGGTTTCAGGCATGCGGGCGCACAGAAGGGCGCCGTACGTCCCCACAGGGGCGTACGGGAGGGTTCGGGCTACTGCGCGTCCGCGGGGGCGGTCTGCTGGACGCCGAGCAGCACGGCGTCGCGGCCGTCCTCCTCGGCGAGCTGGACCTTGACCGTCTCCCGCAGCGACGTGGGGAGGTTCTTGCCGACGTAGTCCGCGCGGATCGGGAGTTCCCGGTGGCCGCGGTCGACGAGGACCGCGAGCTGCACCGCGCGGGGGCGGCCGATGTCGCCGAGCGCGTCGAGGGCGGCGCGGATCGTGCGGCCGGAGAAGAGCACGTCGTCGACCAGGACGACCAGGCTGCCCTCGACCCCCTCGCCGGGGATGTCGGTGCGGGCCAGGGCGCGCGCCGGGCGCAGCCGCAGGTCGTCGCGGTACATGGTGATGTCGAGCGAGCCGACCGGCGTCTTCCGGCCGGTGATCTGTTCGAGTTTGTCGGCGAGCCGACGGGCGAGGAACACGCCCCGGGTCGGGATGCCGAGCAGCACCACGTCGTCGGCGCCCTTGGCGCGTTCGACGATCTCGTGGGCGATTCGGGTCAGCACACGGGCGATGTCGGGGGCCTCGAGAACGGGGCGCGCCGCGTTGCCGGTGTCGTCGTGCTGTGCGTCCATAAGAAACGGACCTCCTTCTCCGCCTCACGGGACGGATCGTTAAAGGACGTCGAATTTGCGTCATCCACGCTACCAGGGCTTGCGCCCGGCCCTGGCCCCACCCCCGGGAGGTGCCGGTCCGGACCATTCGGCTTGACGCATCCAAGTAACGCTGCGTAACCTCACAGTGAGTTACCAGCCACGCGGCGGAGCCGCACACTGTTCCAGCGTCCGGGGAGCCATATGTCCAGCGAATACGCAAAACAGCTCGGGGCCAAACTCCGTGCCATCCGCACCCAGCAGGGCCTCTCCCTCCACGGCGTGGAGGAGAAGTCCCAGGGTCGCTGGAAGGCCGTCGTGGTCGGTTCGTACGAGCGCGGCGACCGTGCCGTGACCGTGCAGCGCCTCGCCGAGCTGGCGGACTTCTACGGGGTCCCGGTGCAGGAGCTGCTGCCCGGCACGACGCCGGGCGGGGCCGCCGAGCCGCCGCCGAAGCTCGTTCTGGACCTGGAGCGCCTCGCCCATGTCCCGCCGGAGAAGGCCGGTCCGCTGCAGCGCTACGCGGCGACCATCCAGAGCCAGCGCGGTGACTACAACGGCAAGGTGCTCTCGATCCGCCAGGACGACCTGCGCACGCTGGCCGTGATCTACGACCAGTCGCCGTCCGTGCTGACGGAGCAGCTCATCAGCTGGGGCGTGCTGGACGCGGACGCGCGCCGCGCGGTCTCCCACGACGAGAGCTGAGCGAGCGGGGCCGGACCCCACAGCAGAAACGTGCCGCCGGGTGGGCGGGGGCCTTCGGGCCCCCGCCCACCCGGCGTTTGTGTGCCCGAGGTCGCCCGGCGTACACCGAAGGGCCCACAGCCGACCGGCTGTGGGCCCTTCGTGGTGTGCGGCCGAATCGCGGCCGCCGGGGGCTACTGCTCCCGACGGAGGTTCGGCTTGAGGTCCTTGAAACGGGCCAGCAGGCCGTTCACGAAGGACGGGGAGTCATCGGTGGAGAACTCCTTGGCGAGCTGAACGGCCTCGTCGATCACCACGGCGTCCGGGGTCTCGTCCATCCAGATCAGCTCGTACGCACCGAGCCGCAGGATGCTCCGGTCGACGACCGGCATACGGTCGATCTCCCAGTCCACGGCGTAGGTGACGATGAGGTCGTCGATCCGGTCCGCGTACTGCGCGTACCCCTCGACGAGCTCCATCGTGAACTCACCGACCGGCGGCTGACGGTCGTCGGTCCGCGAGTGCCGTACCCAGTCCGCGAGGACGCTCTGCACGGACTCACCGCGCTGGTCGGCCTCGAAGAGAATCTGGAAGGCACGCTTGCGGGCCTTGTTCCGGGCGGCCACGGTTAGCTGTTCACCCGGCCGAGGTAGTCGCCCGAGCGGGTGTCGACCTTGATCTTCTCGCCGGTGGTGATGAAGAGCGGCACGCCGATCTCGTAACCGGTCTCCAGCGTGGCGGGCTTGGTGCCGCCGGTGGAGCGGTCGCCCTGGACGCCCGGGTCGGTGTGCTGGATCGTCAGCTCGACGGCGGCGGGCAGCTCGACGTAGAGCACCTCGCCCTCGTACTGGGCGACGGAGGCGGTGAAGCCCTCGATCAGGAAGTTGGCGGCGTCGCCGACGGCCTTGCGGTCGACCATGAGCTGGTCGTACGTGTCCATGTCCATGAAGACGAAGTACTCGCCGTCCATGTACGAGAACTGCATGTCGCGGCGGTCAATGGTGGCCGTCTCGACCTTCACGCCGGCGTTGAACGTCTTGTCGACGACCTTCCCGGAGAGCACGTTCTTGAGCTTGGTGCGCACGAAGGCAGGGCCCTTGCCGGGCTTGACGTGCTGGAACTCGACGACGGACCAGAGCTGGCCTCCGTCGAGCTTGAGCACCATGCCGTTCTTGAGGTCGTTCGTGGAAGCCACGGTTGCGGAATCTCCTGGACTGAAGCTGGTGGAACGACCGAGGATCCGCGCTAGAGCGCGAGCAGCTCCTTGGTCGTCATGGTGAGTAGCTCGGGTCCGCCGTCCGCCTCTGGGCGCACGACGAGCGTGTCATCGATCCGGACACCGCCCCGGCCCGGGAGGTGGACCCCCGGTCCGACGGTGACCGGCACACAAGCGTCCAGTTTACCCATGGCTGTCGGTGCCAGTTGCGGGTCCTCCTCGATTTCGAGCCCCACACCGTGCCCGGTCACCGGCTGAAGGCCCTCTCCGTGCCCCGCGGACTCCAGCGGATGCCGGGCGGCACGGTCCACGTCCCGGTAGGCGGCACCGGGCGCCAGGGCCTCCCTGCCTGCCCGCTGAGCGGCGAAAACGAGGTCGTACAGCTCGATCTGCCACTCCGCGGGGGCGGTGCCGATGACGAACGTACGGCCGATCTCGCAGCGGTAGCCGTGGTAGCTCGCGCCGAGGCGGACGGAGAGGAAATCTCCCTCCTCCACCCTGCGGTCCGAGGGCCGGTGGCGTGCCTGGCCGGAGTTGGGCCCGGTGGCCACGGAGGTGACGAAGGCGGGGCCGTCCGCACCGTGGTCGACGAGGCGGCGCTCCAGTTCGAGGGCGAGGTGGCGTTCGGTGCGGCCGACCAGGATCGATTCGAGGAGTTCGCCGAGGGCCTGGTCGGTGATCTCGGCGGCGATCCGGAGGCAGCCGATCTCCTCCTCGTCCTTGACGATCCGCTGCTGTTCCACGGTGAAGCCCAGATCGGCCAGGACCAGGCGCGGGGCGGACTTCCCCATGGCCCGGTGCCGGGCCACGGTCAGGTCGTGCTCCTCGACGGCGAGCGACTCGGCGCCCGACGCGGCGGCGAGACCGGCGGCGGCGACCACCGGGTCCTCGTCCGGGACGGGCAGGAGGTCGATCCGCAGGGCCTCGTCGGGCCGCCCGTGGGCGCCTTCGCCGGCCGGGGCGCGGGGGCAGAGCAGAACGTCCTCGCCGGGGCCGAGCAGCAGCACGGCGCCGGGGGGCGCTCCGCCCGCGAGATAGCGGACGTTGGCGGGGCGGGAGACCAGGGCGGCCGCGGAGCCCGCGGCGGCGCACCGGTCGCGGAGCAGCCCGCGTCGGACGGCGTGCACCTCTGACATGGTTCGAGCGTACGAGCGGGTGCGGTGGCCCGCCCGGCCAGCGCATCCGACCGGGGGGGGCGGGGCTCCCCGACGCTGCCGCTACCAGGCGGGCGGGCTCGCGATGGAGCGGGCCAGCACGTCGTCCAGGACGCGGGCGGTGGTCTCGACGTCGTACGTGGAGTTGTCGATGATCGGGAGGCCGGAGCCGTACCAGCCGGCCATCCGGCCGTGGATGCGGGCGACCTCCTCGTCGGAGAGGCGGCGGTTGCCGCTGCGCTCCGCGTTGCGCTCCAGGACGATCTCCAGGCCGGGCAGCAGGACCACGGGCAGCAGACCGGGGCCCACATGGCGCTTCCAGCCGCCGAGGCCGACGACCGGGCGGTCGGGGAAGACGGCGTCGTCGAGGATGCAGGAGATGCCGTTGGCGAGGAAGTTGCGGGCGGCGAAGCCGCAGGTGCGGCGGGCCAGGCGGTACTGGGCCTCGGAGTGGTCGTTCCAGCCGGCCTGCGGGTCGGCGAAGCCGGAGCGGACCCATTCGCGGACGTCGTCGAGGGAGACGTGGGCGGTGGGCACCCGGCGGCGGGCCGCCCAGAGCTTGGCCACGGTGGTCTTGCCCGCCCCGGCGGGGCCGATGAGCAGCACGGCGAGCGTGGCGCCGCCGGTGCCGGGCTCGGCGGGGGGTGCGGGCAGCGGCACGGGGCCGCCCGGGGGCAGCTGGACGTGTCCGGTGTGCCCGACGGCCTCCCGGGCGGGGGGCGTGGGGCCGGTGCCGCTCCAGCCGGGGCCCGGGACCTGGCCGGGTGCGGGCGTCGGCTGAGCG
>NZ_QWFA01000122.1 GCF_003501885.1 Streptomyces globisporus
GGCGTCCAGGGCATCGTCGAGGGCCACGCCGTCCTCGTCGGGCGGCCCCGCCTCGTCGCCGACGCCGGGATCCCTCTCCCGCCCGCGCTGTCGCAGGCCTTGGAGGGGGACGAGGCTCACGGGCGTACCGCGGTCGTCGTGGCCTGGGACGGGGAGGCCCGGGGCGTGTTCGGGGTGGCGGACGCCGTCAAGGAGAGCAGCGCGGCCGCCGTGGCCGAGCTGCGCGCCCTGGGGCTGGAGCCCATCCTGCTGACCGGCGACAACCGGGCGGTGGCGGAGGCCGTCGCGCGCGAGGTGGGCATCGACCAGGTCCACGCGGAGGTGCTCCCCGAGGACAAGGTGGAGGTCATCAAGCGGCTTCAGGCCGAGGGCCGGGTCGTCGCCATGGTCGGCGACGGGGTCAACGACGCGGCCGCGCTGGCCACCGCATCCCTGGGGCTGGCGATGGGCACTGGGACGGATGCGGCGATCGAGGCGAGCGACCTCACACTGGTTCGTGGAGATCTCAAGGTGACAGCTGACGCAATCCGCCTTTCCAGGCGTACGCTGGCCACCATCAGGGGCAACCTCTTCTGGGCCTTCGGGTACAACGTCGCGGCCTTGCCCCTGGCTGCAAGTGGCCTGCTCAACCCTATGATCGCGGGAGCCGCCATGGCGTTTTCGTCCGTGTTCGTCGTCACGAACAGCCTCCGGTTGCGTGCCTTCACGTAACTTCCACAAAGAGATTTAGATCACACCGATTTCAGGGTAACCATCCGGTGGGTTCGTGAGTCTTAGAGTGCGATTGCCAAGGATGTCTTGGGGGACGTCCGACGGAGTGTCTTGGGGGACGCTCCTGATGGCATGCGTTGGCCGGGGCACGTGCACCGGGGAGCTTTGAGCGGCCCTCCCGTGCGTACGTACCCCGGCAGATCGCGGCACAACAGAACAACGGGAGCTTCGGCTCCCTGCAGACGCCCGGCCGGATCCCGTGGGGGGAATCCGCTCCGGGATATGGGAAGCGCCCCGACCGTCGACCCGTGGGGGGAATCCGCTCCGGGATATGGGAAGCGCCCCGACCGTCGACCCGTGGGGGGATCGACGGCGGGGCGCTTCTCCCTTTTCCGGGCCCGCCACAAGCCGTCAGGCCCGATCGGGCGCGCCACAAAGCGTTGTGGCCCCGGCGGACCGCCGCGGGGCGTCACAGCCCCGGGCAGGCCCCCGAAACGCCGAATCGCCCCGGACACCGCGCTCTGTGCGAAGCGCGGTACGCGGGGCGAAGGCAGTCGGCCGAAGAGGCCGGGGCACTACGGGGCGGACACGAGGTCCGGGTCGGGGTCCGGGTCAGCGGCCCTCGACCGGGACGAAGTCGCGCAGGACCTCGCCGGTGTAGATCTGGCGCGGGCGGCCGATGCGGGAACCCGGCTCCTTGATCATCTCGTGCCACTGGGCGATCCAGCCGGGCAGCCGGCCGAGCGCGAAGAGCACGGTGAACATCTCGGTCGGGAAGCCCATGGCCCGGTAGATCAGACCGGTGTAGAAGTCCACGTTGGGGTAGAGGTTGCGCGAGACGAAGTAGTCGTCGGAGAGCGCGTGCTCCTCCAGCTTGAGCGCGATGTCGAGCAGCTCGTCGGACTTGCCGAGCGCGGACAGCACGTCGTGCGCGGCAGCCTTGATGATCTTGGCGCGCGGGTCGAAGGACTTGTACACCCGGTGGCCGAAGCCCATCAGGCGGACGCCGTCCTCCTTGTTCTTCACCTTGCGGATGAAGGAGTCGACGTCGCCGCCGTTGGCCTGGATGCCTTCCAGCATCTCCAGCACCGACTGGTTGGCGCCACCGTGCAGGGGGCCCCACAGCGCCGAGATGCCGGCGGAGATCGAGGCGAACATGTTCGCCTGCGAGGAGCCGACCAGACGCACGGTGGAGGTCGAACAGTTCTGCTCGTGGTCCGCGTGCAGGATGAGCAGCTTGTCCAGCGCCGAGACGACGACCGGGTCCAGCTCGTACTCCTGGGCGGGGACCGAGAAGGTCATGCGCAGGAAGTTCTCGACGTACCCGAGGTCGTTGCGCGGGTAGACGAAGGGGTGGCCGATCGACTTCTTGTAGGCGTACGCCGCGATCGTCGGGAGCTTCGCCAGCAGGCGGATCGTCGACAGGTGGCGCTGCTGCTCGTCGAACGGGTTGTGGCTGTCCTGGTAGAACGTGGACAGCGCGCTGACGACCGAGGACAGCATGGCCATCGGGTGGGCGTCGCGCGGGAAGCCGTCGAAGAACCGCTTGACGTCCTCGTGCAGCAGCGTGTGCTGGGTGATCTCGTTCTTGAACGCCGCCAGCTCGTCGACCTTGGGGAGGTCACCGTTGATCAGCGTGTACGCGACCTCGAGGAACGACGAGCGCTCGGCGAGCTGCTCGATCGGGTATCCGCGGTAGCGCAGAATGCCCTGCTCACCGTCGAGGTACGTGATGGCGGATTTATAGGCGGCGGTGTTGCCGTATCCGCTGTCCAGCGTCACCAGGCCGGTATTGGCCCGGAGCTTCCCGATGTCGAAGCCCTTGTCGCCGACGGTGCTGTCGATCACCGGGTAGGTGTACTCGTCATCGCCGTACCGCAGTACTACAGCGTTGTTGGTGTGCTCGCTCACGTCATCCCTCACCGACGTAGTGCCTCTTCTTCGAGGTGCCCTGACTGTCTTCCACCCTCCCCCATTCGGCTCAGGAGAGTGCACTCGGGGTCGTCCATTGGACCTACTGACGGCACTGAGTGCCGCCAACTTACTCATCCTGCCCCCTTGACTCCGGTTCCGGAAGACCTCCGTGATGTTTCCCACCGATTTGATCGATCATTTTTGTGCGGGGGTCACGAGAAGTCTTCGCCGGACCCTCCCCGGAGCCGGAAATCCAGCGCCGTACAGCGTCTGCCTGCGGAAACCGTGCGGACCGCCTGGCCGATCGCCTTACGGGACCCGACGAGCACCACAAGCTTCCTGGCGCGGGTCACGGCGGTGTAGAGCAGGTTGCGCTGGAGCATCATCCAGGCACTGGTGGTGACGGGGATGACGACGGCCGGGTACTCGCTGCCCTGGGAGCGGTGGATCGTCATGGCGTACGCGTGGGCCAGCTCGTCCAGCTCGTCGAAGTCGTAGCCGATCTCCTCGTCCTCGTCGGTGCGGACGGTGAGCCTCTGTTCGTCCGGGTCGAGGCCGGTGACGACGCCGACGGTGCCGTTGAAGACGCCGTTCTCGCCCTTGTCGTAGTTGTTGCGGATCTGGGTTACCTTGTCGCCGACCCGGAAGACCCGGCCGCCGAACCGCTTCTCGGGGAGGCCGGGGCGGCCGGGGGTGACGGCCTGCTGGAGCAGCCCGTTCAGATGGCCCGCGCCGGCCGGACCCCGGTGCATCGGGGCGAGAACCTGCACGTCACGGCGTGGATCGAGACCGAACTTGGCCGGGATGCGGCGGGCCGCGACATCGACGGCGAGCTTGCCCGCGTCCTCCGTCTCGTCCTCCACGAAGAGGAAGAAGTCGCTCAGCCCCTCGGTGAGGGGTGGCTGTCCGGCGTTGATGCGGTGCGCGTTGGTGACCACGCCGGACTGCTGGGCCTGGCGGAAGATCCGGGTGAGCCGGACGGCGGGGACCGGACCGCCCTCCGCGAGCAGATCGCTCAGCACCTCCCCCGCGCCGACCGACGGCAGCTGGTCCACATCGCCCACCAGGAGGAGGTGGGCACCGGGTGCCACCGCCTTCACGAGCTTGTTGGCGAGCAACAGATCGAGCATCGACGCCTCGTCGACGACGACCAGATCGGCGTCCAGCGGGCGATCCCGGTCGTACGCCGCGTCCCCGCCCGGCTTCAGCTCCAGCAGCCGGTGCACGGTGGAGGCCTCGGCCCCGGTCAGCTCGGAGAGGCGTTTGGCGGCGCGCCCCGTGGGGGCGGCGAGCACCACCTTGGCCTTCTTCGCCCGGGCCAGCTCGACGATCGACCGTACGGTGAACGACTTCCCGCAGCCGGGGCCGCCGGTCAGGACGGCCACCTTGCGGCTGAGCGCGAGGCGTACGGCCTGCTCCTGCTCGGGCGCGAGATCGGCCCCCGTGCGGGTGGCGAGCCAGGCCAGGGCCTTGCCCCAGTCGACGTCCCTGAAGGCGGGCATCCGGTCCTCGCCGGTGTTCAGCAGCCGCCTGACCTGCCCGGCGAGGGACAGCTCGGCCCGGTGGAAGGGGACGAGATAGACCGCCGTGATCGGCTCGCCGCCCTCGGGGGACGGCACCCTCTCCCGTACGACGCCCTCCGGATCGGCGGCCAGCTCGGCCAGGCACTCGATGACCAGCCCGGTATCGACCTGAAGCAGCTTGACGCCGTCCGCGATGAGCCGTTCCTCCGGGAGGTAGCAGTGCCCCTGGTCGGAGGACTGGGACAGGGCGTACTGGAGCCCGGCCTTGACCCGCTCGGGGCTGTCGTGCGGGATGCCGACGGCCTGGGCGATCCTGTCGGCGGTGAGGAAGCCGATGCCCCAGACGTCGGCGGCCAGCCGGTAGGGCTGGTTCTTCACGACGGAGATCGAGGCGTCCTCGTACTTCTTGTAGATGCGGACGGCGATGGAGGTCGAGACGCCGACGCCCTGGAGGAAGACCATGACCTCCTTGATCGCCTTCTGCTCCTCCCAGGCCGCCGCGATCATCTTCGTGCGCTTGGGACCGAGGCCGGGGACCTCGACGAGCCGCTTCGGTTCCTGCTCGATGATGTCCAGGGTGTCGACGCCGAAGTGGGTGGTGATCCGGTCGGCCATCACCGGCCCGATGCCCTTGATCAGCCCGGAACCGAGATAGCGGCGGATGCCCTGGATGGTGGCCGGCAGGACTGTCGTGTAGTTCTCCACGGTGAACTGCTTGCCGTACTGGGAGTGCGAGCCCCAACGGCCTTCCATCCGCAGCGACTCGCCGACCTGCGCGCCGAGCAGCGCACCGACCACGGTGAGGAGGTCGCCGGCTCCGCGCCCGGTGTCGACGCGGGCGACCGTGTACCCGTTCTCCTCGTTGGCGTAGGTGATCCGCTCCAGGACCCCTTCGAGGACGGCCGTGTTGGACATGACCCGACGCTACCGGGTGCCGCTGACAGTGTGGTTCGCGGGAGAGCGCCGGTGAGACGGGTCAGGAGGCGGGGGGCGTCGGGCCGCCGTTCTCGTACTCGTTCGCCAACAGCGCGTCCATGGTGGAGCGCAGGGTGCCGAGGAACTGCTCGAACCGCTCGATCTCCTCGGGCGGATACGCCGCCATCGCCTCGGCCATCCGCTCGCTGTACGGGCCGAAGAAGGCCATGGCGCGCGGCCGGATGCCGGGGCTGCTGCGCAGGGTCACCACCCGGCGGTCGGTGCTCTCGCGGGTGCGGACGATGTGCCCCGCCTGTTCGAGCCGCTTGAGCAGGATGGCGGTCGCGCCGGAGGAGAGCGAGACGCGCTCGCTGAGCCGGGCCGGCGACAGGGGCGCGCCCTGGTCCTCCGCGTAGAGGATCTCGACAAGGGCGGCGGCGTCGGTGGAGTGCAGCCCGAGCCAGGCCGCGAAGCGGCGGGTGAACTCGGTGTAGTTGGCCCCGAAGGCGCGCAGGCCGTCCATCACGCGGTCGACCCGTACGGCCTCACGGTCGGCCGTGCCGTCTCCGTCGGCCGTGCCCTCGTCGGCCGGGCCGTGCCCGTCGGCGCCGCGTCCGTTCGTCATCGGCACTGCCCCACGCTCTCTTCCGCTTCAGGTTTCCGGCTCCCGCTCCGGCTCCGGCTCCGGTTTGACAACCTACCCCGCCCTATTTAACTTTGCCGCAAAGCTATCTACCTTTGCGGCAAAGCAATAGTCGGGAGTCGAACCACCGTGACCGAACCCGCGGAAACCCCACCCACAGCCCGCCAGTGGCTGGGCCTCGTCGCCGTGGCCCTCGGCGTGGCCCTGATCGTCGTCGATCTGACGATCGTCAACGTGATCCTCGCGCCGATCATCGATGACCTGTCCATCGGCTCGTCACAGGCCCAGTGGATCCAGGAGTCGTACGCGATCACGTTCGCGGCGCTCCTGCTGGTCACCGGACGCCTCAGCGATCTTCACGGCGCGCGGCGGATCTTCCTGCTGGGCCTCGCCGTGTTCGGCGCGACGAGCCTGCTGGCCGCGCTGGCTCCCAGCGGCGGACTGCTGATCCTCGCCCGGTTCGTCCAGGGCGTGGGCGGTGCGATGATGCTGCCCACCTCGCTGGCCCTGCTGAACGCCACGTTCACCGGACGGGCGCGCGGCCAGGCGTTCGCCGTGTGGGGCTCGACCATCGGAGCGGCGGCGGCCGTCGGCCCGCTGCTGGGCGGGTGGCTCGCCGACATCTCCTGGCGCTGGGCCTTCGGCATCAACATCCCGCTGGTCGCCCTCATCGCGCTGGGGGTCCTCCGGTACCTCGACGTGTCGCCCCGCGGCCGGGGGCGTATCGACGGCGTCGGCGCGGTGCTGTCGGCGGTGGGCCTGGGGCTTCTCTCCTTCGTCCTGATCGAGGGACGCACGTACGGCTGGCTGATGACGACGAAGCCGCTGGAGGTCGGTGGCCTCTCCTGGTCCGGCGGGCTCTCGCCGGTGTTCGTCGCCCTGCTCCTGTCCGTGCCGGCGCTGGGCGCGTTCTGGCGCAGGCAGGCCGCGTTGAGCCGGGCCGGGGACGAGCCGCTGATGGACGTGGGGCTGTTCTCCATCCGCTCGTTCCGCAACGGCAACTTCGTGACGCTGACGGTCGGTCTCGGGGAGTTCGGCATCATCGCGGTGCTGCCGCTCTGGTTGCAGTTCGCCCTCGGCTACAGCGCGTTCGAGGCGGGGCTCGCTCTCGTCGCCCTGGCGGCGGGCAGCTTCGCCGCCTCCGGGGCGAGCTTCCCGATGGCCGCGACCGTGTCCGCGCTCGCCCAGGTCAGGATCGGTCTGGTGCTGGAGGCCGCCGGGCTGACGATGCTGGCCCTGATCGCCTCCACGGACAGTTTCTGGTGGCTCATCGCCCTCGCGTTGTTCGTGTACGGGATCGGCGTCGGCTTCGCCACGGCGCAGGTGACCAATATCGTCCTCGTCGACGTACCGGAACGGAGCGGCGGGCAGGCGTCGGGCATCCAGAGTGCGGCCCGCGAGCTGGGGTCGGCCCTCGGCATCGCCCTCCTGACCACGCTGTTCTTCAGCACCCTGGCCTCCGGGGTGACCGACCGGCTCACCCGGGACGGTCTCGCGACGGACGAAGCGGAGCGGATCGGCGGTGTGGTGACGGACAGCGCCGGATCGGTGATCGACGCGCTCGCGGCGGAGTCGCGTACGGCATCGGCGGCGGAGGCGGCACGGGAGGCGATGGCGGTCGGCGTCCAGGTCACCGGGTACGTCTGCGCGGGGCTGCTGCTCCTGGCACTGGCGGCGACGCTGTTCATGTCGCCGAAGGCGCGCAGGAACGCGCGTACGGGAGCGGGGGCGGCGGACGCGGGGCCGCGCAGCAAGGATCTCGGCGAGCGGACCGGGGCCCGGCCGCCGGAGTGACCTGAGTGACCGGAGTCCGCTCCGTTCAACTGGAACGACGCGGACAACATGGGCGCCCCCGGCTCTCCCGAGGGCGTCCACTACTGGGTGATGACGGCCTGCCATCTCCCGCTGCCGGCCTGGGGCCCGCTGCTCGCGGTGGTCACGGCCGCCTACTACCGCCGCCGGCGCCGGGGGGGCTGAGGCGGCGGCGTCGGCCGTCGCCCATCGGTGAGCCCCGGAGGGAGTCCAGCCGTCGTCACATGAGCTTCCGGCGGCCGGACTCCCCCTCCAGGGCGCCCACGTTGATCGGCTGGAGGATGACGGTGATCGCGCCGACGGAGAAGTGCTGCACCGGGCCACCGGTGTTCCGCCCGTGGAAACTGTTCGGCAGCGCCTGCCCGTTGGTCGGGTCCGTGCCCGCCGTATACATGTCGATGATGCCCTCGTGCCCCTGACGGGCCTTCGCGTCGTTGCCGTCCGCGGCCTGTTCCACGGTGATGTGGTCGTCGCCGTCCACGGCGACCACGGCCGCCACGTGGTAGGGCCAGCCACTGGCGTTGGCGGGCCGCTCGTAGTCGCCCTGCCACGCGGTCTCCACGATGGCGTACGCCTGGCCGGGGCCCGGCCGCTCCTCGCCGTTCGCGTACGGGCCGCCGGGCCGGGCCGCCGCGTAGGCCTGGGCGCCCGCCACGTTCTCCTGGTCGCCCAGGCCGAACTGGGCACCGCCCAGGGCGAAGGCACTGGCATCCTGCCCGAGGGCCAGCCGCTGCCGGTGCATGATCTCCTCGGCCGTGTGGGCGCAGTCCGCGAGGAAGGCCGTCTCCGGCTCGTACTCCGTGTAGGTACGGCCCCCGATGTCACCGCTCTGCCCGGTGGCCGTGCAGTACCGGGGCGCCGGGGCGCCTGCCGCGACCCAGATGACGGTGGTGTCCGCGCCCGGCGTGAGCGGCATGAGGTAGAGGCCGTTCTCCGAGAGCCGTACGCTCCCCAACTCCTCGGTGTTGCCCTCGGAGAAGCGCTGGACGACCGTGGTGTCGGTACCGCGCGCCGTGTCGCGGGCGGTGACGTCCGCTTCGCGCTGTACGGAGGTGTCGCGGGAGCCCTGACGGCTCGGGGCACTTTGCTCGGGCGTCCTCCTCATCACCCGGACCGCGTTGGCCTCGGCCTCGCGCTCGAAGCGGTCGCCGGGGTCGGAGACGCTCAGGCCCGAGCCGTTGTCCGTACCGGCCACCGGGCCCTGGCGCTGCTGGATGACGTGCGTCAGCTCATGGGCGAGCGTGTGCTTGTCGCCACCGCCGTCACCGATGACGACATGGTTGCCGGAGGTGTAGGCGCGGGCGCCCACCTCGGCGGCGGAGGCACGGGCGGCGGAGTCGGTGTGCAGGCGGACGTCGGAGAAGTCGGAGCCGAGCCGGGATTCCATTTCCTCGCGCAGCGGTGCGTCCAGCGGTCTGCCCGGCGCGCGCAGCACGTCGTGCACGGCGGAGCGCTGCACCTGCTCCGCGCCGGGCTGCTGGTGACCGCAGTCGGGGCCGTGCCGGTGCCGGTCGCGCTGGAGCATGCGGAGGACGGCGGCGTTGCCGGTGGTGCGCTGGAGCGCGAGAAGCGTGTCGGGCGCCCGGCCGCTCGGGGCCGCCTCCCCCGACCGCTCGGCGGTGCCCCTTGCGGGGCGCTGCGGCTCCTTCTGGTTCTCTTTCGGCTCGTGCGCGCGCATGGACTTCCGCTCGTAGGGCTGGCGACAGGGTGTGCCCTTCCTGCCTACCCGGTGCGGCGGTCCCGGGTAAGGGCTGTACGGGACACGATGCGGTGGCCCGTGGGGGCAACGCGTCCGCCCGGCGGGCCCCGACGCACCTGGCACGACGTGACCACCCGGCCCCCGCAGCCCGGCCGCTCAGCCGCTCAGCCGCTCAGCCCATGCTCGCCGCGACCTCGCTCCGCAGCTGCGGCAGCTTGTCGTGCAGGACGCCCGGGCAGAGGGTGTCGCCGAAGTCCTTGTGTCCGTACAGGCGGCTGGGCGCAATGCCGTACTGGTGGCAGGCGTACGCGCAGAGCGCCACCAGGACCTCCCACTGGGCCCGGGGCGGCTGAGCGCCGTCGTGGTACGCGCCTTCGTTGGCGATGCCGATCGCCTGGTCGTTCTGGCCGGACGTGTGGGCGCCGAGGACGAAGTCACTGCCGCCGCGAAGGGTGCTGAGGCTGCGGTGGCGGCCCTCGGTGATCCAGCCGCCCCGGCTGATGAGGAAGTGGTAGCCCGTGTCGGTCCACCCGTTCTTGTCCATGTGCAGGTCCTGGACCCAGTGGGCGTGGCGGTGGGCCTGGGCGCGGGAGACGTCGGAGGTGTTGGCGCTGACCGTGTGGTGCACGATGATCTTCGTCGGCCGCTTGCCGACCAGGCTCACCGGGGACTGCGGCGGACGGGCCTGCCACTGCGTCGTGCCGTCGATGTCCGGTTCGACGACGGCGGGGAGGGCCTGGGCCGTGCCCGGTAAGGCGGCTGCGGCCAGGCCGCCGGCGCCGGCGAGCAGGATGTGGCGGCGGGACGGCTGCGGAAGGTTCACAGCGAGCTCCTGGTGTGAAGGGGTGGGCACACGGTGGGGGTGACGGCCGGGTGAGCCGCCGACGGGCTCACCCGGCCGTCACGAGAAGGATTACGCCGTGTTGTTGGCGAGGGCCTGGAGCCGCGCGAAGCTGCCGTTGAACTTGTTGCGGTCCACGTCGCCGGAGACTCCGCCGACCCGGCCGGTGGCCGTGTACTGCCAGATGGTCCAGGTGGGGAAGCCTGCGGGGATGGTCGGGCCGGCGGTGCCCCAATGGGCGATCCAGAGGGGGGACTTGGCGGCCATGCCGGTCCAGCTGCCGGTGCAGGTGTTCCACCAGCTGGCCGTCGTGTAGATGACGACGTCCCGGGTGGTGCGGGCCTTGTACGTGTTGTAGAAGTCGTTGATCCACGTCCGCATCTGGGTCGTGGAGAGGCCGTAGCACATGGCGCCGTACGGGTTGTGCTCGATGTCCAGCACACCGGGGAGGGTCTTGCCGTCCTTGGACCACCCTCCGCCGTTGCTCGCGAAGTAGCCCGCCTGCGTCGCCCCGTTGGAGACGTCGGGGCGGGCGAAGTGGTACGCGCCCCGGATCAGCCCGGCGTTGTAGGAACCGGTGTAGTTCGCGCTGAACCGGCTGTCCTTGAAACCCGTGCCCTCGGTGGCCTTCATGTAGGCGAAGCTGATGCCCGCGGCCTTCACCGAGCCCCAGTTGATCGCCCCCTGCCAGTGGGAGACGTCGATGCCCTGGACGCCGCTGGTGTCCATCGGCGTGATCCCGCCCGCCGCCGAGGACGCGGGGCCCTGCTCGATGCGGGTGCCCGCCCCCATCCACGCCTGTCCGGACCGGACCGGCTCGTCGGGTGCGGGCGGCGCGGCGGTGGCCGTGCCCGTTCCGGTCAGGATCAGCGCCACGGCACTGCCGAGAGCTCCGGCCAGCACGGCGCCTCGGGGTCTCTTGAGTCGGCGGGACGGAGAACGGTACGCGAGCATGGCCACCTCCGGGCAGTTGACGAGGACGGGATGCGCACGGCATGGCATCCGATAATCGGATGCCATGCACATGTCACGAGTAAGGCATGGGCACGGAAGGGCGTAAAGGGCCCTTTTGGACTAGACCTGTGCCGCCGCCTTCCACCTGCGAGAACGCGCCGAAACGGCGAAAACTTTCATTTCTGAAGGCTGTGGCCACCGTTGACCGGTGTATTCAAATTTGACTAGAGTGCGCCGCATGACCGAGACGACGATCCCGATGCTTCCCTGCCGGACCTCACTGATCGACTCCGTGGTCGCCTTCTACACCGCCCTCGGCTTCGACACGACGTACCTGCAGAGGAGTCCGTACGCGTACGCCGTCGTCGAGCGCGGGGCGGTGGAACTCCAGCTGTACGGGATGAAGGAGTACGACCCCGCGTCCTCCCACTCCGGGTGCTACGTCCTGACCGAGGACGTGGACGGTCTGCACGCGGCGTTCCGGTCGGGGCTCAAGGCGGCCTACGGGCGCGTCCCGACACGGGGACTGCCGCGCATCGGCCCGCTGAAGGACATGTCGTACGGGGTGCGGCAGTTCCTGGTGACCGATCCGACCGGCAACACGATCCGGATCGGCCAACCGACCAGCGACGACCCGAACCACCGGCCCGCCCCGAAGGAGACGTTCGCCCGCGCGCTGCACATGGCGGACCTCTTCGCGGACTCCAAGCAGGATCTGCCGGGGGCCGCGAAGATCATCGACCGGGTGCTGGGGCTGACGGACGAGGAGCCGACTCCGGTGCAGAAGCTGCGGCTGCTCGTCCTGCGCGGGGACATCGCCCAGCGGATGGGCGAGGCGGAGCGGGCGGTGGAGCTGCTGGAGGAGGCGGAGGCGGTCCGACTCGGCCCCGAGGAAAGGGAGTCGGCGGGCGATGCTCTGGCAAGGCTGGCGGAGCTGCGGGACTGATACCCCACCGATGTACGGGGTTTCAGGCCTCGCCGGGGCCCGGGGAAGCGGACCGGGCTTATTCGGTGGCAGGTCCCCCGGCCCCCTTGTTACGGTGCTCGCTCCTCGACCGCGGGACCGACCGCGGGTGACCTCTGGGCGCGAGCCCTGGAAAGCGGTTGATGTATGCCCCGGACAGTGACTCCGAGCCTCCCTCGTCGCATCCGTGACGCCGGGGTGACCGGGCCTGACCGTCCGCGGCCGCCGTACGCGACCGACTGCTGACACCTCACGGCCGGCTGCCGTCGCGCAGCCGTCCGGCCCCGCTCCCCGTACGCCCCTGACGCGAGGGGTGCTCGGTACTTCCCTGCTGCTTCGTTCCTCATCTTCGGCAAGGAGTATCCGGGTGTCTCACGACAACCCCCAGCACCGCTCAGCCATGTCCTCCCTGGACACCTTCACCTGCGTCCGCTGCGGACTGACCGTCGCCGCGTACGCACCCGACGGCAGTCGGCGCAACCATTGCCCCAGCTGTCTGCACTCGCAGCACCTCGTCGACCACGTCGAGGGCGGTCGCTCCGACTGCGAGGGCCGGATGGCCCCGATCTCCATCGCGGTGCTGCGCACCGGTGACTGGATGGTCGTCCACCGCTGCACCCGGTGCGACGAGCTGACCTCGAACCCGGTCTGCGGGGACGACAACCAGCTGATCCTGATGCGGATGGCCGTACGTCCGCTGGCCCAGCCGCCCTTCCCGCTCGAAGCCTTCGGTGACCTGTGAACCGGGCGAAGGGGAGGCTCCGATGACGCGGCGGGGGCCCCGTCGGGGATCGGGACGGCGTCCGCAGCGGGCCAAGGACGTGCTGCACGGACCGGCCGGGGCGCGCGGTGACGCGTTCCGGTGCGTCGGCTGCCGGCTCGACGTCCCCCTGGCGGCGCCGGGCACCGCTCACCGTAATCACTGCCCGTCCTGCCTGGTCAGCCTGCATGTGGACGGCCGGGTGCCGGGCGACCGGGCGGCGGGGTGCCGTGGGCGGATGGTGCCCCTGAGCCTGTCGGTGCGGCAGGACGGGGAGTGGATGCTCATCCACCACTGCCTCGCGTGCGGCCGGCTCAGCGCCAACCGCATCGCGGGCGACGACAACGCGCTGGCGCTCGTCCGGCTGGCGCTGCGGCCGCTCGCGGACGCGGCGATCCCGGTGCGGGCGATGCTCGCGCTGTGACCCCGGGGGCCGCCCGGCGACCGCCGGGCGGCCCCCGGTGAACCTGTTCTTCAGGTCACCCGGGGTCCACGCCCTCAGGTCACCCCGGGTCCTCGCCCGTCAGGCCGTCGACCGACTCGCGGATGAGGTCGGCGTGGCCGACATGGCGGGCGTACTCCTCTACGAGATCCAGGAGGATGCGGCGGAGATTGGGGCGTTCGCCGCCTCGGGTGACGAACGCGCCGAGCTGGTCCAGGCCGCCGCCGGTGCTGAGCGCCTCCTCGACGACGGCCCGGGAGCGGGCCACGGACTCCCGCCACAGCGTGCGCAGGTGATCGGGGGTGTCCTGGGCGGCCGTGCGGTAGGCCCAGTCCGGGTCGGTGTCCCAGTCGACCGTGTTCCACGGTGCGCCGACCGGGACACCGAGCCAGAGGCGGGCGAAGTGGCTGTCCTCGACGTGCGCCAGGTGCTTGAGCAGGCCGCCCAGAGTGACGGAGGACGCGCCGACCGTGGCCCGCAGCCCGTCCGTGTCCAGGCCGGAGGTCTTCCAGGCCAGGGTGGCCCGCTGGCGTTCCAGCGCGCCGAGGACGGCCGCCGCCTCCGTACCGGCGAGGGGAGGTTCGGGCCATTCTTCCGCTGCGCTCTCCGTCATGTCGGCAGATCCTAACGAACGGCGTCAGGCCGGCGAACAGACGGCGTGAGGTGGGCCGAGAAAGCGGAATGGGGCCCGGCCTCGCGGCCGGACCCCCCTCGCTTTCCCCTCCCGTCGGGCCTTCCCGTTCCCCCCGGACCCCTCCCCGGAAGTCCCGACGCCATGTGTGACCCGGGAGGGTACCCAAAGGTTGCAGCCCTTTACGATCTCTTTACCTTCGGTCAGGTGCGGGGCTCTCAGCAGGCATGTTGCACATACCGCTCCGCCACTTCCGCCAGGACCTCCGCCCCTTCGCGGGCCCACAGCGCCTCGTTGAAGATCTCCACCTCGATCGGGCCGTCGAAGCCGGCGGATTCCACTTCGCGGCGGAACGCCCGGAAGTCCACGCTTCCGTCGCCCAGTTGTCCCCGGCCCAGCAGGACGCCCGCCGGGAGCGGGGTGATCCAGTCGGCCAACTGGAAGGAGTGGATACGGCCGCTCCGGCCCGCGCGGGCGATCTGGGCGGGCGCTCGGTCGTCCCACCAGAGGTGGTAGGTGTCCACGACCACCCCCACCTGTTCGGCCGGGAAGCGTTCCGCGAGGTCCAGGGCCTGGGCGAGGGTGGAGACCACGCAGCGGTCGGACGCGTACATCGGGTGGAGCGGCTCGATCGCCAGGCGTACGCCGCGTTCGGCGGCGTACGGGGCGAGGACCGCCAGCGCCTCGGCCACCCGCTCCCGGGCCCCGTGCAGGTCGCGGCTGCCGGGCGGGAGGCCGCCGGAGACCAGGACCAGGGTGTCGGTGGACAGGGCCGCCGCCTCGTCGATCGCCGCCCGGTTGTCGTCCAGCGCGCGGGCGCGCTCACCGGGGTCGAGGGCGGTGAAGAAGCCGCCCCGGCAGAGGCTGGTGACGGTCAGCCCGGCGTCCGCGAGGAGCCGGGCCGTGCGCTCGACGCCGTACGTCTGCACCGGGGCCCGCCACAGGCCGACCCGGCCGATGCCCGCCTCGACGCAGCCCTCGGCGAGCTCGGGCAGCGACCACTGCTTGATCGTCTCCTGGTTGATGCTCAGACGTGCCAGGTCGCCGTCGGTCATCGTGCGCCTCCGTGGACGGCGAGCAGCGCGCGCATGCGGTGCGCGGCCAGGTCGGGGTCCGGGAACAGGCCGAGGCCGTCGGCCAGTTCGTACGCCGTCGCCAGATGCGGCAGCGAGCGGGCCGACTGGAGTCCGCCCACCATCGTGAAGTGGTCCTGGTGGCCGGCCAGCCAGGCCAGGAACACCACGCCCGTCTTGTAGAAGCGGGTGGGCCGCTGAAAGAGGTGGCGGGACAGCTCGACCGTGGGGTCGAGGAGGGCCCGGAAGCCGTCCACGTCCCCCGTGTCCAGCACCCGTACCGCGTGCGCCGCCAGCGGGCCCAGCGGGTCGAAGATGCCCAACAGGGCGTGACTGAAGCCGCGTTCGTCGCCCGCGATCAGCTCCGGGTAGTTGAAGTCGTCGCCCGTGTAGCAGCGCACCCCGCCCGGGAGGCGGCGGCGGACGTCGATCTCACGGGCCGCGTCCAGGAGGGAGATCTTGATGCCGTCGACCTTGTCCGGGTGTTCGGCGATGACCTTGAGGAAGGTGTCCGTGGCCTCGTCGAGGTCGGTGCTGCCCCAGTAACCCTCCAGGGCAGGGTCGAACATCGGGCCCAGCCAGTGCAGGATCACCGGTTCCGACGCCTGGCGCAGGAGATGGGCGTACGTGGAGAGATAGTCCTCGGGTCCCCGGGCGGCGCGGGCCAGGGCGCGCGACGCCATGAGAATCGGCTGGACGCCGTGCTCCTCGGCCAGGGCGAGCTGCTCCTCGTACGCCGCGCGGACGTCCGCGAGCGTGACCTCGCCCGTCGTCGGCAGCTGGTCGGTGCCCACGCCGCAGGCGATCCGGCCGCCCACCGCCTTCGCCTCGGCGGCCGAGCGGCGGATCAGGTCGGCCGCGCCCGCCCAGTCCAGCCCCATACCGCGCTGCGCGGTGTCCATGGCCTCCGCGACGCCCAGGCCGTGGGCCCACAGGTGGCGGCGGAAGGCCAGCGTGGACTCCCAGTCGACGGCCGCTGCGTCGTCCGGGCCGACGTCCGCGTACGGGTCCGCGACCACGTGCGCCGCCGAGAAGACCGTACGGGAGGAGGGGGCGCCGAGGCCCGGCGTCAGGTCGAGCGGGGTGGATCGGGGGGTGTAGGGGCCCTGAGGGAGGTGGATCGTGGTGGTCATGCCGGTCGCTCCCCGTCGTTGCGCCACGCGGTCGCGTGCGACAGCGGCTCCCTGCCGTCGCCCCACGCGGTCAGGCTGTACGTCACAGCGTCAGCTCCGGGATGTCGAAACGACGGCCCTCGGCGGACGACTTCAGCCCCAGCTCGGCCAGTTGGACGCCCCGGGCGCCGGCCAGCAGGTCCCAGGTGTACGGCGCGTCCTGGACGACATGGCGCAGGAACAGCTCCCACTGCGCCTTGAAGCCGTTGTCGAACTCCTGGTTGTCCGGGATCTCCTGCCACTGGTCGCGGAACGACTCGGTGACCGGGAGGTCCGGGTTCCAGACCGGCTTGGGAGTCGACGAGCGGTGCTGCACGCGGCAGTTGCGCAGGCCCGCCACCGCTGAGCCGTGCGTGCCGTCCACCTGGAACTCCACCAGTTCGTCGCGGTTGACCCGTACCGTCCAGGAGGAGTTGATCTGCGCGACGGCCCCGCCCGCCAGCTCGAAGATGCCGTACGCGGCGTCGTCGGCGGTCGCCTCGTACGGCTTGCCCTGCTCGTCCCAGCGCTGCGGAACGTGCGTCCTGACGTGTGCGGTCACGGAGGTGACCTGGCCGAACAGCTCGTGGAGCACGTACTCCCAGTGCGGGAACATGTCGACGACGATGCCTCCGCCGTCCTCCGCGCGGTAGTTCCACGAGGGGCGCTGGGCCTCCTGCCAGTCGCCCTCGAAGACCCAGTAGCCGAACTCCCCGCGCACGGACAGGATCTCGCCGAAGAAGCCGCCGTCGATCAGGCGCTTCAGCTTGCGCAGGCCCGGCAGGAAGATCTTGTCCTGGACGACGCCGTGCTTGATACCGGCGTCACGCGCGAGGCGGGCCAGGTCGAGGGCCCCCTCGACGTCCGTGGCGGTCGGCTTCTCGGTGTAGACGTGCTTCCCAGCCGCGATCGCCTTCTTGATCGCCTCCACCCGGGCCGAGGTGACCTGGGCGTCGAAGTAGATCTCGACCGACTCGTCCGCGAGCACCGCGTCCAGGTCCGTCGACCACTCGGTCAGACCGTGGCGCTCGGCGAGTTCCTCCAGGGCGTGGGCGCGTCGGCCGACGAGCACGGGCTCGGGCCACACCACCTCGCCGTCGCCGAGATCCAGGCCCCCCTGCTCGCGGATCGCGAGGATCGAGCGCACCAGGTGCTGCCGGTATCCCATGCGTCCCGTGACGCCGTTCATGGCGATGCGCACTGTCCTGCGTGTCACGAAGGTCCCTCCATACAGCCGTAGCAAGCGCTTTCTATCGGAGATGACGCTAGCCTGCCGACAGCGGCCGGACAAGAGGGGGCCGCACGTGACCTCACGGAGGACAGCGATGACAGTCACCCTGGCGGATGTGGCGGCCCGCGCCCGGGTGTCCCCGGCCACCGTCTCCCGCGTGCTGAACGGCAACTACCCGGTGGCGGCGTCGACCCGGGAGCGGGTTCTGCGTGCGGTGGACGACCTGGACTACGTGCTCAACGGACCCGCCAGTTCGCTCGCGGCCGCCACGTCCGACCTGGTCGGCATCCTGGTCAACGACATCGCCGACCCCTTCTTCGGGATCATGGCGGGGGCGGCGCAGACGCAGATCGGCGGCCCCGGGGACGGTTCGGGACGGGCGGGCGGCGAGAAGCTGGCCGTCATCTGCAACACCGGCGGCTCCCCGGAGCGCGAGCTGACCTACCTCACGCTCCTCCAGCGCCAGCGCGCCGCCGCCGTCGTCCTCACCGGCGGCGCGGTCGAGAATCCGGCGCACCAGGCCGCGATGGCGGCGAAGCTGGCGAAGCTCGCGGACGCGGGCACCCGGATCGTCTTCTGCGGGCGGCCCCCGCTGCCCGAGAGCGACGCGCTGGTCGCCGCGCTCGCGTTCGACAACCGGGGCGGCGGCCGCCGCCTCACCGAGCACCTGATCTCGCTCGGCCACCGCAGGATCGGTTACGTCGCCGGGCCCCGGGAACGCACCACCACCCGGCACCGGCTGGAGGGCCACCGGGAGGCGTTGCGCGCGGCGGGGCTGGATGTCCTTCCGGCGGGGGGCGGTCCGGCGGCCGGTTCCGGTGAGCAAGCGGCCGACGACCCGCTCGTCGTGCACGGGCCCTATGACCGGCGCTCCGGGTACGAGTCCACCCTCGAACTCCTGCGCAGGGCACCGGACGTGACCGCGATCGTGGCCGCCAACGACACCGTGGCGCTGGGCGCGTGCGCGGCGGTCCGGGACCAGGGGATGCGCATCCCGCAGGACATCTCGGTCGCGGGCTTCGACGACCTGCCGTTCTCGGTGGACGCGGTGCCGGCCCTCACGACGGTCCGGCTGCCGCTCGTCGAGGCGGGCGCCCGGGCGGGGCGGCTCGCGATGGGCAAGGAGAACCCGCCGCCCGGTGGCATCGCGACCATCGCGGCCGAGCTGATGATCCGGGGGTCCACGGCGGCGCCGAGGGGCTGAGCCGGCCCCCCGGGGGGGCTGGGCCGGTCCGCCGGTCCCGCCCTGGGGCCGATCCGCAGGGCCGGCCCCTTCAGCCGGTCCGGCGGCCACCGCTGTGCCCGGTGCCCGGTGGGCCTGGCCGACCGCCGCACCTGGTGGGGGTTCCCCGCCATGGGGGGCGGCTGCGGGCCGGAGTGCGAAAGATGGGGGCGACTCCCCCATGCGCCCGTACCCCCTCCCCCGCCACGATGGGCGCGGGCGGCCCGCACGGGGCCGGCCCGGGACCGGGGAGGTGCGGTGCGATGGCGGAGAAGAACCTGATCGACAGAGGGACGAGTCGCCGCCCCGCCCCCGGTGACACCTCTCCCCTCCTCGGCCCCCTCGCCCCGTTCGGGCGCGCCCCCTCGGAGCCGTGGTGGCTGCCC
>NZ_QWFA01000123.1 GCF_003501885.1 Streptomyces globisporus
GTCGTGGGGGAGGTGTTCGCGGGGGTGGGAGAGGTCCACCCCGTGGAGGAGGCCCGTGCCGCAGGGGAGACCCGTGTCGTCGAGGCGGTCGACGCTGCGGGGGAGGCCCGCGCCGCGGGGGAGATCCGCGCCGCACGGGAGCCCCGGGCCGCAGGGGAGCCCCGCGCCCCGAGGGAGATCCGCACCGCGCCCCTCCCCGCCGCGCGTCCCGGTGTCGCGGTCGGGCATCCCCTGCCCGACCCGGTCGCCGACCGCCCCGCGTACCTCGCCCAGGCCGTGCTCGCCCAGGTGCTCGGCCGGTCCCGGCTGCCCGCGCTGGCCCGGTCCGCGCGGGACGGGCGCCGCCTCACCTCCGCCACCGTCACCTGCGGCTACCACGGCCAGTGGCTCGCCTCCGCCGCGCCCGATCTGACCCTCGCGGTGCTCGGCCGGGCGCCCGGCACCGAGGCCGGTGCGGCCGTCGACATCTGGCGGTCGGTCCTGCGGGCCATCGCCGACGGCCCGCTTCCCGAGGCCGAACACCGGCGTGCGGTGAACTCCCTGCTCGTCGCCTGGCACCGGCAGGCCGACTCCCTTCCTACCCGGGCCGTCGCTCTCGGCCGCGACGCCCTCCTCCTGCCGGGCTCGGCGGGCCCCGACGCGCTCCCCGACGAGCTGCGCCGCACCACACCCGCCGAGGTGGCGGCGGCGGCCCGCGCGCTGCTCGAAGGACCGGTCACCGTGACCGAACTCGCCCCGCAGAAAGGCACCGTCGGATGACCCGGGCCCGTACCGCCGCACTCCCGACCGGAGTCACCCCCACCCTGCCGCCACCCGCTCCGCCCACCACCGCGCCCCGCACCACCCTCTCCGCCGTCCTCCCCACCGGGCTGCGCGTGCTCGCGGCGCACGCCCCCGCCGCCCCGCTCGCGGAGCTGCGTCTCGTCATCCCGTACGCGCGCACCGAACCGGGGCTCGCCGCCGCCCAGGAGCTGCTCGCAGCCTGCCTCGGAACGGGCAGCCGGGACCGTACCCGGCAGGACATCGCCGACCGGGCCGCCGACCTCGGGGCGGAGCTCAGCACCGTCGTCACCGCCGAGTCCTTGATCCTCTCCGTCAGCGTGCTGGCCGCGGGGCTGCCCGGTGCGCTCGACCTGCTGGCCGAACTGCTGCTGCGCCCGCGGTACGAGGAGGGCGAGGTGGCCATCGCCCAGCGCCGGGCGGCCGCCGCGCCGCGCGCGCCCGCGCCCCGGGTACGGCTGCGCCGTGCGGCGCTCGCGCACGGGTTCGGCCCGCACCCGTTGTCCTCGGAGTCCGGGGGGACGGCACCGCTCCTGGACGTGGTCTCCCTGGTTCCCGACGACCTCCAGGCCCTCCACGCCCGTGCCGTGGTCCCCGGCGGGTCGTCGCTGGTCGTCCTCGCGGGCGAGGGGCCGGACTCCGTGCTGCGGCTCGTCGGCGAACGGCTCGCGCCCTGGTCGGGGGGCCCGTCGGGGCTCGCCCTGCCGCCGTTCGCACGCGCGGTCCCGCGTCCGGGCCAGGTGGAGCTCACGGAGCCGGGTACCTCGGAGGCCGGGCGGGGCGACGCCGTCGGGGGGCAGTCCCTCGTCCTGACGGTCGGACCCGGCGTCCCCACCGCCGATCCGCTGCACGCCCCGTTCCACCTCGCCCAGTTGGTGCTGGGCGGGTACGCCTCCGCCCGGCTCGCCCGGCAGGTGCGCGACCGGTACGGGCTCGCGTACGACGTCTCCGCCGGCCTCCGCGAGAACGGGGCGGGCAGCTGGCTGGAGATCGCGTGTGCGGGAGCGCCGGGCGGTGCGGGCCGGATCGCCGCCGAGATCACCCGGTGTCTCCGGGACCTCGCCGAGGAGGGCCCGTCCCCGGCGGAGGTGGACCGCGCCCGCGCCTACGCGGCCGGCTTCACCCGCTTCGCCCTCGCGACCCGCGCGGAGGAGGCGAGCGCGCTGGCCGGGTTCGCCGCGGCGGGCCTGGAGCCGGACTGGCTGGACGGCTACCGGGAGCGGCTCGCCGCCGTCACCCGCGAGCAGGTGGCGGAGGCGGCCGCCCGTCATCTGGCCCCGGGCCGGGCCGTGGTGGCGACGTACGAGCCGGGGCCCGCGGCGACGGCCCCGGCGCATGCCGGCCCAGACGCGCCCACCCCCGCTGCCGAGCGGACCCCCGCCCCCACCGTTCCCCACCACCAGAAGGGTGCTCACCCGTGAACCCGGCCGTCCTCTACCCGCTCCAGCCCGACCACCCCGAACTCGTCGCCCCCTTTGCCGCGCTCGTCCGGCGTACCGGGGCCCGCCGCCTGTGGATGTGCCAGTCCTTCCAGGCCGAGACGCACCAGGTGCTGGCGTACCTGGCGGGCGCGGGGCACAGGGTTCCGGTCGGCACGAGCGTGACCCTGCTTCCGCTGCGGCACCCGTACGAGGCGGCGCTCCAGGCGCGTTCGCTGGCGCTGCTCACCGACGAACCGGTCGTCGCGGGCTTCGGCATCGGCAACCCGGACTTCGTGGCGGGCCTGACGGGGCGCCCGTACGACAGCCCGCGTACGGCGGTCCGCGACTACCTGCGTTCCGTACGCGCCCTGCTGGACGGGGAACGGGTCGAGGCCGGCGGCCCGTACCACCACCTCGACGGCGCACTGCCGGTGCTCCCGCACGCGCCGCGGGTCGAGGTCGGGGCGGGCGTGCTGCGGCCCGGGATGGCGCGTACGGCGGGGGAGGCCGCGGACGTCGCGATCACCTGGATGACGCCGCCCGGGTATGTGGCGGGGACGCTGCGGCCCGCGCTGGAGGAGGGGGCGACAGCGGCCGGCCGGTCACGGGCGCCCCGGATCGCCACCGCCGTGCATGTTGTCGTCGACCGGCCGGGACGTGACGTACGCGCCCTGGCGCTCGCGGCGACCGCCGGGCACCGCGAGGCCCCGCACTACGCGGCGATGCTGCGGGCGGCGGGTCTCCCCCTCGACCCGCACGACCCGACGGGCACCGCGGACGCCCTGCTGCGTCACCGGGTGGTCGTGGCGGGCAGCGCGCAGGAGATCGCGGGCGCGCTGGACGCGTACCGCCGCAGCGGGGTGGACGAGGTGCTGCTCAACCCCACGGGGGTGCTCCTCGGTGAGGGGGTGCACGCGGCCGTGGAGGACCTGGAGGAGATCCTCGCCGCCTGCCGCAGCTTCCTGCCCGGCGATCGGCAGGAAGCTGCGCCCGCGGAGCCGGGGGAGCGGCCCGGCCGGCTGGTTGGCTGAGGAACACCCGCCGACGCGTGACCGGCGTCGGTGCGGACCGCATTGACCGAACGGCAGGACAGGAAGTACACGTGCGACCAGAGCATCCGCCCCGGGCAGGGGGAAGCGTCGTCTTCGACGGCGTGAGCAAGAGGTTCGGCGACCATCAGGCCCTCGACGACGTGAGCTTCGCGCTGCGGCCGGGCAAGGTCACCGGCCTGCTGGGGCCCAACGGGGCGGGCAAGAGCACCCTGTTGAGAATACTGCTCGGGCTGGCCCGCCCCGACGCGGGGAGCGCCGAGGTCCTGGGCGGGGAGCCGCTGTCCGCCCCGGAGCGGGCGCAGCGGGTCGGCGTGGTCATGGACGCGATCGGCTTTCACCCGCGGGTGACGGTCCGCCGTCAGCTGGAGATATCGGCCCGTTCGCTGGGTCTGCCGTTCTCGCGTATCGCCGAGGTGATCGCGCAGGTCGGCCTGGACGGTGCGGAACGCAAGCGGGTGAAGGCGTGCTCGACGGGGATGCGGCAGCGCCTGGCGCTGGCCGTCGCCCTGCTCCCGGATCCCGAACTCCTCATCCTGGACGAGCCGTTGAACGGACTCGACCCGGACGGGATCCGCTGGATGCGCCGCCTCGTCGAGCGCTCCGCCGGCGAGGGGCGGACGGTGCTGATCGCCAGCCACATGCTCTCCGAGGTCGAGCAGAGCGTGGACGACGTGGTCGTGCTGCGCCGATCGGTGCTGTTCACGGGCTCGCTCCAGGAGCTGGTGCGGCGCGGCGGCGGCCGTTTGGAAGACGCCTACTTCGCACTCGTCGAGGGCGCGGACGCCGCGCCGCGTCGGGAGGTCACCCGTGCCTGAGGTCCTGCGCAACCAGCTCTCCGCCGAACTCCTCAAACTGCGCACGGGGCTGGCCCTTCCGGCGCTTCTCCTGGTGGCGCTCGCCTTCTGCGCGCTGGGCCAACTGGGCTTGGTGTACGCGGAGTCGGACCCGGCGTCCGCCGGTGCGGAGCTGACGGAGAACATCGTCGGGCTCGGCGCGTCCGCCGCGCTCTTCGCGACGCTGCTCGGGGCGCTGCACGTCACAGGCGAATTCAGCTCCGGTTCGATCGGCCGCACTGTGCTGTACGCGCCGGGCCGTTCGGCCGTGGTGGGCGCCAAGCTGCTGGCCACGACGGTGTCGGGCCTGGTCTTCGGCGGCGCGGCGGTGGTCTGCTCCCTCGCCGTCGGGTACGGGGCGCTCGCGGCGAAGGATTCCGGGCTGACCGTCGACGGCTCCACCTGGACGACCGCCGCCGCCGTCCTGACGATCTGCACCCTGGCCGGCCCCTGGGGCGCCGCGATCGGCTTCGTCGTCCGCAACCGGCTCGCGGCGGTCCTGGGCCTGGTCGTCTGGGGCACGCTGGGCCAGGTACTGGTGCTGGGCCAGCTCCCCGAGCTGGGCCGGTTCCTCCCCGAGGGCGCCCAGTTCGCTCTGCTCGGCGACGCCTCCGGCTTCCCGGACGCGCTGGCGGCACCGTACGGCCTGCTGCTGCTCGTGGGCTGGACGGCGGCGATGTCCCTGGCGGGCACGCGCCTCTTCACCCACCGCGACGTCTGAGAACGACCCTCGCCGCCCGGGCACGGCCGCGCTCCTCCGGGGGGTGCGGCCAAGCCCCGGCCCCGCGCCGCCCGGCCACCGCTCCCTCTGTCTCAGTGCTCGCGCCGGCCGGCTTCCACGATGCCGGACCGGACGAGGAGCGCGCCGAGGTGGGTGCGGCTGGTGGCGCCGAGGGTCTGCATGAGTGTGGCGATGTGGGCGCGGCAGGTGCGGAGGCTGATGCCCATCTTGCGGGCGACGACGTCGTCGACGTGGCCTTCGGCGAGGAGGCGGGCGATGCCTGGTTGTACGGCGGTGACCGGGACGTCCGGTGCGGCCGTGTGATGGGTTTCGGCCAGCGGGACGGCTTGCGCCCACAGGACTTCGTAGACCTGGATGAGGTAGGCGACCAGGGCCGGGTGTCCGATCCGCAGGGCGGTGTCGCGGTCGGCGGATGCGGGGATGTTCCCTGGTCCACCTGGGCGTGGCAGCGCTCTCCCCCGGGGTGCGGTCACGCCCCGGTGCCGGGGGATATCGCATGGTCGGGGTCTGAGTCCAGGATTCCTGATCGTGCGATGAGGTAGCCGAGTTGGGCCCGGCTGTTGCTCCCCAGCGCGACGCTGAGTTTGGCGATGTGCGAACGGCAGGTCCGTACGTTCATGCCGAGGCGGCGGGCGATCGCCTCGTCGACGTGGCCTTCGACGAGGAGCTTGGCGATGGAATGCCGTACGCCGGAAATCCCGTCCGACTTGGAGTCGTACGGAATCTGTTCCTGAAGGGGTATCGCACGGTGCCAGAGCTGCTCGAAGACTTTGGCCAGGTACTCCACGATGCCGGGGTGCCGCAGTTCCAGCGCTACGGTTCGATCGTCCGTGGCCGGGATGAAGGCCACGGTGTTGTCGAAGATCATGAGCCGCTCTATGAGCTCTTCGAGCGTTCGGATCTCGACCTTGCTCTCGGCCATCTGAGCGGCATAGCTGAGAGTTCCGTGGCTGTGGCGAACGGTGTGCTGATACAGAGTGCGCATGCCGACTCCGCGTGCCGTGAGCATCCTGCCGCGCTCCATGGCGATGGTCAGCGCGTTCTCACTGCGCCCCCCCGCCTGGTTGAATCGTCAGAACCTCCGAGCGGCACTCGGCCAGAGCGAGCTCTATCGACGCGTTGATGCGGTCGATGCCTTCGAGGACCGTGATGGCGTGCGTCGTCGGCGGTGCCTGCGCGCTGATGGCCATGAAGGGTTCGAACGCCTCGGTGAGCTCGACCGAGAGCCGCCTGCGCTCCTGTATCTCTCGCTCGATCGGGTGGAGTCGCTGCGTCAACGCCGCTGAAGGTGGCACCGGTCGAAGCCAGGTGGCATCGTCGGGATCGGGGTGCAGCAGGGCGAACTCGAGTAGGCAGGGAGCGTCCTCTGTCTCGACACGAGCTATCTTGCCCACGCTCAGCGCGCTGGCGTAAAGCCGCGCCCCCTCGTCGCACATTGCGCTTACCGCGTGGGGATGTGTCGCTTTAGTTCTTTCTGTGGTCAATTCTCCACCCCCCAGGAACATGAATCAGCAGGAACATGATGCACCGGTTCTGTGGCATTGACGTGCCTGGATGGGCCATCGTCTTGTTTGCGGGGGAGAGGAAACCTTGGAAGTGAGGACGAAGCCCACCATGAGTTACAAAACGCTTCGCTCGGTGCTTGCTGTTGCCCTCTCTGTCGGGGTGACGACCGGAGCGCTGAGTGTTCTTGACCTCGTTGAGGGCGGCGTGACCAACGGTGCGGTCGGCGCGCATGCGCTGGCAGCTCCGCCTCCAGACCTGGCTTGGGACCTGATGCCCGCGAAGGCGACGGGAACGGAAGCGGCGCTCGGTTCGCCGTCGGGCACCGCGTCGTCGGACGGAGCCCAGGCATGAGCACCCCGCCGGACGACCGCACCTTCCGGCGCGAGATGGCAACCGCCTATCGCTCAGGGTGGCATTTCATCGATCTGCTCACGGCCCTCCCCCGCCGTGGCGACTCGTTGATGGTCACCCTGTTCGGAGAGCCGATCGTCGTGGTGATGGAAGAGGACGAGGACGTCCGCGCCTATCGTTGCCTCCGTCGGCCCCGCGGCGCCCCGCAGCCGGTTCGCTGTGCCGTCAGGTACGGCATGATCTTCGTCAATCTCGATCAGCGCGACCACGAGCTGTTCGACGCAGAACCCCTTTCCGCCACCCCCCGCAGTGCCTGAGCGATTCCCCCGTCGTCACCTGTCGCTCCAGGCGCTTCCCCCACACAGCGGCGCCACCGTGACCTGAACACGGTGGCGCCGTTGTGCTGTCTCCGCGGCTCTGTGCGGGGTCAGGCCTTGCCGAGCGCCCGGTCGAGGGTGATCTCGATGACGACCCGGGTCGGGTTGATCCGCGGCGGACGGCCGTAGCGCTCCTCGTGGCGGGCCTCCGCGTCCTTGACGGTCTCCGGCTCGGTGCGGATGACCGCGCGGCCCTCCAGGGTCGCCCAGCGGGCCCGGTCGATCTGGCAGACGGCCACGCGTGCCCCGTCGGGGCCGGCCGCGCGGATGTGGGCGACCTTGCGGCTGCCCCCGTCGGTGATCACGCGCGCGATCCCGGCCTCCGGGTCGTACGTCACACAGACCGGCACCACGTGCGGTGTGCCGTCCGGGCGGGGGGTCGTCAGCGTGGACAGGTGGCTCTCGCGCCAGAACGCGACGTATTCGGGGGAGGGATTGCGTACGTCTGCCATGGGGGCAGCGTACGAGCACCCCCGAACGAGGCCGTCCCCGAGGGTCGCGGCGCGTGCGATCACGGCCTTGAGTGGAATAGACTCAACTTTGTGTACGTTGATTAAGTCAATACAGACGTACGCCCCCAGCTGCGAGGAGGAGTAACCACACGTGGACGCCGAGCTGACCAACAAGAGCCGCGACGCCATCAACGCGGCCACCAACCGGGCCGTGAAGGACGGGCACCCCGACCTGACCCCGGGGCACCTGCTGCTCGCGCTGCTGGAGGGGCAGGACAACGAGAACATCGTCGATCTCCTCGCCGCCGTCGAGGCCGACCTGGCGCTCGTACGCGGTGAGACCGAGCGGCTGCTCGGCGGGCTGCCCAGCGTCACCGGGTCCACCGTCGCCCCGCCGCAGCCCAACCGCGAGATGCTCGCCGTCATCCAGGACGCGGCCCAGCGGGCCAAGGAGCTGGGCGACGACTACATCTCCACCGAGCACCTGCTCATCGGCATCGCCGCGCAGGGCGGGCGGGCCGGTGAGATCCTCGACGGGCAAGGGGCCGGCGCCAAGCAGCTGCTGGCCGCGTTCGAGACGAGCAGGGGAGGGCGCCGGGTGACCACACCCGACCCGGAGGGCCAGTACAAGGCCCTGGAGAAGTTCGGCACCGACTTCACGGCCGCCGCACGCGAGGGCAAGCTGGACCCGGTCATCGGCCGCGACCAGGAGATCCGCCGCGTCGTGCAGGTGCTGTCGCGCCGGACGAAGAACAACCCCGTCCTCATCGGTGAGCCCGGCGTCGGCAAGACCGCCGTCGTCGAGGGGCTCGCCCAGCGCATCGTCAAGGGCGACGTCCCGGAGAGCCTCAAGGACAAGCGGCTCGTCTCGCTCGACCTCGGCGCGATGGTCGCGGGCGCGAAGTACCGCGGCGAGTTCGAGGAGCGCCTGAAGACCGTCCTCTCCGAGATCAAGGAGAGCGACGGCCGGATCATCACGTTCATCGACGAGCTGCACACCGTCGTCGGCGCCGGCGCGGGCGGCGACTCCGCCATGGACGCGGGCAACATGCTCAAGCCGATGCTGGCCCGCGGCGAGCTGCGCATGGTCGGCGCGACCACGCTCGACGAGTACCGCGAGCGCATCGAGAAGGACCCCGCCCTGGAGCGCCGCTTCCAGCAGGTGCTGGTCGCCGAGCCGTCCGTCGAGGACACCATCGCGATCCTGCGCGGTCTCAAGGGCCGTTACGAGGCCCACCACAAGGTGCAGATCGCGGACTCGGCGCTGGTGGCCGCCGCGACCCTCTCCGACCGCTACATCACCTCCCGCTTCCTCCCCGACAAGGCCATCGACCTGGTCGACGAGGCCGCCTCACGGCTGCGCATGGAGATCGACTCCTCGCCCCTGGAGATCGACGAACTCCAGCGCTCCGTCGACCGGTTGCGCATGGAGGAGCTGGCCCTCAAGAACGAGTCCGACGCCGCATCCAAGCAGCGCCTGGAGAAGCTGCGCCGCGACCTCGCCGACAAGGAGGAGGAGCTGCGCGGCCTCAACGCCCGCTGGGAGAAGGAGAAGCAGGGTCTCAATCGGGTCGGTGAGCTCAAGGAGCGCCTCGACGAGCTGCGCGGCCAGGCCGAACGCGCCCAGCGCGACGGCGACTTCGACGCCGCGTCCAAGCTGCTGTACGGGGAGATCCCGGGGCTTGAGCGGGAGCTGGAGGAGGCCGCCGAGGCGGAGCAGGAGGCCTCGAAGGACAAGGACACCATGGTCAAGGAGGAGGTCGGTCCTGACGACATCGCGGACGTCGTCGGCGCCTGGACCGGCATCCCGGCCGGGCGGCTGCTGGAGGGCGAGACGCAGAAGCTGCTGCGGATGGAGAGCGAACTCGGCAAGCGGCTGATCGGGCAGAGCGAGGCCGTGCAGGCCGTCTCCGACGCCGTCCGCCGGACCAGGGCCGGGATCGCCGATCCCGACCGGCCCACCGGGTCGTTCCTCTTCCTGGGCCCGACCGGCGTCGGCAAGACCGAGCTGGCCAAGGCGCTGGCGGACTTCCTGTTCGACGACGAGCGGGCCATGATCCGCATCGACATGAGCGAGTACGGCGAGAAGCACAGCGTCGCCCGCCTCGTCGGCGCCCCGCCCGGTTACGTCGGGTACGAGGAGGGCGGCCAGCTCACCGAGGCCGTCCGCCGCCGCCCGTACAGCGTCGTGCTCCTGGACGAGGTCGAGAAGGCCCACCCCGAGGTCTTCGACATCCTGCTCCAGGTCCTCGACGACGGCCGGCTCACCGACGGCCAGGGCCGCACGGTCGACTTCCGCAACACCATCCTCGTCCTCACCTCCAACCTCGGCAGCCAGTTCCTGATGGACCCCCTGGTCAAGCCCGAGGTGAAGAAGGAGCAGGTCCTGGAGGTGGTGCGGGCGTCGTTCAAGCCGGAGTTCATCAACCGGCTCGACGACCTCGTGGTCTTCTCCGCCCTGTCCGGTGACGAGCTGGCCCACATCGCCGGGCTCCAGATCGACCGGCTCGCGGCCCGGCTCGCCGACCGGCGGCTCACCCTCGACGTCACCCCCGAGGCGCTCGCCTGGCTCGCCCAGGAGGGCAACGATCCGGCCTACGGGGCGCGGCCGCTGCGCCGGCTCATCCAGACGGCGATCGGCGACCGGCTCGCCAAGGAGATCCTGTCCGGCGAGGTCCGCGACGGTGACACCGTACGGGTGGACCGGGCCGAGGGCGGGCTGATCGTCGGCCCCGCCTCGTAACCGCCGGTCACCGAGCGTCGCACGCTGTGAGCGAACGTCCGGCGGACCCCGTCTCCACACGCTGTCTGTCAGCTTGTGGCTGATCGGGGCCGCCGGGGCTTGCCATGCCCCGCCCGCCATGGGAGAGGATGGCCGCAACCGCACGAAGGGAAATAACGGTGAGCATCGATCCGTCCTCGATTCCTAATTTCGGGGGCCAGCCCGAACCGCAGGCGGCAGGACCGGAGGGCCCCGTCGTCCCTGACCAGGACCTCGTCAAGCAGCTCCTCGACCAGATGGAGCTGAAGTACGTCGTCGACGACGAGGGCGACCTCGCGGCGCCGTGGGAAGAGTTCCGGACGTACTTCATGTTCCGCGGCGAGGCGGAGCAGCAGGTCTTCTCGGTCCGTACGTTCTACGACCGCCCGCACGACGCGGACCAGCGTCCCGTCCTGCTGGACGCCATCGACGACTGGAACCGCCGCACCCTGTGGCCCAAGGTCTACACCCACGCCCACGAGGGCGAGGAGGGCGAGACGGGTTCCGTCCGGCTGATCGGTGAGGCGCAGATGCTCATCGGCACGGGCGTCAGCCTGGAGCACTTCGTCTCCTCGACGGTGAGCTGGGTGCGCGCCTCGATCGAGTTCGACAAGTGGCTCATCGAGCGCCTCGGCATCCAGCCCGCCGAGGGCAAGACGGACGGCGAGGAGCCCGCGGGCGCCTAGTCCCCGAAACAATCGGGTCACGGCCCGGGCAGCGGTCATCGCGACCGCCGCCCGGGCCGTTTCCGTACGCCCGGGGCTCAGCCCAGCCGGGCCAGCCGCTCCACCGCCGACTCCAGCACGTCGTCCCTCTTGCAGAACGTGAACCGGACCTGGCTGCGGCCCGCCTCCGGGTCGTCGTAGAAGACCGAGACCGGCACGGCCGCCACTCCGCAGCGCTCCGGCAGCGCGCGACAGAAGGCGTAGGCGTCCTCGTCGCCGAACGGGGAGATGTCGGTGGTGATGAAGTACGTCCCCTCCGGCTCGTACACCCGGAAGCCCGCCGCGCGCAGCCCCTTCGCCAGCAGGTCCCGCTTGCGGTGCATGTCCGCGCGGAAGCCGGTGAAGAACGCGTCCGGCAGGGCGAGCGCCTCGGCGATCGCGTACTGGAACGGGCCCCCGCTGACGAAGGTCAGATACTGCTTCGCCGCGCGCACCGCCGCCACCAGGGGAGCGTCGCCGGTCACCCAGCCGATCTTCCAGCCGGTGTACGAGAACGTCTTCCCCGACGAGGAGATGGACACCGTGCGCTCGCGCATCCCGGGGAGCGCGGCGATCGGGTGGTGCGCCCCCGTGAAGACCAGGTGCTCGTACACCTCGTCCGTGACCACCAGGAGATCGTGCTCCACCGCGAGGGTCGCGATTCCGGACAGTTCGTCGGGGGTGAGCACCGTGCCGGTCGGGTTGTGCGGGGTGTTCAGCAGCAGGAGGCGGGTGCGCGGGGTGATCAGGGTGCGCAGTTCGTCGAGATCCGGGCGGAAGTCCGGGGCGCGCAGGGTGAGCGGTACGCGCTTCGCGCCCGCCATGGCGATGCAGGCGGCGTACGAGTCGTAGTACGGCTCGAACGCGATGACCTCGTCGTCCGGTTCGAGGAGGGCGAGCAGGGATGCGGCGATCGCCTCGGTGGCCCCGGTGGTCACCAGGACTTCCGTGTCCGGGGACCAGGTCAGGCCGTAGAAGCGCTCCTGGTGGGCGGCGACGGCGTTGCGCAGTTCCGGGACACCGGGGCCCGGTGGGTACTGGTTGCCGTGGCCGGCGCGCAGCGCCCGGACCGCCGCCTCCCGGATCTCCTCGGGTCCGTCGGTGTCGGGGAAGCCCTGGCCGAGGTTGATGGAGCCGGTCCGCCCGGCCAGCGCCGACATCTCGGCGAAGATCGTCGTGCCGAACGCGGCGAGGCGGCGGTTGAGCAGCGGTCGTCCCTGTGTCATGGGCGCCATCCTGGGCCGAAGCTCTGGAGTTGCTCAAGTCCGCTTTGGCGCGCGAGGGCTCTGGGAATCCCCCTGTCACACAACAACGGGGAAGCGACGGGGGACCTCGCTTCGGGGGAAGGAAAGGCGGGTGGGGGCCATGGGCGTCTTCATCGCGACAGTGATCGCCGCGGTCGTCGTCGGAGGACTGCTGGCCGTGCTGCGGGCCACCGGGGGCAGCAGGATGGCGCATTCGCGTACCAAGGGCCGGCGTTCCTCGTCGGCGTCCGCGGGCGGCGAGGGCCTCACCGGTGGCGACTCCGGTGGCGGCTGGTGGTCGTGGGGCGACTCCGGTTCCAGCAGCGACTCCGGCTCGGGCGGGCACTCCTGCGGCGGCGGGGGCGGCTGCGGCGGGGGCAGCAGCTGACGGAACCGTCCTCGCACGGTCACCGACAGTGACCTGACGCCGGGCGTCCGGAGGGTGAACTCCCTCCGGACGCCTTTTTGTTGAGCGACGCGGACGTTTTCGGTTGAACAGTTGAACCGTGGGGCCCCCGAGGGGATGGAAACCACGGCAAGTTGGGCGAAAACGCTGTGAGTGCGGCGTACTTCGTGATTCCCTCGTCGAAGAGAACATTCAGCCCTCGGACCCCAGTTGGACCAGATCGGGCGCCCCTCACCTCCCACACGCAGTCATCCGGGGGCGTTCTGCTGTCCCGGCGTCCATGTGTGTTTGCGGAGCCCACCCATGCTCACCACCCTCCAGACGGCCTATTCCGATACCCGCGCCGCCGACCTGGCCTGGATGCTGGGTCGGGAGCCGCTGCCCGCCCTGGCGGTCCTCGACCTCCGGTTCGACGGCGCCGAACTCCAGTTGAGGCTGCTCGGAGCCTCCCACCAGGTGCTCCTCCAGGAGGAGCAGGGGGGCTGTTCCGAGACCGTGGCCTGTCTGCCCGGCAGCAGCACCCCCCTGCCCCTCGGCGTCTCGAAGCGCCTCGGAGACCGGGAGTACGAATTCGCGGCGCGGGTGGAGACCCTGACCCAGGGGCAGTTCGCCGGGCGCGCGCAGGAGCTGCTCGCCCTGGTCAGCGACCACCCGCACGGTCTGGTGGGCACCTTCCCCGGCAGCCCGTACGCCTTCACCGCGATGCTCGCCCAGCGCACCGAGGGGCAGGTGCGGTGGCGCACCTGGCACGCGTACCCGCAGGAGGGGCAGTTGGTGGTGACCCGGACCCGGGTGGGCGTGCGGATTCCCGCGCCCGCGGCCTGAGTGGCAGGGGCACTTACACCCGTGTGGGTGACAAGGTGCGACGGTGTCGTGACGTAGCGTTCGCGTCATGATCGACCAGCAGATGACGCTGCGAGGGGGCGCGGCGCGGCTTCCCGTACGGCCGAGGACCGGCCGGCTCCTCGTGCTGGCCGCGGTCTTCGTCTGCGCCGCCTGCGGTCTCGTCTACGAGCTCGAACTGGTCGCGCTCGCCTCGTATCTCATCGGCGATTCGGTCACCCAGGCGTCCGTCGTGCTCTCCGTGATGGTGTTCGCGATGGGCATCGGATCCCTTCTCGCGAAACGTTTGCGCTGCCGTGCCGCCGTCGGTTTCGGGATGATCGAGGCGGCCCTCGCCCTGATCGGCGGCTCCTCGGCGCTGGTCCTCTACGCCTCGTTCGCCTGGCTCGGCGATTCGCAGTACGCCCTGGTCGGGTTCTCGCTGGCGATCGGGGTGCTGATCGGCGCGGAGATCCCGCTGCTGATGACGCTGATCCAGCGGGTCGACCGGCAGGACGCGGGCGGGGCCGTCGCCGATCTCTTCGCCGCCGACTACGTGGGCGCGCTGGTCGGCGGGCTCGCGTTCCCCTTTCTGCTGCTGCCGATGCTGGGTCAGTTGACCGGTGCGCTGTTCACCGGCGCGGTCAACGCGGCGGCGGGCGGGGCGCTCGTCCTGTGGGTGTTCCGGCACGATCTGAGCCCCCGTTCGCGCTGGCTCCTCGTCCTGGCCAACGTCTCGGTGATCGCGGTGCTGGCCACCGCCACGGTGCTGGTCGACGACTTCGAGCGGGCGGCGCGGCGGGCGGTGTACGGGGACCAGGTGCGGGTCGCCGTGCAGACCGGGGTGCAGGAGGTCGTGGTGACCGGCGCCGACCGGGACTCCCTCGGCCTCTATCTGGACGGTCGGCTGCGGGTCAGCGCCCGCGACGAGTACCGCTACCACGAGGCGCTGGTGCACCCCGCGATGAACGGGCCCCGCGCCCGCGTGCTCATCCTCGGCGGCGGCGACGGGCTCGCCGCCCGCGAGGTGCTGCGCTACCGGGACGTCCGCGCGGTCACCGTCGTCGAGCTGGACCCCGCCGTCACCCGACTGGCCCGTACCGACCCCGCCCTCTCCGAGCTGAACGGCCACGCCTTCCGGGACCCCCGCCTCACCGTGGTCGGGGCGGACGCCTTCCCCTGGCTCCGGGCCGACCACGGCCGGTACGACGTGGTGATCTCCGACCTCCCGGACCCGGGCATCACCGCCAGTACGAAGCTGTATTCGGCCGAGTTCTACGGGCTGATCGCGGAGGCCCTGGCCCCGGACGGGCGGCTCGTGGTGCACGCCGGACCGCTGGGGTCCCGGCCGCAGACCTTCTGGACGGTGGAGGCCTCGGTGCGTGCGGGCGGCCTCGCGACCCGCCCCTACCGCGTCACGGGCCGGTACGCGGGCTTCGCCGCGAGCCCGGACCGGGGCGGCGGGGAGGGCCGGCAGCGGGAGGACTGGGGCTTCCTCCTCGCCGCACCGGGCGAGGCCCCGCAGGCCGCGCTGGCCGCCGGAGGGCCCGAACCGCGCTCGCTGCGGGGCCGGGAGCTGCGCGAGGGGGCGCGGGCCGCGGCCGAGGCCCGGCTGCCGGGAATGCTCCCGTCGACGCTGGTCCACCCGAGGTACTGGGAAGACGCGTGAGCCGACGGGGTGCGGACGTCGGCCTTCGTGGGTCCTTCGAAGGTTCTTCGCTGGTCCTTCGGCGGCCCGAAGCGCTGACGTTCGGGGCCGTGGCCGATTAGGCTCGGTTTCCATGGAGCATGAGGTGTTCGTTCCGGTTCCCGTCCCGACCCTGTTGCGCACCCTGGGCGATCCCGCCCGGGTCGCCCGCTGTGTCCCCGGTCTCCAGCAGGACGCCGACGCCGCGTCGCCCCTGGCGGGCCGGCTGAAGCTGCGGGCCGGCGGCCACACCATCACCTACCGGGGTGAGCTGGGGCTCACCGGCCCGGAGGGAGACCGCTTCTCCGTCACCGGGAAGGGCGTGGAGGCCCGGGGCACCGGTGCGGTCGAGCTGGCCCTGACCATCGTCCTCACGGCGACGGACGGCGGGACGACGATCGCCTACAGCGGTACGGCCGACGGGGACGGGCGGCTGGTCGAGCTGGAGGAGTGCGCGGCGCTCGCGGCCGCCCACCGGCTCCTGGACCGCTTCACCCAGCAGTTGGTGACGGAGTCGCTGGCGGCGCGGGAGGGCGAGGACGCCGACGCGGGCACGGACCCCGGTGGGGACGACGCCGTTGCCGCGGAGGGACTTGAAGGCGACGAGAGCGACGCCGTTGCCGCAGAGGGGCTCGCGAGCGACGAGAGCGACGACGGCTCCGGGTCCGTCTTCGACTCGCCCGTGCCGCCGCCCTCCCTCGACCCCGTCGCCGGGGTGGAGTTCACCGTTCCGGACGAACCGCCCGCCGAGGCCGCGCACGCCCGCCGCACGATGATCGGGCGCAGCGCCGAGGAGGTCGACCACGCGCCGCCGCGCGGCCGGTACGCCCCCGTGCCCTCCCCGGAGGCGGGCGGTGCGAGCACCACCCTGCGGTGGGTCGCCCCCGCCGCGGCCCTCGCGCTCGCCTCCGCCGTGGTGCTGGGCCGGGCGTTGCGGCGCCGCAGGCCGTGAGCCGCCAGTAGGGTCGTCGGGTGAGCAGCAGCGAAGAGAACGTCAGGCTGACCGTCGGCGCGGCCGAGTTGACCGTTGACCCCGTGCACGGCTGCCGGATCAGCAGCCTGCGGATCGGGTCCACCGAACTCCTCCGCCAGGGCGACCGGTACGGCTGCTTCCCGATGGTCCCCTGGTGCGGGCGTACGGGGTACGGGCAGTTCCGCAACGGCGACGAGCTCCACGAGCTGCCGCTGAACTCCCCGCCGCACGCCATCCACGGAACCGGCCGGGACACCTCCTGGCACCCCGCGCACACGGCCGCCGACCTGGCCGAGGGCCGGGCGGCCTTCTACTACGACCTCGCGAAGCCCTGGCCGTACGAGGGCCGGGTGACGCAGACCTTCGAGCTGGCCGAGGACACGCTCACGTTGGGCCTCGCCGTCGAGACGTACGGCGACTCCTTCCCGGCCCAGGCCGGCTGGCACCCCTGGTTCCACCGCACCCTCGACGGCCGGGACGCCGAGCTGTCCTTCGACGCCGGCTGGCAGGAGGAGCGGGGCGGGGACCATCTGCCGACCGGGCGGCGCATCGACCCGCAACCCGGCCCGTGGGACGACTGCTTCGGGATGCCCGACGGCGTGGACGTGAGGATCACCTGGCCGGAGCGGCTGGAGCTGACGGTGAAGAGCCGCAGCGAGTGGGTGGTGGTCTACGACGAGCAGGACGAGGCCGTCTGCGTGGAACCGCAGTCCGGTCCGCCGAACGGGCTGAACACCACGCCCCGCCTGGTGACCCCGATCGACCCGCTGGAGATGACCACGACCTGGAGCTGGACCCGGCTCTGAGCCGGTGCCCGGCGGTGGGGTCGGGCGTGGGCCCGTGCGGCACCGCTTACCCTCGTGGACATGACTGACGTACGCGCTGACCTGCTCCAGCAGATCAAGGACAAGGCCGTGGTGCACGGCAAGGTGACCCTCTCCTCGGGTCTGGAAGCCGACTGGTACATCGACCTGCGCCGGATCACGCTGGACGGCAAGGCCGCGCCGCTGGTCGGGCAGGTCATGCTCGACGCCACCGCCGAGCTGGACTACGACTGCGTCGGCGGACTGACGCTCGGGGCCGACCCGGTCGCCACCTCGATGCTGCACGCCTCCGCCGCCCGGGGGCAGAGCCTGGACGCGTTCGTCGTCCGCAAGGCGCAGAAGGCGCACGGGATGCAGCGCCGTATCGAGGGCACGGACGTCAAGGGCCGCCGCTGCCTGGTCGTCGAGGACACCTCGACCACGGGCGGCTCGCCGCTGACCGCCGTCGAGGCCGTCCGTGAGGCGGGTGGCGAGGTCGTCGCCGTCGCCGTGATCGTCGAGCGCGGGGCCGCCCCGGCCATCGCCGAGGCCGGTCTGCCGTACGTCCACGTGTACTCGGTGGCCGATCTCGACCTGGGCTGAACCCTCGGCGGACCCGGTTTCACGTGAAACCGGGTCCGCCGGGTGGAGCCGGATGGCAAGTCTGGGAAGATGGGGGCGACGATGACGTCGCCCCCAGGTCAGGGACTCACAGCCTGCACACCCGCACATCCCAAGGAGCGGTCAGATGCCCATCGCAACCCCCGAGGCGTACGCCGAGATGCTCGACCGGGCAAAGGCGGGCAAGTTCGCCTACCCGGCCATCAACGTGACCTCGTCCCAGACCCTGCACGCCGCGCTGCGCGGCTTCGCGGAGGCCGAGAGCGACGGCATCGTCCAGATCTCCACCGGTGGTGCGGAGTTCCTGGGCGGCCAGTACAACAAGGACATGGTCACGGGCGCGGTCGCCCTGGCCGAGTTCGCGCACATCGTCGCGGCGAAGTACGACGTCACCATCGCGCTGCACACCGACCACTGCCCCAAGGACAAGCTGGACGGGTACGTACGTCCGCTGCTCGACGTCTCCGCCGAGCGCGTCGCCAAGGGCCTGAACCCGCTGTTCCAGTCCCACATGTGGGACGGTTCGGCCGAGACCCTCGCCGACAACCTGGCCATCGGCCAGGAGCTGCTGGCCAAGGCCGCCGCCGCCAAGATCATCCTTGAGGTCGAGATCACCCCGACCGGCGGTGAGGAGGACGGCGTCACGCACGAGATCAACGACGAGCTGTACACGACCGTCGACGACGCGCTGCGTACCGCCGAGGCGCTCGGCCTGGGCGAGAAGGGCCGCTACCTGCTGGCCGCCTCCTTCGGCAACGTCCACGGCGTCTACAAGCCGGGCAACGTCGTGCTCCGCCCCGAGCTGCTGAAGGACCTCCAGGCGGGCGTCTCCGAGAAGTACGGCAAGCCGGCCGGCAGCCAGCCGTTCGACTTCGTCTTCCACGGCGGCTCGGGCTCCACCGCCGAGGAGATCGTCACCGCGCTGGAGAACGGCGTCGTGAAGATGAACCTCGACACCGACACCCAGTACGCCTTCACCCGCCCGGTCGCGGACCACATGTTCCGCAACTACGACGGTGTCCTGAAGGTCGACGGCGAGGTCGGCAACAAGAAGACCTACGACCCCCGCACCTGGGGCAAGCTCGCCGAGGCCGGCATGGCCGCGCGTGTCACCGAGGCCTGCGCGAACCTGCGCTCCACGGGCACCAAGCTGAAGTAGTCACCCGTTCGTACGGACGTACGGACGTACGGTGCCGGGCCCGGTCCTCCCTCGGAGGGCCGGGCCCGTCGCTGTGCCGGGAGAGAGAAGAGGATCTGCCGTGGGCGCGCCCTACGATTTCGATACCGTCGTCGACCGCCGGGGCACCTGGTGCGTCCAGTGGGACGGGGTCGCCGACCGGTTCGGCGTCGACGGCCTGCTGCCGTTCACCATCTCCGACATGGACTTCGCCACGGCCCCCGAGGTCCTGGCCGCGCTCCGGGCCCGCCTGGACCACGGGGTGTTCGGCTACACCACCTGGTGGCAGGACGACTTCCGCTCGGCGATCGCCCACTGGTACGCCACCCGGTACGGCACCGAGATCGACACCGGGCAGCTCGTCTACGGGCCGTCCGTGCTCAGCCAGCTCTCCCAGCTGCTCCAGATGTGGACGGCGGAGGGGGACGGCGTCGTCGTCCACACCCCTGTGTACGACGGTTTCCGCAAGGCGATCACCGGGCTCGGGCGGGAGCTGCGCGGGGTGCCGGTGGGGGACGAGGAGGCGCTGGAGCGGGAGCTTGCGCGGGGCGATGCGAAGGTGCTGGTGCTGTGCTCGCCCCACAACCCGACCGGCCGGGTGTGGACGGCCGACGAACTGGCCCGGACGGCGGCGCTCGCCGAGCGGTACGGGGTCGCGGTGATCAGCGACGAGATCCACGCGGACTTCGTGCACGACGACGGGGCGGGGCGCGTCCATGTGCCGTGGACGCGGGTGGCGGGTGACGGCCGGTGGGCGCTGATCACGTCCGGGTCGAAGGCGTTCAACTTTCCGGCACTGACCGGTTCGTACGGGTTCATCGGGGACCCCGGTGACCGGGCGGAGTTCCTGCGGCGGATGGAGACGGCGGAGGGGCTGGCGTCACCGGCCGTCCTGTCGCTGACCGCGCACATCGCGGCGTACCGGGAGGGGGCGGCGTGGCTGGACGCGGTGCGGGCGTACGTGGCGGGGAATCTGGGGCACGTGGCTGAGCGGCTGGGGGCCGCGTTCCCCGAGCTGGGGTGGGTGCCGCCGCAGGCCGGATACCTGGCCTGGATCGACCTGCGGCCGCTGGGCGTGGAGGAGCCGGCGTTGCAGCGGGTGCTGGTGGAGCGGGAGCGGGTGGCGATCATGGGGGGTTCGGTTTACGGGGCGCCGGGGTTCGTTCGGCTGAACGTGGGGTGTCCCCGGGGGAAGGCGGAGTTGGGGGTGGAGGCGTTGGTCCGGGCCGTAGGGGCGGTGCGGACCGTGTGAGCCGTGCGGTGGTCGCTGGTTTCGGGGGCGCCGCCCCCGGGCCCCCGCTCCTCAATCGCCGGAGGGGCTTGAACTGCGGGCACTTGTCCCGTGCGGGCACCTTGCCCCGCGCGGGCGCTCCGGGCCCTCAATCGCCGGAGGGGCTCATGTGGGGCACCCTGGCCCCATGGCTGCTGCTGGCTCCGCCCCCGGGGAGATCCGGGTCGCCTCGCCCGTCGGGCGCTGGGTCGTGCTGACCACGGTGCTCGGGTCCGGCATGGCGATGCTCGACTCCACCGTCATCAACGTCGCCCTGCCCCGTATCGGCGAGGACCTCGGCACCGATATGGCCGCCCTCCAGTGGACCGTCAACGCCTACATGCTCACGCTCGCCGGGCTGATCCTCCTCGGCGGGGCGCTCGGGGACCGGTACGGGCGGCGGCGGGTGTTCGTCGTCGGGGTGGTCTGGTTCGCCGTGGCCTCCCTGCTCTGCGGGATCGCGCCGAACGCGGGCGTCCTCATCGCCGCCCGGGCGCTCCAGGGCGTCGGCGGGGCGCTCCTCACGCCGGGGTCCCTCGCGCTCATCCAGGCCAGTTTCCATCCGGACGACCGGGCGCGGGCCGTGGGGCTCTGGTCCGGGTTCGGCGGGGTCGGGGCGGCCGTGGGGCCGTTCGTGGGCGGCTGGCTCGTCGACGGGCCCGGCTGGCGGTGGGTGTTCCTGCTGAACCTGCCGCTCGCCGCGATCTGCGTACCCGTCGCGCTCCGGCACGTACCGGAGTCGCGGGATCCGGCGGCGCACGGGCGCTTCGACGTGCTGGGGGCCGCGCTCGGGGCGCTGGCCCTCGCCGGGGTGACGTACGCGCTGATCGAGGCCCCGGAGCAGGGCGCCTCGCCGCTGGTGATCGGGTCGGCCGTCGGCGGGCTGCTGCTGGGGGCCGCGTTCGTACGGGTCGAGCGGCGGCGGGCCGACCCCATGCTGCCGCCGTCGATCTTCCGCTCCCGGCTGTTCACCTCGGTCAACCTGGTGACCTTCTGCGTCTACGCGGCCCTCGGCGGCTTCTTCTTCCTCTCCGCGATCCAGCTCCAGGTCGTCGCCGGGTACTCGGCGCTGGGGGCCGGTACGGCGCTGCTGCCCACCACCGTGCTGATGCTGCTCTTCTCCGCCCGGGCCGGTGAACTGGGGCGGCGCATCGGGCCCCGCATCCCGCTCACCGTGGGGCCGCTGCTGGCCGCCGCCGGGATGCTCCTGATGCTGCGGGTGGGGCCGGGCAGCGCCTCCTTCGGCGGGTACGTCACCGAGGTGCTGCCCGCCGTCCTGGTGCTCGGCGCCGGGCTCGTCGTGGTCGTCGCGCCGCTCACCGCGACCGTCCTGGCCGCCGTGGACGCCGGACGGGCCGGTCTGGCCAGCGGCATCAACAACGCCGCCGCCCGGGCCGCCGGGCTCATCGCGGTGGCCGCCCTGCCGCTGCTCGCCGGGATGGGGCCCGAGGCGTACCGGGACGCGGGCGAGTTCGCCACGACGTTCCGGCGGGCGATGCCGATGTGCGCGGGGCTGCTGGTCGCCGGCTCGGTCCTCGCCTGGTGGTCGGTACGCACCCCGGCCGCCACCGCCGCCGTCCGGAGCGAGCGGCCCGAGTGCGCGGTCCACTGCGGGGTCACCGCCCCGCCGCTGGAGCCGGAGCGGCGCGAGGGGTGAGACCGGCCCGGGGCGAGGTCCCGCCGGGACGTGACGGCAGGCACACTTGAACCATGTCCATCCACGAGAACCTGCTCGGGGGCCCCGCCCCGACCCACCTCCCCGACGACCCCGAGCCGCGCGAGCTGCTCGCCGCCGGCACCCCGCCCGCCGAGGTCGCCGCGAAGTACCCCACCTCCTCGCTCGCCTGGGCGCAGCTCGCCGACGAGGCGTTCGAGGGCGGCCGGGTCGTCGAGTCGTACGCGTACGCCCGTACCGGCTACCACCGCGGCCTCGACTCCCTGCGCCGGGCCGGCTGGAAGGGCCACGGGCCCGTCCCCTTCGAGCACGAGCCGAACCGCGGCTTCCTGCGCGCCCTGCACGCCCTGGCCCGGGCCGCGGGCGCGATCGGCGAGACCGAGGAGCACGAGCGCTGCTCGACGTTCCTGCGCGACTCCTCGCCGACCGCCGCCGACATCCTCAGCTGACCCCGGGCGCGTACCACTGAGCGGCTCCCCGCCCGAGCACACCGGGCGGGGAGCCGCTTAGTATGCGAGCAGGGGACCGGAGCTCCACCACCTCACGGAAGGGGCGGACCGCTACCCGGAAGCTCGTGTCGAGGAGACAGAAATGTCGACCAACCACCCCGACCCCGAAGCCACCGGTGCGGACACCCCGTACCTGGACTTCGCGGGAACGACTCCGTACGAGGACTATGTCCAGGCGGATGTCCTGACCCACCTCCAGCACCTGCGCTCGGACGATCCCGGCGAGATGGTCTTCCTGGTCACCACCCAGGTCATGGAGCTGTGGTTCACGGTCATCGTCCATGAGTGGGAGACCGCCACCCGCGCCCTGCGCGAGGACCGCATACCCGTCGCGCGCGACGCCCTGAAGCGTTCGCTGCGCGAGCTGGAGGCGCTCAACGAGTCCTGGCGGCCGCTGGCCGGACTCACCCCCGCCCAGTTCAACTCCTATCGGGGCTCCCTCGGCGAGGGGTCCGGATTCCAGTCCGCGATGTACCGGCGGATGGAGTTCTTGCTCGGCGACAAGTCCGCCTCCATGCTGGTGCCGCACCGGGGCGCGCCCCGCGTGTACGCCGAGCTGGAGAAAGCGCTCGGGGAGCCCAGCCTGTACGACGAGACCCTCGCCCTGCTGGCCCGGCGCGGGTACGCCATTCCCGAGGCCGTCACCACCCGGGACCTGACCAAGCGGTATGAGCCGTCGCCCGAGGTCGAAGCCGTGTGGGCGGAGATCTACGCCTCCGACGACCAGAACGACGAGCTGGTCCGCCTCGGCGAGCTGCTCACCGACGTCGGCGAGCTGGTGTGGCGCTGGCGCAACGACCATCTCGTCGCCACCCGCCGCGCGATGGGTTCCAAGACCGGCACCGGCGGTTCCGCCGGGGTCGCCTGGCTGGAGAAGCGCGCCACGAAGAACGTGTTCCCCGAGCTGTGGACGGCGCGCAGCCATGTCTGAAACCTCCCGTGACGCGCTCCGCGAACGGGCGCTGAAGCTCGACGCCGCCGATCCGCTCGCCGCCCGCCGCGAGCTCTTCGCGCTCGACGACGGCGTCTACCTCGACGGCAACAGCCTCGGCGCGCTGCCCGTCCACGTCCCCGCCCGGGTGCAGGACGTCCTCACCCGCCAGTGGGGCCAGCTGCGCATCCGGTCCTGGGACGAGAGCGGCTGGTGGACCGCGCCCGAGCGGATCGGCGACCGGATCGCCCCGCTCGTCGGGGCTGCCGCCGGGCAGATCGTCGTCGGGGACTCGACCAGCGTGAACGTCTTCAAGGCCGTCGTCGCCGCGGCCCGCATCGCGGGCGAGGGACGCGACGAGATCCTGGTTGACGCGACGACCTTTCCCACGGACGGGTACATCGCGGCGTCCGCCGCCCGGCTCACCGGACACCGGATCGTGCCCGTGGCGCCGGACGACGTACCGGCCGCGCTCGGTCCCCGGACCGCCGTGGTCCTGCTCAACCACGTCGACTACCGGTCCGGCCGGCTGCACGACCTGCCCGGGCTGACCGCCGCCGTCCACGCGGCGGGCGCGGTCGCGGTGTGGGACCTCTGCCACAGCGCCGGCGCGCTGCCCGTCGGGCTCGACGAGCACGGGGTGGACCTGGCGGTCGGCTGTACGTACAAGTACCTCAACGGCGGCCCCGGTTCGCCCGCGTACCTGTACGTCGCCGAGCGCCACCAGGCCGCCTTCGACTCGCCGCTGCCGGGCTGGAACTCGCACGCCGACCCGTTCGGCATGACTCCCGACTACGCCCCGGCGGACGGTTCCGTACGGGGCCGGGTCGGCACCCCCGACATCGTCTCGATGCTGACGCTGGAAGCGGCGCTCGACGTGTGGGACGGGGTGTCGGTGGACACCGTACGGGCCAAGTCCCTGGCGCTGACGGACTTCTTCCTGGAGTGCGTCGAGGCGTACGTCCCGGCGGGCCGGGTCACCTCCGCCACCCCGGCCGCGCACGCCCAACGCGGCAGCCAGGTCGCCCTGCGCTGCGACGACGCCGAGCCCGTGATGCGCCGCCTCATCGAGCGGGGCGTCGTCGGCGACCTGCGGCGGCCGGACGTGCTGCGGTTCGGCTTCACTCCGCTGTACGTCGGATTCGCCGACGCGGAACGGGCGGCGCGGGTGCTGGCCGAGGTGCTGGCGGAGGCACCGGCGGCCTGACCGGCCGTCAACGCCTGTGCGACCGGGCGGGGACGGTACCGAGTGCTGGTACCGTCCCCGCAGGTCAACCCAGTTGGGGCGGCACACAGGAACAGGCCACGGGCAGAGGACGGTTGAGCAGCATGTCGGATTCCCCGGGTTCCCCGGACTCTGCGGCGCGGGAGCGGGACGCGGCCGAGAGCGCGTCGGCCTTCGCGCACCCCGCCGTCGCCCCCGACGCCACCGCCGCCTACGGGGACCACCCCGACCAGGTCGTCGACTTCTACGCCCCGCGCGACGGCCGCACCGCCGCCCCGCTCGTCGTCCTCCTGCACGGCGGCGCCTGGCGTGCCCCGTACGACCGGGCCCATGTCTCCCCGCTCGCGGACTTCCTGGCCCGCCGCGGCTTCGCCGTGGCCAATGTGGAGTACCGGCGCGGCGGCGAGGGGCAGCGTGCTCCGGGCGCCGATCCGGTCGCGGGGCGCTGGCCGGAGACCTTCGACGACGTGGCCGCGGCCCTGGACGCGATGCCCGTGCTGGCCGCCCGCGCGCTGCCGGGCGCCGATGTGCGGCGGATCGTGGTCACCGGGCACTCGGCGGGCGGACACCTCGCCCTGTGGGCGGCGGCGCGCCACGTCCTGCCCGAGGGGTCGTCGTGGCGGTTGCCCGCCCCGCCGCCGCTGCGCGGGGTCGTCGCCCTGGCCCCGATCGCGGACTTCGCGGCGGCGGTCCGGCTGGGGGTGTGCGGCGGTGCGGTCACGCAGCTTCTGGGCGGGGAGGCCGGTGACGAGGACCGGGCGGCGCACGCCGACCCCGGGGTGCTGCTGCCGACCGGGATCGCCACCGCGATCGTGCAGGGAGTCGACGACATCGTCGTCCCGCAGGCGGTCTCCGAGGCGTACGTCGACGCGGCGGCCCTGGCCGGCGAGACGGTCGGGCTGACCCTGCTCGGCGGCGTCGGGCACTTCCCGCTGATCGACCCGGCCGCCGACGCCTGCGCCGTCGTCGCCGAGGAGATCACCCAGCTCGCCTGGTGAACCCTTCCCGAAGGGAGGCCCGGAACAGAGGACCGAAGGTGTCCTCAATGGTCTCTACCTTGGCCGTGTTGCCGCTCAGACGGAGTCGGAACCGACGAAGGAGAACCTCATGACGATCCTGGTGACCGGAGCCACGGGAACGGTCGGCCGCCGCGTGGTCGAGCAGCTGCTGGAGCGCGGTGAGCACGTCCGGGCCCTCACCCGCGACCCGGAGCGGGCGGAGTTCCCGGCGGGCGTCGAGGTCGTCGGCGGCGACCTTGGGAACCCGGCGTCGCTGGCCCCCGCGCTGCGCGGGGTGACCGGGCTGCACCTCATCACCTTCGGCGGAGCGTACTTCGCCCCGCTGGAGACCGCCGACGAGATCCTCGCCCTGGCGGAAGAGGCGGGCGTGCGCCGGGTGACCGTGCTGCACGGCGGCGGGGACACCCCGGTGGAGACGGCGGTGCGTGCGAGCGACTTCGCCTGGACGGTCGTGATGCCCGTGGAGTTCATGGCGAACGCCCTGGAGTGGGCGCCCGGCATCCGGAGCGAGGGCGTGGTGCGCGAGCCGTTCGTGGACCGGCTGAGTGCGATGGTCCACGAGTCCGACATCGGCGCGGTGGCGGCCGTCGCACTCACCGAGGACGGGCACGGCGGCCAGGAGTACCTGGTCACCGGACCGCAGGTGCTGACCGTCCGCGACAAGACGACGGCCGTCGGCGCGGCGCGGGGCGCGGACGTGGAGCTGGTCGAGCTCACCGAGGAGCAGGCGCTGGAGACCTGGCGGGGCCAGGGCATGCCGGAAGACGTGATCGCGTTCCTGATCGACGTCTACCGGGACACGCCGCCGGAGGGCCGGACCGTGCTCGACACGGTGGAGAAGGTCACCGGGCGGCCGGCGCGGACCTTCGCCCAGTGGGCCGAGGAGCACGCGCACCTCTTCCGCGCCGAGGCCTGACCGGGGGCCTGACCGGACCTCCGGGGCGGTGCGGCGGAGGCGGGTAGTCCTTGAGACGGACGCTCCGGAATCCGTAGCGATGCTGACGACCCGCCGTCCGCCGCCGCCTACCGTGGAAGCGTGACCGAGACCCAGACGAAGACCAGTGGCCCGGAGTTCCGGGCGGCCGCAGGGGCCATCGACGGCCTGCGGAACGACCTGATGCGTGATGTACTCGCCTACCGGCCGCTGCCGCCGCTGAACCCCGACGGCCGGCTGATACGGCGGCTGCCCGAGGGCCTGCGGAAGGCCACCGTCTGGACCCCGCACGCGCTGGTGCTGTTCGCCGCCTTCCTCGTGATGATGGCCGGGTTCGCCGAGTGGAACCACCGCTTCCTGATGGGCGTGGTGCCCGCGATCCCGGTCGCGATGACCCTCATCAGGCCGGTCGCAGCCTTCTGGGCCTCGATGCTGGCGACCGTCTTCTGCGGGATCCTGGGCAGCGAGCTGTGGGGGCCGAGCACCTTCGCGGCGCAGGTGGTGGTCCTGGTGGTCGTGGCCGCCCGGACCCGGCCCCGTACGGCCGCCTTGATGTGGCTGCTGACCCTGCTGTTCGGGGTACTGGTGGAGGGCGGCGACCCGTCGATCACCGCGCCCCTGGTGACGCTGTCCGCCTTCGCGCTGCTCGTCGTCGCCGTGGTCCAGATCCGGCGCGACGCCGAACGCGAGGTCACGGTCCAGCGCACGGTCACCGCCGTCGAGCGCGACCGGCGCACGCTGCTGGAGGAGCGCACCACCATCGCCCGGGAGCTGCACGACGTGGTCGCCCACCACATGTCGGTCGTCGCGATCCAGGCCGAGGCCGCCCCCTACCGGGTGGAGAATCCGCCGCCCGAGCTGGAGCAGGCCTTCGTCACCATCCGGGAGAACGCCGTGGCCGCCCTCACCGAACTGCGCCGCGTCCTCGGGGTCGTCCGGGCGGAGGACTACGAGGCCCCCGACGCCCCGCAGCCCACCCTCGCCGCGCTCGACGGACTCCTGGACAACGTCCGCGAGACGGGCCTCGAGACGGAGAAGGTGATCACCGGGGCCGTCCGCGAGCTGCCGCAGGGCGTCGAGCTGTCGGCGTACCGCATCGTCCAGGAGGCCCTGAGCAACAGCCTGCGGCACGCTCCGGGCTCCACGGCCCGGGTCGAGCTGGGCTATGTCCTCGGCGGGCTCGGGCTGCGCGTGGTCAACGGACCCGCGCGGGGCCTGGTCAAGCCCTCGCCCGGCGCCGGGCACGGGATCACCGGGATGCGGGAGCGGGTCGCGATGCTGAACGGCGAGATGACGGCCGGGACGACGGCCGACGGCGGGTACGAGGTCGCGGTGTTCCTCCCGGTGCCGCTGTCCGAGCAGCCGGAGCGCCCGGAGTCCGGGGATACGGCCGAGGGCAACGCCGACACCGTCGTCATCGACCGGGACGGCCGGGCATGAGCGACACCGACATCCGGGTCCTGATCGTCGACGACCAGATGATGGTCCGCGAGGGCTTCTCGGTCCTGCTCAACGCGATGCCCGGGATCACCGTCGTCGGCGAGGCGCTGGACGGCCGGCAGGCGCTCGACCAGGTCGCCGCCCTGCGCCCGGACGTCGTCCTGATGGACATCCGCATGCCGGAGATGAACGGCATCGAGGCGACCCGCGAGATCGTCGCCCGGGACGCCGACGCGAAGGTCCTGGTGCTGACCACCTTCGACCTCGACGAGTACGTCTACCAGGCGCTGCGTGCCGGGGCCTCGGGCTTCCTCCTCAAGGACGCGTCGGCCCGGCAGCTCGCCGACGGGGTACGGGTGGTGGCCTCGGGCGAGGCGCTGCTCGCCCCGACGGTCACCCGGCGCCTCATCACCGAGTTCTCCAAGCTCGCGGAGACCCCGCGGCCGCCCGCGCTGGCCCGGATCGGGGATCTCACCGAGCGCGAGACGGAGGTGCTCGTCCTGATCGCGCAGGGGCTCTCCAACGCGGAGATCGCCTCGCATCTGATCGTCGCCGAGTCCACGATCAAGACGCATGTGAGCCGCATCCTGGTGAAGCTGGGGCTGCGCGACCGGACCCAGGCGGCGGTGTTCGCTTACGAGGCACGGCTGGTCACCCCGGGGTAGCCGGAGCTGCGCCGGACCCCTTGCGGCGGGCGCGGGCACGGGTAGCGTCGGGCCATGCACGTGTCCTTCGATCCCTGGTCGCCCGCGTTCGTCGCCGATCCCTACCCCGCCTACACCGCGCTGCGCGCCGCCGGCCGCGCGCACTGGTTCGAGCCGACGGGGCAGTGGCTGATCCCGCACCACTCCGACGTATCGGCCCTGCTGCGCGACCGGCGCCTCGGGCGTACGTATCTGCACCGCTTCAGCCACGAGGAGTTCGGCCGGACCCCGCCGCCGCCCGAGCACGAGCCGTTCACCACGCTCAACGGGCAGGGCATCCTCGATCTGGAGGCCCCCGACCATCCCCGGATCCGGCGGCTGATCTCCAAGGCGTTCACCCCGCGTACGGTCGAGAACCTCGCCCCGACGGTGAGGCGGCTGGCGGCCGAGCTGGTCGACGCGTTCGTGGCCGATGGCGGCGGGGACCTGCTGGCGGAGGTCGCGGAGCCGCTGCCGGTCGCCGTCATCGCGGAGATGCTGGGCGTCCCGGAGACGGACCGGGGGCTGCTGCGGCCCTGGTCGGCGGCGATCTGCGGAATGTTCGAGCTGAACCCGTCGGAGGAGACGGCGTGGGCCGCCGTCCGCGCCTGCGTGGACTTCTCCACGTATCTGCGCGGCCTGATCACCGAGCGGCGGGCGAACCCCGGCGACGACCTGATCTCGGCGCTCATCGCCGCCCACGACGAGGGCGAGCGGCTGACCGAGCAGGAGATGATCTCCACCTGTGTGCTGCTGCTGAACGCGGGCCACGAGGCGACGGTGAACACCACCGTCAACGGCTGGCGGACCCTCTTCCACCACCCGGAGCAGCTGGCCGCCCTGCGCGCCGACCCCGCGCTGCTGCCCACCGCGATCGAGGAGCTGCTGCGCTACGACACCCCGTTGCAGATGTTCGAGCGCTGGGTGCTGGACGACATCGAGATCGACGGCCAGGTGATCGAGCGGGGCGCGGAGGTGGCGCTGCTGTTCGGCTCGGCCAACCGGGACCCGGAACGGTTCGCGCGCCCGGACGTCCTGGACCTGTCCCGTACGGACAACCCGCACATCACCTTCGGCGCGGGCATCCACTTCTGCCTGGGCGCCCCGCTGGCCCGGCTGGAGCTGGCCGCGTCCTTCGGAGAGCTGCTGCGGAAGGCGCCCGCGCTGCGGATGACGGCGGAGCCGGAGTGGCAGCCGGGGTATGTGATCCGGGGTCTGAAGGAGCTGCGCGCGGAGGTGTAGGCCTTCCGGCCGGGGCCGCGGGGGCTCAGCAGGGGTCGTAGCACTCCGGCCTCGGCGCCCCGGCCAGCGCGTCCACGGCGATGCCGAGCGCGAAGAGGACGGCGATGGCCGCGACGCAACCGAGCGCCCGCTTCCAGTCGCCCCGGACCAGGAAGAACACGGCCAGGGCCGCCGCGGTCCCGCCGAGGATCATGAGAGGCAGACCGACCCAGAGCACGTTCCAGTTGGAGGCGCCCTCGAAGCCGTCGAGGAGACCGCCCTTGCCGTGCGGCGCCCAGAGCACGATGCCCGCGAGCGCTCCGGCGAAGGCGGTCACGCAGCCGGCGGTTCCGACGACGGCTTCACGCCGCGGGTTCTCGGTTTCCATGATCCGGGGGACGCGACGGAGCACGGGAGCGGTTCCGGGGCGCGTTCAAGCCCTCCGGGGGTTCTTCTCAAGCCCATCCGGCGATTGAGGAGCGGGGGCACGGGGGCACCGCCCCCGCATCACGTCAGCGGGTACGACTTCCGCCCCGACGCCTCGTCGATCTCGTCGTGCGCCTTCGTCAGCAGTTTCATCGCCAGTTCGTTCAGCGCCCGGGCCCCCGCGATCTCCTCCCCGACCCGCTGCTGGTCGGCGTCCGAGGGATGGCGGCTGGCGTAGCCGTGGGCGCGTACCTCTGTTCCGTCGGAGAGGCGGACGAGCGCCGCCGCACGCGTGCGGTGCGTGTCCTCCTCGAATTCGAGGTCGATGTGCCATCCGACAGCGATCCTGGTCATGACGGTCACCTCCGGGACCTGGCAGTACGGGACGGCTCCGGGGCCGTCTCCTACCAGCGTGCGCCCGCCGCCGCGTCCGCGCTCGCCGGGCCCGGGAGCATCAGCCCCCAGGCGCCCGCCCGGACCGTCCAGGTCCGGGTCCGCACCGGCCCCCCGGTCTGTATGTCGGCCCGGTAGCGGAAGTCCGCGCCGGAGACCGTGACGGCCTTGGCCTCCGCCGTGACGTCCTCGCCGGAACCGGTGCGGACGACGACGTCGGCGAGGCCCCCGTCTCCCTGGGAGGTGACCGAGAGGTCCCGGACGGGCGTGTCCAGGTCGCTCAGCAGCACCCCGTCCGCCTCGATGCGCAGGCGGTGCGTGCCCGGGTTCGTCGTGGCGGCGACCGGGGCCGGGCGGACCAGGGAGGTCACCAGCGAGCGGCAGGTGTCCCAAACGGTAGTGACGCCCGCGTGCGGGGTCCCGGAGCCGGGCGGCGGGGGCGGCGGGGCCGGGAGGCGCAGGCGGCCCAGGAC
>NZ_QWFA01000124.1 GCF_003501885.1 Streptomyces globisporus
GTCCGCCCCGGGGAGAAGATCGCGACGGACGGGACCGTGGTCGAGGGCTCCTCCGCCGTGGACGCCTCGATGCTCACCGGCGAGTCCGTGCCCGTCGAGGTCGCTGTCGGCGACACCGTCACCGGCGCCACCCTCAACGCCGGCGGACGCCTCGTCGTCGAAGCCACCCGCGTCGGCAACGACACCCAACTCGCCCGCATGGCCAAACTCGTCGAGGACGCCCAGAACGGCAAGGCCTCCGCCCAACGCCTCGCCGACCGCATCTCCGCCGTCTTCGTCCCCATCGTCATCGCCCTCGCCCTGGGCACCCTCGGCTACTGGCTCGGCAACGGCGCCGGACTCACCGCCGCCTTCACCGCGGCCGTCGCCGTCCTCATCATCGCCTGCCCCTGCGCCCTCGGCCTCGCCACCCCCACCGCCCTCATGGTCGGCACCGGACGCGGCGCCCAACTCGGCATCCTCATCAAGGGACCCGAAGTCCTGGAAACCACCCGCCGCGTCGACACGATCGTCCTCGACAAGACCGGCACCGTCACCACCGGCCGCATGACCCTCCAGACCACCCACACCACCGACGGCACCACCGAAACCGACGTCCTCCGGATCGCAGGAGCCCTGGAGAACGCCTCCGAACACCCCATCGCCCAGGCCGTCGCCACCGCCGCGACCGACACCACCGGCCCCCTCCCCACCCCCCAGGACTTCACCAACATCCCCGGCCTCGGCGTCCAGGGCATCGTCGAGGGCCACGCCGTCCTCGTCGGGCGCGAACAGCTCCTGGCCGAGTGGGAGATCCGTCTTCCCGCTCCCCTGGCCGAGGCGAAGAAGACCGCGGAGGCCGCCGGGCGCACGGCGATCGCCGTCGCCTGGGACGGCGAGGCGCGGGCGGTGCTGGAGGTCGCCGACGCGGTGAAGGACACGAGCGCCGAGGCCGTCCGCCGGCTCCGCGCCCTCGGTCTGACCCCGATCCTCCTCACCGGTGACAACCGGGCCGTGGCGGAGTCGGTCGCGGCCGAGGTCGGCATCGACGAGGTGTACGCGGAGGTCATGCCGCAGGACAAGGTCGACGTGGTCAAGCGGCTTCAGGCCGAGGGCCGGGTCGTCGCGATGGTCGGGGACGGGGTCAACGACGCCGCCGCCCTCGCCCAGGCCGACCTGGGGCTCGCGATGGGCACGGGCACCGACGCCGCCATCGAGGCCGGGGACCTGACCCTGGTCCGGGGCGACCTCAACGCCGCCGCCGACGCGATCCGCCTCTCCCGCCGCACGCTGTCCACCATCCGCACCAACCTGTTCTGGGCCTTCGCCTACAACGTCGCCGCTCTCCCGCTGGCCGCCGCCGGGCTGCTCAACCCGATGATCGCCGGGGCCGCGATGGCCTTCTCGTCGGTCTTCGTGGTCGGCAACTCCCTGCGGCTGCGCACCTTCAAGGGGGCGTGAGGCCTCCGCCACGGAGCCTGAGCGCGGTGGGGCCCTCCCGGTCCCGCCGCGCTCAGGCGCGTACGAAACGCAGCCGGGTTCCCGGCACCGCCTGCGCCGCCGCGGCCAGGGCCCGTTCGGGGACGACGCCGACGACCGGATATCCGCCGGTCGTCGGATGGTCGTTGAGGAAGACGACGGGCCGGCCGTCCGGCGGCACCTGGATCGCGCCCATCACCATGCCCTCGCTCGGCAGTTCCTCCGTACGGGACCGCTCCAGCGGCGGGCCCTCCGTGCGCAGGCCGATGCGGTTGCTGTGCGGCGAGACCCGGTAGGAGGCGGTGAGGAGCGTACGGAGCGCGGCCTCGGTGAACCAGTCGTGGCGGGGCCCGGGGTGGACCGGGAGCACCAGTTCGGCGGGGGCGCCCGGCCAGGGGACGGGACCGGCGTGCGGTGGCGGACCGCCCGACGCCGGTTCGCCCAGCGGGAGTTCGTCGCCCTCGCCCAGCGGTGCGGGCCCGAGTCCCGAGAGGAGGTCCGCCGAACGGCTGCCCAGCACCGGGTCCGGCACCAGCCCGCCCGCGAACGCCAGGTAGCTCCTCAGTCCGGTCCCGGCGGGGCCCGCGTCCAGCACCGCGCCCGCGGGCACCCGTACCGGCGCGCCCCACGCCACCGGCCGCCCGTCGACCGTCACCCGGCAGCCGGCCCCGCCGACGACGGCCACGACGGGCCGGTCCGGGCGGACCGCGCACCCGGTGAGGGTGGTCTCCAGGACGGCGGCGTCGGGCGGGTTGCCCACCAGCCGGTTGGCCAGCCGGGCGGCGGGCCCGTCCAGCGCCCCGGCCCGCCCGACCCCGAGGTGCGCATGGCCGGGGCGGCCCGCGTCCTGCACGGTGGTGAGGGCTCCGGGACGTACGACGTGGAGGTGGCGTCCGGATTCCGGAATCATGTGTCCGCCCGGCTGTCAGCCCGGACGTCGCCCGCGCGGGGGGCGGGCAGCGTGGCCGCCTTCCCCGCCTCCACCGGGACGAACCTGACCGGCGTCCCCGGCACCAGCAGCGCCGCCGGTTCCCGGCCCGGGTCCCACAGGGTCCCCGGGTCCGGCATCCGCCCGACGATCTGCCAGCCTCCGGGCGAAGGCCGCGGGTACACCCCCGTGTAGGGCCCGGCGAGGGCCACCGCCCCGGCCGGGACCCGGGTGCGCGGGGTCGTGCGCCGGGGTACGTGCAGCCGCTTCGGCAGCCCGGTGAGATAGCCGAACCCGGGGGCGAACCCGCAGAACGCGACCCGGAACGCGGTACGGGAGTGCAGGGCGGCCACCTCGTCGGCCCCGACGCCCCAGAGCGCGGCGACCTCGTCGAGATCGGGGCCGTCGTAGACCACGGGGACCTCCACCGGCGCCCGGTCCTCCCCGCGCGGCGGCTCCACCCGCCAGGAGACGAGCTCCCGGGCCAGCCGGTCCCGGGCCTCGGGCGCGCGCTCCGCGATCCCGTCGAGCAGGACGGTACGGGCGGCGGGGACGATGTCGCGTACGGCGGGGAGCTCGCCGCGCTCGCGACGCCGGAGAAGTTCGGCGTGGAAGGCCTCGGCGTGCTCGCCGTCGGCCAGCTCGACGAGCAGCGCGTGCGGCCCGGCGGGGAGGACGCGCAGCGTGCCCGGGTCACCGGGGCTGCCTGCGCTGCTCGCACTGCCTGTACCGCTGGGGCCGTGGGCGCCTCCGCCGGTATCGCCGGAGCCGGACACGCGGCCGTCCGCATCGCCGGAGCCCGACACGCGGCCGCCCGTCCCACCCGCCCCGCTCACGCGAACGCCCGTACCGCGACGCCCGCTTCCTCCAGGGCCGTCCGCACCCGGCGGGCGAGGGCCGCGGCGCCCGGGGTGTCCCCGTGGACGCAGAGCGAGCGCGCCGAGACCGGTATCCGGCTGCCGTCCGCCCCGGTCACCGCCCGCTCGACGGCCATCCCGACGCTCCGGCGTACGACGTCGTCCGGGTCGTGCACCACCGCGCCCGGCTCGCCGCGCGGTACGAGGGTGCCCTGCGGGGTGTACGCGCGGTCGGCGAAGGCCTCCTCCACGGCGGGCAGTCCGGCCTCGGCCGCGTGGGCGAGCAGCCGGGATCCGGGCAGCCCGAGGACGGCCAGGTCGCCGCCCGCGAGCCGGACGCCCGCGACGACCGCGGCGGCCTGGTCGTCGTCCCAGACGGCCCGGTTGTAGAGCGCGCCGTGCGGTTTGACGTACGAGACGGTGGATCCGGCGGCCTCGGCGAAGACCCGCAACGCGCCTATCTGGTAGGCGATCTCGGCGGTCAGCTCGGCGGGCGGCACGTCCATCGACCGCCGGCCGAACCCGGCCAGGTCCCGGTAGGAGACCTGCGCCCCGATCCGGATGCCGCCGGCCGCCGCGGCGTCGCAGACCCGCCGCATCACGGAGGCGTCGCCCGCGTGGAAGCCGCAGGCCACGTTGGCGCTCGTGACGCAGGCGAGGAGCGCGTCGTCGTCGGTCAGGGTCCAGGTGCCGAAGCCCTCGCCGAGGTCGGCGTTGAGATCCATCATCACGGGCGCACGGTAGGGCCGTCCGGGCCAGGGCGACAAGGGCCGGTCCGGAGGGCGGAACCCCCTCGGACCCCGCTCCCGACCCCGTACGCGCCGAACCGGCCACGTACGTCCTAGAGTCGCCCCCATGACGGACCACAGCCCCCGCCCGCTCCACGGCTCCGACGGCTCCGACGGCTCCGACGGCGACACCGAGGCCGGCCTCCGGGACCGCTGGCACGACACGCTGGTGGCCGCGCGCGCCGGGGCGGGCGGACCCGATCCGCTGCCGTACGCCGAGAACCTCCTCGCCCGCTGGGCCGAACCGCAGCGCCGCTACCACACGACCGCCCACCTGAGCACGGTCCTGGACCGGGTCGACACGCTGGCCGGCCACGCCGACGACGTGCACGCGGTCCGGCTCGCCGCCTGGTTCCACGACGCGGTGTACCGGCCCGACCGGAGCGAGAACGAGGAGCGCAGCGCCGCCCTCGCCGAACGCGCGCTGCCCGAGGCGGGAGTGCCTCGGGCTGCGGTGGCGGAGGTCGCCCGGCTGGTCCGGCTCACCGTCACGCACGACCCGGCCGAGGGCGACCGCAACGGCGAGGTGCTGTGCGACGCCGACCTGGCGATCCTGGCGGGCGGCCCGCAGGAGTACGCGGCGTACGCGGCCCAGGTCCGGGAGGAGTACGGCTTCGTCCCGGACGAGGCGTTTAGGGCGGGCCGGGCGGCGGTCCTGCGGCAACTCCTCGACCTGCCCCGCCTGTTCCGTACGCCGTACGGCGCGGCGGAGTGGGAGGCGCGGGCCCGGCACAACCTGGCGACGGAGCTGGAGCTGCTGACCTCGTCCGGCACGGACACAGGCACAGACACCGGCTGACCACGCGGCCCGCCCCTCAAATGTTCCGGTTCGTTCACGGTGTCGTCCCGGTCACGCCCTCGCCCGGCCGGTGGAGCCCGGCGACCGCTAACGTCTCGCATCGCAGATGCACACACTCTGCAAAGGCATCCTCTTCATCTTTCCGTTCAGACAACTCCACGGGGGTAAGCGAAATGTCCAAGGGACTCGGCACGACGGTCGGCAGAACTTCCCGGCGGCGAATGCTGCGACTGGCCGGGGGCGGTCTCACGATGGCGGTGCTCGGAGCCGGCCTGACCGGCTGTGAGGACGAGCTCGCGACCGGCGGCGAGGGCAGCACGCCGTCGCCGCGCAGCGACTCTCCCGAGAACGGCAAAGGCGGCAAGGACGGCGGGGCCCCCGCGCCGCTGTGGACGAAGTCGGTCCCGGCACAGACGTACGGGGACAACGACGAGCTGGTGACCGTGGACGGCGTGGTCATCGCGAGCGGCGATCCGCTGGCCGCGCTCGACGGCGCGAGCGGCAAGGAGCGGTGGTCGCTGCCCGGCGGCGCGGTGCCCGGTGCGCCGCTGCTGCTGGGCAACGGCACGCTGTACCTGGCCAGCGGCCAGTACGACGGCAACGTCATCGGTTACGTGCCGGGGTCCGGCAAGGAGACCTGGCGCAGCCACCTCGGCAAGGAGTACCGGCAGCCGAGGCCGATCGCGGTGGACGGGCAGCAGGTGTACGTCATCGCCGAGATCCTGGAGGCCGACGGCTCGTCCCGCACCAACGTGATCGCCGCGCTGAACAGCACCACGGGGAAGGTCGCCTGGAAGGAACAGCGCGACCTCGGCACCCAGCAGAACGGCATCCACGCCGCCGTCCAGGGCCGCTATCTCGTCTACACCGACTTCAAGAAGAACCTCACGGTCCGCGACACCGCCACCGGCAGGCAGGTGTGGACGCAGAAGACGACGAAGACGAGCTACGGGCCGTTCGTCGTCCACCAGGATCTGGTGATCGTCCCGCAGGGGCGGCGGCTCCAGGCCTTCGCGCTGTCCGACGGGGCCGAGAAGTGGTCCGTGGAGACCGAGGAGTTCTCCCTGTTCCGCGAGCCGAGCCTCGTGGAGGACGTGTTGTACATCGCGGACAGCGGCCGCACGCTGTGGGCCCTCCAGCCCGGGACCGGAAAGAAGGTCTGGCAGTCCACGGCCCTCAAGGACGCGAGCGCGCAGGTGCCCCGGCAGTTCGTCACGGCGGGCGGCACCCTCTACGCGGCCACCGACCTGGACCCGCAGGGCGGCGTCCACGCCTTCGACGCGAAGACGGGCGCCCTGCGCTGGACGTTCAACGACAAGACCGGCGATCACCACGCCTGGCTGGTGGCCACCGACGGGAAGCGCGTCTACGCCCTGCACGGCAAGAAGCTCCACGCCCTGCCCGTGTGACGGGTGACTTACGTGACAGAGGTGTGAACAGACGGGCCCTCCCCCCGGCGCCGGGGAATGCGGAAGCGTTCTCCGGCGTTGGGACGAGTCATGCCCGACTCTGCCACCCGCCGCTCACCCATGCCCCTGGCCGTATACATTCTCGGCCTCTCGGTCTTCGCACTCGGCACCAGCGAGTTCATGCTGTCGGGCCTGCTCCCGCCGATCGCGGACGACATGAACGTGTCGATCCCGCAGGCCGGGCTCCTCATATCCGCGTTCGCGATCGGCATGGTGGTCGGCGCCCCGCTGCTGGCCGTCGCCACGCTGCGGCTGCCGCGCCGCACCACGCTCATCGCGCTGATCTCGGTGTTCGGCCTGGGCCAGATCGCCGGTGCGCTGGCTCCGACGTACGAGATCCTCTTCGCCTCCCGCATCGTGAGCGCGCTGGCCTGTGCGGGGTTCTGGGCGGTCGGGGCGGCCGTGGCCATCGCCATGGTCCCGGTGAACCAGCGGGCGCGGGCGATGGCCGTGATGATCGGCGGTCTGTCCGTCGCCAACGTGCTGGGCGTGCCGCTGGGGGCCTTCCTCGGTGAGCACCTCGGCTGGCGCTCGGCGTTCTGGGCGGTGGGCGCGGCCTCGGCGGTGGCCCTGGTCGGTGTGGTCACGCGCATCCCGCACATCCCGCCGCCCGAGAAGAAGCCCGAGCTGAAGCGGGAGCTGACGATCTACCGGGACCGGCAGGTCTGGCTGGCCATCGTGATCACCGCGCTCGCGGCGGGCGGGGTGTTCTGCGCGTTCAGCTATCTGGCGCCGCTGCTGACGGACGTGGCAGGCCTCGACTCGGGCTGGGTGCCGTGGATCCTCGGCCTGTTCGGGGTGGGCGCGCTGATCGGCACGATGATCGGCGGCCGGGTCGCGGACGCGCACCTCTTCGGGGTGCTGCTGAGCGGGATCACGGCGTCCACGGTGTTCCTGGTGGCGCTGGCCCTGTTCGCGGCCGGCCAGATCGCGGTGATCGCACTGTCCTTCCTGCTGGGCCTGTCCGCCTTCTTCACGGCCCCCGCGCTGAACGCCAGGATGTTCAACGTGGCCGGGGCCGCCCCGACGCTGGCCGGGGCCACCACGACGGCGGCGTTCAACCTGGGCAACACGAGCGGCCCGTGGCTCGGCGGCACGGTGATCGACCTGGACTTCGGCTTCGCCTCCACGGCCTGGGCGGGCGCGGCGATGACGGCCCTGGCCCTGGCGGCGGTGGGCGTGGCGCTGCGCCTCCAGCGCGGCGGCGGGGACGGGGCCGGCGGATCGCGGTCGCGGTCCCGGCTGATCGCGAAGAGCGCGGCGACAGGTGGCCCTACCCCGGTGCCGGGCGCCCCTTCGGCCTCCGCAGTCCGGCGGCCGTGAGGCGCCGGACCAGTTCTTTCGAGCCGATCTCGCGCGCCCCGGCGCGTACCGCGTCCGCGTAGTGCGCCTCCGGTACGTCGTAGTGGTCGCGCTCGAAGGCGCGCGGCGGGCAGCCGATCGCCGCGGCGAAGGCGTGCAGCTCGTCGAACGAGACATCGCTCACCAGGTGCGACCAGAGGCGGCCGTGTCCGGGCCAGGTGGGCGGGTCGATGTAGAGCGTCACCGCCGCAGCACCTCGCCCAGCGCCCCCACCGGCGCCACCGCCACGGCCGCCTTGGTGCAGACCCAGTGCGGGTCGGGCCCGAGCTCCGGCTCGACGTCCAGGGCGTGCGGCTCGTCCTCCGGCGAGCACGCGGGGCACAGCGGCCACCGCCCGTACCGCTCCAGCAGGGCGTCCTGGACGTCCTGGGCGACCAGCCCCGCGACGAACTCCGCGCCCTCGGGCCACTGCTCCACCCACCACCGGCGGTGCGTCACCGCGTCCTCGACCAGCGAGACGATGTCCGCCTCGGCGACGTCGGCCGCCGCCAGGTCGGCCATGACGCGTGCGCGAGCGGTGTGCAGGGACTGCTCCAGGGCGTTCAACTCCATGCACCCATTGTGCGCCCGCGCACGAATGGCCCCGCCAGAGGTAGGGACCAGAGGGGGTTGACGGACCCCGAGGTTGAAAATATCTTTCAGATGTGACCAGTGACGTGAAGGAAATTTTCAGCAGCGACTCGCCGCCCGCCCCCGCGGCCCTCGCCGCCAAGGTCCGGACCCTCGCCCCCTCCATGACCCGCTCGATGCAGTTGGTCGCCGAAGCCGTGGCGGGCGATCCGGCCGGCTGCGCCGCCCTCACCGTCACCGGTCTCGCCGAGCGCACCGGCACCAGTGAAGCCACCGTCGTCCGCACCGCCCGCCTCCTCGGCTACCCCGGCTACCGGGACCTGCGCCTCGCGCTGGCCGGTCTCGCCGCGCACCAGGAGTCGGGCCGGGCCCCGGCCGTCACCGCCGACATCGCGGTGGACGACCCGATCGCCGACGTGGTCGCCAAGCTCGCCTACGACGAGCAGCAGACCCTCGCCGACACCGCCGCCGGACTCGACACCGTACAGCTGGGGGCGGCCGTCGCCGCCGCGTCGACCGCCCGCCGCATCGACATCTACGGTGTCGGGGCGTCCTCCCTCGTCGGCCAGGACCTGGCGCAGAAGCTGCTGCGGATCGGGCTGATCGCCCACGCCCACATGGACCCGCACCTCGCGGTGACCAACGCCGTGCAGCTGCGCAGCGGCGACGTGGCCATCGCGATCACGCACTCCGGCTCCACCGGCGACGTGATCGAGCCGCTGCGGGTCGCCTTCGACCGGGGGGCGACGACGATCGCGATCACCGGGCGGCCCGACGGGCCCGTGTCGCAGTACGCGGACCATGTGCTGACCACGTCCACCGCGCGCGAGAGCGAGCTGCGGCCCGCCGCCATGTCGAGCCGGACGAGCCAGCTGCTCGTCGTGGACTGCCTGTTCATAGGCGTCGCGCAGCGGACGTACGAGACCGCAGCGCCCGCCCTGGCCGCCTCCTACGAGGCGCTGGCCCACCGCCACACCCCGCGCACCCGCTGACCGTCCCCCGCCGACCCACCCGTACGCGTACGAGACCGAGCACCCCGAGAAAGCTGAGCCGCACCTCATGACCTCCACCACCGGCGCGAACACCGCCACCCCCGGCGCCACCGACACCCCCGGGGTCTCCGGGTCGTACGGCGAGCTCCGTGCGCAGCTGGCCACCCTCACCACCGAGGCGTTCCGCCCCGAGCTGGCCGAGATCGACCGGCTGTCCACCGAGGAGATCGCGCGGATCATGAACGGCGAGGACGCCACGGTCCCGGCCGCCGTCGCCGAGCGGCTGCCGCAGATCGCCGCGGCCATCGACGCCACCGCCGAGCGCATGGCCCGCGGCGGCCGGCTGATCTACGCGGGCGCGGGCACGGCGGGCCGCCTCGGGGTGCTGGACGCCAGCGAGTGCCCGCCCACCTTCAACACCGACCCGGCCGAGGTCGTCGGCCTGATCGCGGGCGGCCCCTCCGCCATGGTCACGGCCGTCGAGGGCGCGGAGGACAGCAAGGAGCTGGCCGCCGCCGACCTGGACGCGCTGAAGCTGACCGCCGACGACACGGTGGTCGGCATCTCCGCCTCCGGCCGCACGCCGTACGCGATCGGCGCGGTCGAGCACGCCCGCGCGCGGGGGGCCCTGACGATCGGCCTCTCCTGCAACGCGGAGTCGGCGCTCGCCGCGGCGGCGGAGCACGGCCTGGAGGTCGTCACCGGACCCGAGCTGCTCACCGGCTCGACCCGGCTGAAGGCGGGCACGGCGCAGAAGCTGGTCCTCAACATGATCTCGACGGTCACGATGATCCGGCTCGGCAAGACGTACGGGAATCTCATGGTCGACGTCCGCGCTTCCAACGAGAAGCTGCGGGCCCGCTCCCGGCACATCGTCTCCCTGGCCACCGGCGCGTCCGACACCGCGATCGAGGCCGCCCTCGCCGCCACCGACGGCGAGGTCAAGAACGCGATCCTGGTCATCCTCGGCCAGGTCGACGGCCCCACCGCCGCCCGGCTCCTCACCGAGTCCGACGGTCACCTCCGCGCCGCGCTCGCGGCCGTACGCACCACCTGACCCACCGGGTACCCCCACCCCCCGCACAGCAAGGCACCCAGCACCATGGCCACTGAGAACAAGAACCGCGCCACCGCGGCCGCGATCCTGCCGCTCGTCGGCGGGGCCGCGAACGTCGCCTCCATCGCCCACTGCATGACCCGGCTCCGCCTCGGGCTGCACGACCGGTCCCTCGTCGACGACGAGGCGCTGAAGGCCCTGCCCGCCGTGATGGGCGTCGTCGAGGACGACACGTACCAGATCGTGCTGGGTCCGGGCACGGTCGCCCGGGTCACCCCGGAGTTCGAGCAGCTGGTCGAGGAGGAGCGCGAGGCCGCGCCCGCACCGGTCGCCGTCTCCGCCGTCTCGGCCGACGAGCTGGCGGCACAGGGCGCGGCGATCAAGGCACAGCAGAAGGCGAAGAACGCGACCCCCTTCAAGCTGTTCCTGCGGAAGATCGCCAACATTTTCGTGCCGCTGATCCCGGCGCTGATCGGCTGCGGGATCATCGCGGGCCTCAACGGTCTGCTGGTGAACCTTCAGTGGCTGCCCGCCGTGACGCCCGCGCTGGCGGCGATGGCGTCCGGCTTCATGGCGCTGATCGCGGTGTTCGTGGGCTACAACACGGCCAAGGAGTTCGGCGGTACGCCGATCCTGGGCGGTGCGGTGGCGGCGATCATCGTCTTCCCGGGCGTCGCGAACATCGACGCCTTCGGCCAGACGCTCTCGCCGGGCCAGGGCGGTGTGCTCGGCGCGCTGGGCGCGGCGGTGCTCGCGGTGTACGTGGAGAAGTGGTGCCGCCGGTGGGTGCCGGAGGCGCTGGACGTCCTGGTCACCCCGACCCTGACGGTCCTGATCTCCGGCCTGGTGACGATCTTCGGCCTGATGTTCGTGGCCGGGGAGATCTCCTCCGCGATCGGTACGTTCGCCGACTGGCTGCTGTCCAACGGCGGCGCGGGCGCGGGCTTCGTCCTCGGCGGCCTGTTCCTGCCCCTGGTCATGCTGGGCCTGCACCAGGCGCTGATCCCGATCCACACGACCCTCATCGAGCAGCAGGGCTACACGGTCCTGCTGCCGATCCTGGCGATGGCCGGGGCGGGCCAGGTCGGCGCGGCGATGGCGGTCTACTTCCGCCTCCCCCGCAACGAGTCGATCCGCCGCACGATCAAGTCGGCGCTCCCGGCGGGCCTGCTGGGCGTCGGCGAACCCCTGATCTACGGCGTCTCGCTCCCGCTGGGCCGCCCGTTCATCACGGCGTGCGTGGGCGGGGCGTTCGGCGGCGGCTTCGTCGGCCTGTTCAACCAGCTCGGCGACACGGTCGGCTCGACGGCGATCGGCCCGTCCGGCTGGGCCCTGTTCCCGCTCCTGGACGGCAACCACGGCCTGGGCTCGACGATCGCGATCTACGCGGGCGGCCTGCTGGTGGGCTACGTCGCCGGCTTCCTCGCCACGTATTTCTTCGGCTTCAGCAAGGACCTGCTGACCGAGTTCAACGTCTCCCAGGAACCGGCCCCGTCCACGATCGCGGCGACGGGCGGCACGACCTCGTCGACCAAGCCCGGCCCCCACGGCGGCCCGGACGCCCCGGACCCCGGCACCGACCCGGCGAAGGCCCCGGCGGGGGTCTGACCTCCGGCCCGGGCCGCTTTCGCGCGCCCCGGTCCGCCGCCCCACTCCTGGGGCGGCGGACCGGGGCGTCTTCCGGACCACACACCCCGCGTCCTGCGGACTAGGCCTCAAGGGCCGCCCCACCCCGGTCTCCGGCCCGATCCGCCCCGGGCGCCCCGCCGCCTAGCGTCGTCCCCATGCGAATCGGACTGCTCGGCACCGGAAATGTCGCCCGCGCCCTGGCCACCGGCTGGCGCGCCGCAGGGCACGACGTCCTCCTCGGATCGCGTCATCCGAAGGAACGGACCGACCTCGGCCTGTCCGTCGCGGGCCTCGACGAGACGGCCGCACACGCGGAGGCCCTGGTCAACGCGACGCCCGGCGGCGTCTCGGTGGACCTGCTCCGCTCGATCGGGGCCCCGGCGCTGGCCGGCACCCTGCTGATCGACGTCGGGGTCGGCCTCTCCGACGACTTCAGCGCCCTCACCCACCCCAACAGCAGCCTGGGCGAACTGATCCAGGAGGCGTTCCCCCTGACCCCCGTCGTCAAGACGCTCTGCACGATGGACTCGACCACCATGGTCGCCCCGGGCGAACTCACCGAACCGGGCACGGTCTTCCTCTCCGGCGACGACCCCGAGGCCAAGGCCACCACGGGCCGGCTGCTCACGGACCTCGGCTGGCCGGCCTCCTCCCAGCTGGACATCGGCGGCATCACGACCGCACGCGGCCAGGAGCACTTCGCGTTTTTGTTCATGGGGATCGCGGGCGGGGTGGGCTCCCACACCTTCAACATCAAGGTCGTCACCCGGCCGTAGGCGCCCGACGGCTCACGAAGCGCCCGGGAACTCCTCCGTCGCCGGCTGTACGTCGAACGGGGACGGCACGGTCAGCGGCTTGCCGAACGGCACCGCGTCCGTGTGCTTGTAGGTGCCGTCCTCGTTCGGCTCGGTGAACGCGCCCATCCGATGCCTGGCCGTTCTCGACAAACGCAGCGGTCATCGCGGGTCCCTTCTCCGTGGCCTTGCCGAGCAGGCCAGATCGGGGTTTCACGGCCGCCGGCCGCTCCCTGACACCGTCCCACGATCGAGTGGTCGCGCACAGGCAGCACGCCCTACCGCCCGGTACCGCCACCCCCGCCCCAGGAATGAAATCCGGCCCCCCGGTCATATCGGCCCAGGACAGGCGACGGACATCGGGCGGCACACGAACGGCACCGGAGGGCGGGGGCATGGTCGACGACGGCACGTGGTCCGGCGCGTTGCACCGGCTCTGGCAGGCCGCTTCGGACACCGTCTCTTCTCCGTCGCTCGGCTCCGTCCTCCTCCTACTCCTGGTGGTCGCACCCGGTGTGTAGGCCGCCTCTCCCCGGGCACACGAAGTCCACCGGAAGCACCGAGGAAGCACCGCAAGAATAGGCGAGGCGACCTTCGCGAAAGGAGCCACAATGAGCGACTCCCTGTGGGGCTACCAGCCGTCGAGCGGTCATACGCCGGGAATCGATCTGACCGGCTATGCGGTCGAGGCGACCGACGGCAGCATCGGAAAGGTCGACAAGTATTCCGACGAGGTGGGCTCGGCCTATCTGCTCGTCGACATCGGAGTATGGATCTTCGGCAAGGACGTCCTGCTGCCGGCCGGCACGGTGAAGCGCATCGACACGGAGGACCGGAAGGTCTACGTCGACCTCACCAGGGAACAGGTCAAGGACTCCCCGGAGTTCGACCGCCACGCCCAGACCGAGGACCCGGCCTACCACGAGCAGCTGTCCGCGTACTACCTGGCGTACCGCATCATGTGACGCAGACCGGCGTACGCCCCCGAACGGCGGCGGGCCCGACCCCGAGGAGGGGCCGGCCCCGCCGCCTCGCGCGTGGGGTAGGGGCCCTCGCCCCTGGGAGCGCTCTCAACGCTGTCGGCGCCCGGCGCTAGGCTGTAGACGATCCGGCGGCGACACCGAGCACGCACCACGCACACGTACGCGCAGACGCAGACGCACGCAGACGCACGCACCGGCCCGCGTATCGCCGCCCCGTCGACAAGGAGCGACCGCCTTGCCCGAGCAGTCCCCCGGGTCCCGGCCCACCCTGGAAGCCGTCGCGGCACGCGCGGGGGTGTCGCGGGCCACCGCCTCGCGGGTCGTCAACGGGGGCGACGGCGTCCGCAAGCCGCTCGTGGACAAGGTGCTCAAGGCCGTCGAGGAGCTGGGCTACATCCCGAACCACGCGGCGCGGACCCTCGTCACGCGGCGCACCGGAGCGGTGGCCGTGGTCATCGCGGAGCCGGAGACCCGGTTCTTCTCGGACCCCTTCTTCTCCCAGCAGATCCGGGGCATCAGCAAGGAGCTCACCGCCCACGACACCCAGCTCGTCCTGCTGCTGGTGGAGGGGCCCGGGGACTTCGACCGGATAGCCCGGTATCTGGCCGGCGGCCATGTCGACGGGGCGCTCGCGTTCTCGCTGCACACCGACGACCCGGTGCCCGCGATCACCCGGCGGGCGGGCATTCCGGCGGTGTACGGCGGGCGGCCCAGCTGGACCGCCGACCCGGGCGACCAGGCCGTCCCGTACGTCGACGCGGACAACCGGGGCGGGGCGCGGCTGGCCGTGCAGTATCTGCGGGACCTGGGGCGCCGGCGCATCGCGCACATCGCCGGGCCCGCCGACCAGACCTCCGCGATGGACCGGCTGGACGGCTACCGGGACGTGCTGCTGGACGTTGACCCGACGCTCGTCGCCGACGGGGCGTTCACCGTGGAGAGCGGGGCCCGGGCGATGGCGGAGCTGCTGGAGAGGCGGCCCGACCTGGACGCGGTGTTCGTCGCCAACGACCTGATGGCCTCGGGCGCCCTGCGGGTCCTGCGCGAGCGGGGGATCTCCGTGCCGGAGCAGGTGGCGCTGGTGGGGTTCGACGACATGGACTCGGTGGCCTCGGAGACCGATCCGCCCCTGACGACCGTCGGCCAGGAGATCGAGGGGCAGGGGCGGCTGATGGCCCGCCTGCTGCTGCGCGCCCTGGACCGGGAGCGTACGGGCAGCGGCGACGTCCCGGAGTCGGTGATCACCCCGGTCACGCTGGTACGGCGGGCCTCCGCCTGAAGCAGGGCCGCCCCCGGTCCCGGCCCCGCGCACACGTACGGCGGGCCTCCGCCTGAGGAGCCGGAGACCCGCCGCGTCCTGTGCCACCCGTACCGGCCGTCCCCCAGTGGTCGGCCGGTACGGATCACCGTCCACCGGTCCTCGGCCGGTCGTCGACAGGCCGAGGACCGGCAACGGTCACTGGTACGGAATCCGCAGCACCGCCGCGTCCGTGCCGGTCTGCACCTGGGACGTGCCGTTGCCGAGCGCGTTCCAGATCTCCAGCCGGACCGTGCCGTTCTTCAGCTCGCCCAGGCTGCCGGTGGTCGCCTGCGCACCGACCGCCTGCGTGTACTCCTCCCACCCGCCCACCGGATCGGTCGCGAAGTAGCGGAAGGTCTCGGTGCGGTCGAAGCTGCCGTCGCCGGTCAGGTCGTAGCTGACCCGGACCTGCGGGGCGAGCCCGACCTTCGTACCCGCGTCCACCCGGAGGCGGAACGCGGTGGCGGCCCCGGCGGTGACCTTGCCGTTGACCTTCTTCACCTCGTAGACGGTCGGACGGTACGGGGTGCCGTCCCGGTTGACGCCGTCGGCCGAGGCGATGGTGTCCGCGCCCGCCGGGTCCGTGGTGGCGGTGGTGAGGACGCCGCCGGTCTTGAGGCGGAAGGTGTTCCCGGTGCCGGGTTCCCCGGGCTCCTCCGGGTCGGGATCGGTGCCGCCGGGCCCGGTGCTCGTGGCCGTCGAACGGGCGGGCACGGACAGGGTCTTGCCGTCGGAGAAGGTCACCGTACGGGCGCTGGAGCCGTGGTTGTGCGCGGTGTAGGTGCGCGTCCCGTTCTTGGAGAAGACGGCGGAGGTCGGGATGGAGCCGCTGACCGTCATGTCGGGGGCGCCCACCGCCGCGAGGGTGTTGATCCAGTGGTAGGTGTGCGCCTTGGACTCACCCTGCTCGGGGGTGTAGTTCCCGTTCACCCCGTCCCACTTGGCCTTCGCGGACGCCGGGTCGGACAGCGACTCGAACTCCCAGAGCAGGTCGCGCCACTCCTGGGCGGGCCCGCCGTTCTCGCGCTCCATCTCGGCGATGTTCCGCTTGATGGCGGCCTTCTCGCGGGCGAGGTGCAGCGAACCACCGGTCACCGGGAGGACGTTGATGCCGTGGATCTCCTCCGGGTTGGCGGTCCACCAGGTGGAGTACGCGCCGCCGCTGCCCCAGACCATGCCGACCGTGTCGTGGCCGAAGGAGGCGGGGAAGACCTGCTGCGAGGCGTCGAACCAGTACTGGGTGATGGCCTCGGACTCGGTGGTCAGCAGATAGCTGCCGAGGTCCCGCAGGGCGGTGTCACCGGTGGCCGAGCCCCAGAGCACCAGACCGGCGCTCAGGTTGATCGACTCCGAGGACGACTCCTGGTTGTTGCCCGCCGCGAAGCCCTGGTGGCCGGAGGCCCAGCTGTGGCCCGCGTAGACGTCGAAGCCGCGCAGGAAGGGGTAGGCGGAGTCGGTGCGGCTGGGGTTGGCGGTGTCCCGGATCAGGTGCTTGATCATCGTGCCCCAGGCCGAGTCGGCGGCCCAGGCCTGGTCGTACTGGGCGATGATCGCCGCCGCGTAGACGTAGTAGCTGTAGTGGAAGTGGTGGTCGTTGAGCTCGGTGTCGCTGCCGTACGAGGCCGGGTAGCCGGTGAGGGTCTTCCAGTCCTTGTCGTAGCTGAACTCACTGGCCCCGCCCGCCGTGAACCACTCCTGGAGCCGGCCCTTCATCAGGCCGAGGAGCTTGTCGCGGGTGGCGCTCTCGCCGATCTGGTCGGCGACGGGCACCAGCTGGGCGAGGCGGCCGAGCGCCTTGCCGGTCCAGTAGGTGTCCGAGGCGCCGGAGAACGGGTCTGAGGCGTTCGCGACCTCGTTGAGGTAGCCGGTCAGCCGGGCCTTGTCGACGCCGCTGGAGGCGGGCAGCGCGGGCACGACGCCGTTGTTCTTCTGGCTGGTGGTGAAGGTGGCGGACTCGCGCACCTTCATCGTGCCGCGCGGCGAGAGGTACGTGTACGGGGTCAGCGCGTCGGAGGTGTGCAGCCACTGGTGGCGGTAGAGGGCCTGGAGCGTGCCGCGCTCGGTGCCCTCCTTGGCCTCGGTGGTCAGGCTGTAGGTCGCCCGTACGTTCCCGCCGGTGGTCTGCCAGGCCACCTGGGAGCCGGTGACGAAGCTGAAGGCGTACTTCCTGTAGGTGGCGAGCGCGTCCGTGGAGGGCAGCACGGCGAGCGAGAAGTAGTCCTTGGAGCCGAGCCCGGCGGTGATCGTGGACCCGGAGATGTTCCAGTCGCTGCCGGTCGGCGCGAAGAGCGCGTAGTGGTGCCCGGCGACGGTGATGCCGAGGACGTTGCCCTGGTCGGAGAAGACGGTGGGCGCGGCAGCAGTGGTGATGCGGGCGTCGCCGCCGGAGCCCTTGGCGTACACGAAGGGCATGCCGTGGCCGATGGTGGCCCGGAAGGTGCGCGATCCGTCGGCCCAGTAGGGCGTGACGGTCCAGTCGGACCAGGCGTCGGCCTTGGTGTCGGGTGAGTTCAGCCCGGAGAGCCCGACGGTGAGGTCGGCCTTGTGGGCGTACTCGTACTGGCGGCCGTCGCCGACGATCGCGGGCGTGGTCGGGTAGCCGACCTCCAGGCCGGAGGCCTTGGCCTGGTACGTGAGCGGGTGACCGTACATGGGGGTGCTGTACGGGTTGTCGCCGTAGCGCTGGAAGGCCAGCGAGGACCACCAGTCGTTGGTCGGGACCGGCTTGTCCCGCACGGCACTGGTGAGCTTCGGGGTGACGGGCGCCCCGGTGTTGGTGGTCGGCCCCTGGGTGCCGGCCGGGCGCGCGTCGGTGTAGCTGCCGGCGCCGGCGGGGATGGTTGCGGCGGCAGCGGGGGAAGCGGCGGGGCCCAGGCCCACGGCGGCCACGGCGATCGCGAGGAGCGTCGCGGCCGCGGGTCTGGGGGTGACTCGGGAAACGAGTCCGGAGAGGGAGGTCAGCACGAGCAGCACCTCGATCATGGGGGGCGAAGAGCGCGTTCGAGAGCGCTCTCAAGTGCCAAGGAACGTAAAACTCCTGAAACGTGAGTGTCAAGAGAACGCACACAGAAGGCAGTTGGGCGGACGTTCGATGTAACCCCAAGCTGTTATGCGTTCGAGTCTTGACGGGGCGGAGGTGGTGGGAGACGCTCCAGACGCAGGTTTTGAGAGCGCTCTCAAGGCGCTCGGTTCATCCCGAAGCCAAGGGAGGCTTCCCATGCCCATCGCCCGAGCCGCCAAGAGAGCCACCGCCCGCCTCGGCGCGGTCGTCCTCGCCGGGGCCCTCCTCGCCGCCTGTGGATCCAGCGACTCGTCGGACTCCTCCGACAGCGCGGGCGGAAAGGTCACGCTCAACGTCGACCTCTTCGGGTCCTTCGGCTTCAAGGAGGCCGGGCTCTACGAGGAGTACCAGAAGCTCAACCCGAACATCACGATCAAGCAGAGCGACACCCAGGACGAGGCGGACTACTGGAAGTCGCTCCAGACCCGGCTCGCGGGCGGCGGCGGCCTGGCGGACGTGCAGGGCGTGGAGGTGGGCCGCATCGCGTCGGTCACCCAGCAGCAGTCCGACAAGTTCCAGGACCTGAAGGAGTTCGGGGCCGACAAGCTCAAGGGCGAGTTCGCCGAGGCCAAGTGGTCGGCGGCGACCACCAAGGACGGCAAGATCCTCGGCCTCGGCACGGACGTCGGCCCCGAGGCGATGTGCTACCGCACGGACCTGTTCAAGGAGGCCGGCCTGCCCACGGACCGCGAGGAACTCGCATCGAGATGGGCCACGTGGGACGGCTACCTGGAGCTGGGCAAGGAGTACAAGAAGAAGGCCCCCGCCAAGAGCGCCTGGCTGGACAGCGTCGGCTCGCTCTACGGGATCATGATCGGCCAGGAGAAGGAGCGCTACTACGACGCCTCCGGCGAGCTGATCTACGACAAGAACCCGGCGGTCAAGGAGGCCTGGGACACCTCCGTGGAGGCGGCCGAGGCAGGCCTGAGCGCCAAGCTCGACCAGTGGTCCCCGCAGTGGAACCAGGCGTTCGCCGCCGGTTCCTTCGCCACCATCCCCTGCCCGGCCTGGATGCTCGGCTACATCAAGGGCCAGGCCGGTGACGGCGGCCAGGGCAAGTGGGACATCGCCAAGCTGCCCGGCGGCGCCGGCAACTGGGGCGGTTCGTACCTCTCCATCCCGCGTGCGGCCAAGCACAAGGAGGAGGCGTACAAGCTGATCGAGTGGCTGACCGCGCCCGAGCAGCAGGCGAAGGTCTTCCAGAAGCAGGGCAACT
>NZ_QWFA01000125.1 GCF_003501885.1 Streptomyces globisporus
GCCGCCACCGCACCCTCCACCAGCCCCGCCTGGTCCGGCCGCAGCACCAGCCGGAGCACCGCCCACCACCACAGCCCACCGAAGACCAGCGCCGGCATCCATCGCCGTATCATCGCTGCCTCCTGCGGCCGGGGTCCTTTTCGGCAGTTTCCCCTGGCAGCGACGGCAGTGCATCCAGAACGTCCGACCGAGGAGCCACCCACACAGGAGTGCCCCCGCCGAAACGGCGGGGGCACCAAAACCCTGGGCGGCCTGAGCCGCGGGACTACTTGTCGTCGTCCCGGCCGAGGGAGTCCTTGACGCCCTTGGCGCGCTCACCGAGCCCGTCGGTTGCGTCCTTGGCTCCGCCCTTGGCCTGGTCGGCCTTGCCCTCGGCCTCCTTGCGGCGGTCGCCGGTGAGCTTGCCGACCGCTTCCTTGCCCTTGCCCTTCAGCTTGTCCATGGCTCCGTCGCTCATGATGTCGCTCCTTCGATCGTCAGACGTGTCACGTCGTTGTCGCCGGTCGTCCGGCGGCCGCCGGTCAGGCGCTTTCGGCCTGGAACATCCAGGCGTGCTTCTCGAGCTCCGCCGTCAGCGCGATCAGCAGGTCCTGGGTCACGGGGTCCGGCTCGTCGGTGGCCTCGATGCGCTCCCGCATCCGGCCGATGACCACGCCGAGCGCGTCGACCAGGATCCTCACCGCGTCGGTGTCCTTGATCCAGCCCTCGGGCACGGACGCGATGGCCGTCTCCTTGGCCACGGTGCCGGCGCGGCCGTCCGGGTTGACCCCGACCGCCGAGGCGCGCTCGGCCACCGTGTCGGAGTGCTGCCGGGCCGTGGTGACGACGTCGTCGAGCTGAAGGTGCACGGAGCGGAAGCGCGGACCGACCACGTTCCAGTGGACCTGCTTGGCGACGAGGGAGAGGTCGACGAGGTCGACCAGAGCGCCTTGCAGCGCCGTTCCCACGACCTTGAGGTCGCCCTCGGACAACGTGCTCTTGACCACAGACATGTGCGCTACTCCCATCCGTCAGCTTTCACTGACCGTCTCGGTGCATCACCCACGATGGCACATTTGAACCAAAACGGTCATGCGGGCCTTGTCCTCCGTGTGCCCACTGACTCCCGGCTCACACACCCCACGCAAAAGTCCCGGCCGACCCCGGTGGGGGCCGACCGGGACTCCGGTCGAACTCAGTGCCGCGCGGATCAGGCGGCGACGACGTCCACCGCTTCCGCGGGCGCCTTGATGGTCACGCGTCCCGACGGCACACCTGCCACCGACGAGACGGAGACGGAATTGAGCATGGGACGAACCGGTACTGGGACCGGATCACTGGCAGCTGCCGACTCGGCCAGCTCCGCGAGCGAGAGCTCGTCGCTCACCTCTCGCATGAGCTCGGACATCCGTACGTCAAGCGCGTCGCAAATCGCGGAGAGCAGCTCGGAGGATGCCTCCTTCTGCCCCCGCTCCACCTCGGAGAGATAACCGAGCGAGACCCGGGCGGACGAGGAGACTTCGCGCAGAGTACGGCCTTGGCGCTGGCGCTGCCGACGCAGCACGTCACCCAGCAGGCGACGGAGCAGAATCATCGGTGGCTCCCTCCTCGGACCGCGTAGCCGCATCCTTCACGCCCTACCGTACCGCCTTGTGCTGCGGCCGTGCGGGGAGCGATGTCGTGTTCACTCAGGGCTGCAAACATCAATTCCCCCCGTGTTGTTCCGTATCCTGTGCCCGCGCATTCCCACCGAGTTCGCTCGCGAGCAGTTCGAGGACGCTTCGCACACTCTCACTACGGATATCCGCCCTCTCACCATTCAACCGCAGAGCCGTCACTTTCTCGACGCCGGAGGGTCCTGCGACGGCCACGTAGACGGTGCCGACGGGCTGCCCGTCCTGGGGTTCCGGTCCCGCGACGCCCGTGGTGGAAACACCCCAGTCCGCGTCGAGCGCCCGGCGCACACCGGCCGCCATCTGCAACGCGACCTCGGGGTCCACCGCGCCGCGCTCCTCCAGAAGGGTCGCGTCGACGCCCAGGAGGTGCCGCTTCAGAGGGGTGGCGTAGGCCGTCACCGAGCCTTTGAAGGACCGCGAGGCTCCGGGTACGGAGGTCAGGTCGGCGGCGACCAGGCCGCCAGTCAGCGATTCCGCGACGGCGAGCGTCTCGCCCCGCGCCCCGAGAAGCCGGAGCACCCGGGCAGCGGCTGTCACCGCTCGGCCTCCGCGGCGTCGCGTGCCCCGGCCGTACCGCGTGGACCCGTCCCACCACCGCGTACGTCGGTGACACCACCGCGTACGTCTGTCACACCGGCCACGGCGCCGGCGGTGGAACCCGCGCCGACCGCCCCGTCGGCCGTGCCGCCGACTACGCCACCGACCGTGGCCCCGGCCGCGGCCTGCAGGGCCTCCGTGGCCTCCGCCGCCCGCTCGACCGCGGCGGCGCGCTCCGCCGCGAGGCCCTTGCGGCGCAGGACGACGGCCTGGCGTACGTAATCGAGTCCGGTGACGACCGTCAGCACGACGGCGACCATCATCATCCAGAAGCGCAAGGTCGCCAGGGGTCCGGTGAGCGCCAGGACGTACATCCCGACCGCAGTCCCCTGCGCGAGCGTCTTCAGCTTGCCGCCCCGGCTGGCCGGGATCACGGCATGGCGGATCACCCAGAACCGCATCAGCGTGATGCCCAGCTCACGCGCGATGATCACACCGGTGATCCACCAGGGCAGATCGCCGAGGACGGAGAGCGAGACCAGCGCCGCGCCCATGATCGCCTTGTCGGCGATCGGGTCGGCGATCTTCCCGAAGTCCGTGACCAGGTTGTACGTCCGCGCCAGATGGCCGTCGAACAGGTCGGTGATCATGGCGATGGCGAAGGCCGCCCAGGCGAAGGAGCGCCAGGCCGGGTCGTAGCCGCCGTTGTGGAACAGCAGCAGGACGAAGCCGGGCACGAGCAGCAGTCGCACCATGGTCAGGATGTTGGCGATGTTCCACAGGCTGGCCTGATTGACGGCCGCAGTCCCCAGCTTGCCGCCGCGGACCGGCTTCGCGCCGGAGCCGCCTGCCGCGGATGCCGGGACTCCCGTCATCTGGCTGCCTCCGCAAGCTCGTGGTGTTCGGCCACCAGGTCGACGCCCTCGGTGCCCACTGCCTTTGCCTCGACCATACGGCCCGGCACGAGTCCCTCGCGTGTGGTGAAGACCACCTGGCCGTCCGTTTCGGGGGCCTGATGGGCCGCGCGCCCGATCGCGACCTCGCCGTCGTCCTCGGACTCGATGGACTCCACGAGCACCTGGAGGGTCTCGCCGACGCGCTCCTCGGCCCGCTGCGAGGTCAGCTCCTCGGCCAGCTGGGAGATGTGGGCGAGGCGCTCCGCGATGACGTCGGCGTCCAGCTTGTTCTCGTAGCCGACCGCCTCGGTGCCCTCCTCGTCGGAGTAGCCGAAGACGCCGATCGCGTCCAGGCGGGCGCCGGTGAGGAAGCGTTCCAGCTCGGCGAGGTCCGCCTCGGTCTCGCCGGGGAAGCCGACGATGAAGTTGGAGCGGGCGCCGGCCTGGGGCGCCTTGCTCCGGATGGTGTCCAGGAGCTCCAGGAAGCGGTCGGTGTCGCCGAAGCGGCGCATCGTGCGCAGCACACTCGGGGAGGAGTGCTGGAAGGAGAGGTCGAAGTACGGGGCGACCTTCGGCGTCGAGGTGAGGACGTCGATGAGGCCGGGGCGCATCTCGGCGGGCTGGAGGTAGCTGACGCGGATGCGCTCGATGCCGTCCACGTCGGCCAGCTCGGGCAGCAGGGTCTCCAGGAGGCGGATGTCGCCGAGGTCCTTGCCGTAGGAGGTGTTGTTCTCGGAGACGAGCATGACCTCCTTGACGCCCTGTTCGGCCAGCCAGCGGGTCTCCTGGAGCACGTCCGAGGGCCGCCGCGAGATGAAGGAACCGCGGAAGGAGGGGATGGCGCAGAAGGAGCAGCGGCGGTCGCAGCCGGAGGCGAGCTTGACCGAGGCGACGGGGCTGGTGCCGAGCCGGCGGCGCAGCGGTGCCCGCGGTCCGGAGACCGGGGCGACGCCTTCGGGGAGGTCCTCGGGGGCCGGGGCGGGCGTCTCCTGGGCGTGGCCGGGCAGTGCCACGGCGGCGTCCTGCCGCTCGGCGGGGCTGATCGGCAGCAGCTTGCGGCGGTCGCGCGGGGTGTGCGAGGCGTGGATGCCGCCATTGAGGATGGTCTGGAGCCGGTCGGAGATGTCGGCGTAGTCGTCGAATCCGAGGACGCCGTCCGCCTCCGGCAGGGCCTCGGCGAGGTCCTTGCCGTAGCGCTCGGCCATGCAGCCGACGGCGACGACGGCCTGGGTGCGGCCGTGGTCCTTCAGATCGTTGGCTTCGAGCAGGGCGTCGACGGAGTCCTTCTTGGCGGCTTCGACGAACCCACAGGTGTTGACGACTGCGACATCCGCGTCCGAGGCGTCCTCGACGAGGTCCCAGCCGTCCGCTGCCAAGCGGCCTGCAAGCTCCTCCGAGTCCACCTCGTTACGGGCGCAGCCAAGAGTGACAAGGGCGACGGTACGGCGTTCGGGCATGGACTCAAGACTACTTTGTCCCGGCGACCGCCCTGCCGTGCAGGGTTGCCTGCCCTTGTCGCTGCTACTCCCCGTAGCAACCGGACGGGGCGGGGAACGCCGACGGGCGCCCGGCGCGAGGCCGGGCGCCCGTCGGGACGCGGCAGGGGAATCGAGGGCGGCGGGTCAGCCGGCCTCGGGGTCACCCTTGGTGTAGGAGAGCCGTTCGACCTGGCCGGGACCGAAGCGGTCCTCGACCTGCTTGCCGTTGACGAAGAGGTCGATCGCCCCGGCATTGCCCAGGACGAGGTCGATGCGCTCCTTGTCCTGGAAGGTCTTGGACTCGCCCTGGAGCAGCAGCCCGTCGAAGAGCCGCCGTCCGTTGTGGTCCTTGACCGAGACCCAGCTCTTGTCCCGGTCCGCGCTGAGCTTGACCGTCACCTTGTCCCGGGGGGCGGCGGCGATGGCGCTCTCGGAGGGCACGGGCTTCGGGTCGGAGGGCTTGGTGGTGGTGGGCTTGGCCGCGGTCTTGTCGGGCTTGGAGCCCTCCGCGAGCTGGGAGGTGCTGGAGGGTTCGTCCTCGCCGCTGAAGAGCGTGAAGCCGACGAACCCGACGACGGCGACGATGGCCGCGACCATGGCAGCGGTCCAGTTGGGCCGCCGGGGTTCGGAGCGGATGCGTTCCGCTTCGAACAGCGGCGCCGCGGGGGTCGGGGCGGGACGGCCGCCGTGATCGGCGTCGTACTCCTCGACCAGCGGTTCCGGATCGAGACCGACGGCACGGGCGAGCGTGCGGATGTGGCCGCGGGCGTAGACGTCGCCGCCGCAGCGGGAGAAGTCGTCCTGCTCGATCGCGTGCACGATGGGGATGCGCACCCGGGTGGAGCTGCTGACTTCCTCGACCGTCAGACCTGCGGCGATGCGAGCCTGCTGAAGGGCACGACCGATCGAAGGCCGGTCGTCTTCGGGGGAGTTGCCGATGGACACGGGGGCGCCTTTCGAGCGTGAGCCACCTGCTGGATGTTCAGTCTAGGGGGGGTGCGAAAGGGTGGGGCAACCGGGAGGGACGACTTTGTACGCCATCGGGTTCGCCGGACGTCCGCGCCTCCGGCTCCGGTGCGGAGCGGGGGCGAAGGACAGCCCCGATCGAGGACTGGGCAACCTGTAGTGGGCCGAACGGGGGTGGGAGGGTGGTGACGGTGCGAGCTGCGGGGAGGAGCACGGTTCCGTCCCTCCCTTCAACTGGACGTACGACCGTACGAAACGGTTGCCCACAAAACCTTTACGGAGCGGATTCCGTTATGGAGCGGATTCCCCGCGGATGACGGCCAACACCCCGTCGAGCTCGTCGGGTTTCACGAGGACGTCCCGCGCCTTGGATCCCTCGCTGGGTCCGACGATGGAGCGGGACTCCATCAGGTCCATCAGCCGGCCCGCCTTGGCGAAGCCGACCCGCAGCTTGCGCTGGAGCATCGAGGTCGATCCGAACTGGGTGGAGACGACCAGCTCGGCGGCCTGGCAGAGCAGGTCCAGGTCGTCGCCGATGTCCTCGTCGATCTCCTTCTTCTGCTTCGTACCGACGACGACGTCGTCCCGGAAGACCGGGGCCATCTGGTCCTTGCAGTGCTGGACGACGGCGGCGACCTCGTCCTCGGTGACGAAGGCGCCCTGCATGCGGGTGGGTTTGTTGGCGCCCATCGGGAGGAAGAGCCCGTCGCCCTTGCCGATGAGCTTCTCGGCGCCGGGCTGGTCGAGGATGACGCGGCTGTCGGCGAGCGACGAGGTGGCGAAGGCGAGCCGGGAGGGCACGTTCGCCTTGATCAGGCCGGTCACCACGTCGACCGAGGGCCGCTGGGTGGCGAGCACCAGGTGGATGCCCGCCGCGCGGGCGAGCTGGGTGATGCGGACGATCGAATCCTCGACGTCGCGCGGGGCGACCATCATCAGGTCGGCCAGCTCGTCGACGATCACCAGCAGATACGGGTACGGGGACAGCTCGCGCTCGCTGCCCTCGGGCGCCTTGCACTTGCCGTTGCGCACCGCGTGGTTGAAGTCGTCGATGTGCCGGTAGCCGAAGTTGGCGAGGTCGTCGTAGCGCAGGTCCATCTCGCGCACGACCCACTGAAGCGCCTCGGCGGCCTTCTTGGGGTTGGTGATGATCGGGGTGATCAGGTGCGGGATGCCCTCGTACGCGGTGAGCTCGACGCGCTTGGGGTCGACGAGGACCATCCGCACGTCGTCCGGGGTGGCCCGCACCATGATCGAGGTGATCAGACAGTTGATGCAGGACGACTTGCCGGATCCGGTGGCGCCGGCGACCAGGACGTGCGGCATCTTGGCGAGGTTGGCCATCTCGTAGCCGCCCTCGACGTTCTTGCCGAGCGCCACGAGCATCGGGTGGTCGTCCTCGGCGGCGTCCGCGAGGCGCAGCACATCACCGAGGTTGACCATCTCGCGGTCGGAGTTGGGGATCTCGATGCCGACGGCCGACTTGCCCGGGATCGGCGAGATGATCCGTACGTCCGGGCTGGCCACGGCGTACGCGATGTTCTTGGCCAGGGCCGTGATCTTCTCGACCTTCACGGCGGGGCCGAGCTCGATCTCGTAACGGGTGACCGTCGGGCCCCGGGTGAAGCCGGTGACCGCGGCGTCGACCTTGAACTCGGAGAAGACGTTGGTCAGCGAGGCCACGACCGCGTCGTTGGCGGCGCTGCGAGTCTTGCCCGGTCCGCCGCGCTCCAGCAGGTCGAGCGAGGGCAGCGAGTACGTGATGTCGCCGGACAGCTGGAGCTGTTCGGCACGGGCGGGCAGGCCCTCGGAGCGCTCCGGTGCGGGCTTGGTGAGATCGGGTACGGCGCCGGACCGGTCGGAGGCGGCACCGGAAGGGTCACCGCCAGTCGCGTCGTCGCCGCCCTCGGGCGCGGGCGAGGACTTCCGGACTCCGGGCTTCGGGCGCTCCTCCCCCTCGGCCTCCCGGGCCCCGGGCACGGGCGTCCCGGTACGCTCCCGGTCCGCGGAGACGCCCTGGGTCAGATCGGCGACGACCGGCGAGGGCGGCATGCCGTTGAGCACGGCCCCGTCGAGCGCGGCAGCGGCGGCGGCAGCGACGTCCACCGCGTCCAGCGGCCGGTTCATCGCGGGCTGTGCGGAGGGCCTGCGGGTCCTGCGACGCTTGGTGAGCGCCTCCTCCTCGGCCTGGTCGTGGCCGTGGACCGGGTCCGCGTCCGTACGCCGTGTGCCGCGCCGGCGGGTCCGCTCGGGCAGCGCCTCACGCCACTGTTCGTCGTAGCGCTCGTCGTCGTCCTCGTACCCCTCGATCTCCTCGGGGGTGGGTTCGACGATGCCGAGGCGGACGCCGAGCTGACGCAGCCGCCGCGGAATGGCGTTGACGGGGGTGGCGGTGACGACGAGGAGCCCGAACACGGTCAGCAGCACCAGCAGCGGTACGGCGAGCACCTCGCCCATCATGAAGATCAGCGGCTTCGACGTGGCCCAGCCGACCAGCCCGCCCGCGTCCTGCATGGCCTCGGTGCCCGCGTCCCGGCCCGGCGCCCCGCAGGCGATGTGGACCTGGCCGAGGACCCCGATGACCAGCGCGGACAGCCCGATGACGATACGGCCGTTGGCCTCGGGCCGCTCCGGATACAGGATGAGCCGCACCGCCATCGCGCCCAGCAGTATCGGCGCGAGCAGATCGAGCCGGCCGAAGGCGCCGGTCACCAGCATCTCGACCAGGTCGCCGACCGGTCCCTGGAGATTGGACCAGGTGCCCGCGGCGACGATCAGCGCCAGGCCGAGCAGCAGCAGGGCGAGCCCGTCCTTGCGGTGGGCGGGGTCAAGTCCCTTGGCGCCACGCCCTATCGAGCGGAACACCGCGCCGACCCCGTGTGCCGTACCGAGCCAGACCGCGCGCACCAGCCGGTAGACGCCCCCGGTGGGTGACGGCGCGGGTTTGGGCGCGGGCTTCCTGGCCGCCGCCTTCTTCGCGGGAGCCTTCTTGGCGGGAGCCGCCGACTTCTTCGGTGCGGTCTTCTTGGCGGGCGCGGCTTTCTTCGCCGGGCCCGGCGTACGGCCGACGCGCTTGGCGGTGCCCGCCGTGCCCTGGGAACCCTTGCCGGACGTACGTGAGGCCATGGTGCCGAGGTTACCGCTGTCGTCGCCCGTGAACACGTTCGCCTAGTGGTTCACCCGTCCGTGTCGCCTCCGGACGGCCGGGAACTGACGCCGCCTCACAGCAGGGGACCGAGAGGTCAGCCCTGTGCGGGCAGGACGCCCGCGCCTCCGCCGGTGCCCGGCTCCAGCGCGTCGAGCGCGCGGCGCAGACCGGTCAGCTTGCGCTCCAGGTGGGCGGCGGTGGCGACCGCGGCCGCGTCCGCGGATTCGTCGTCGAGCTGCTTGGAGAGCGCTTCCGCCTGCTCCTCGACCGCCGCGAGCCGTGCGGAGAGTTCGGCCAGCAGACCGGCCGGCTCCTTCTCGTGCTCGCCGCCCGCGTGGCCGTCACCCTCCAACTGGAGCCGCAGCAGAGCCGCCTGCTCACGGAGCTTGCAGTTCTTCATGTACAGCTCGACGAAGACCGAGACCTTGGCCCGCAGCACCCACGGGTCGAACGGCTTGGAGATGTAGTCCACCGCACCGGCCGCGTACCCGCGGAAGGTGTGGTGCGGACCGTGGTTGATCGCGGTGAGGAAGATGATCGGGATGTCCCGGGTCCGCTCCCGCCGCTTGATGTGGGCGGCGGTCTCGAAACCGTCCATGCCCGGCATCTGGACGTCCAGCAGAATGACCGCGAAGTCGTCCGTGAGCAGCGCTTTGAGCGCCTCCTCCCCTGACGATGCCCGGACCAGTGTCTGATCGAGCGCAGAGAGGATGGCCTCCAGCGCCAGCAGATTCTCCGGCCGGTCATCGACCAGGAGGATCTTGGCCTTCTGCACCATGGCCCGCCCTCCTCGCCCCGGAAATGCACCGGGTGCCGCCCCAGGGGACGACTCCCTTACGCCGTCCGTCCTTGTGCCGGTCATGGTAGCCGCACCCCGCCCGTCACCACACCCTGTCACCGCGATGTCACTGTGCACATACCGCAAACGCGGTGGGAGACCAGAAGGTTCCCCGAATGCAGCGCGTTCACACCCGTTCGAGCACAGTCGGTCAACAACTCACGCCAGTTCGTTCAATCCTCGATCACTCTCCGTGCATCCACTGCTCCATCACCGCAAGCAGATGATCAGGATCGACCGGCTTCGTCACATAGTCGGAAGCTCCGCAATCGATCGCCTTCTCCCGGTCGCCCTTCATCGCCTTCGCGGTGAGCGCGACGATCGGCAGCCCGGCGAACTGCGGCATCCGCCGGATCGCGGTCGTCGTCGCGTACCCGTCCATCTCGGGCATCATGATGTCCATCAGCACGACCGTCACATCGTCGTGCTGCTCCAGGACTTCGATGCCCTCACGGCCGTTCTCCGCGTACAGCACGGAGAGCCCGTGCTGCTCCAGCACGCTGGTGAGCGCGAAGACGTTACGGATGTCGTCGTCGACGATGAGCACCTTCTCGCCGCGGAAGCGGAACGTCCGCCGGGGTGCCGGTTCGACCGCCGCGCCCTGCTCCTGCCCCTGGCTCCCGCCCTGGCCGCCCTGCACCCGGTCCTCCTGCTGCGGGGTGCTCTCGGACGTCGTGCGCCCGGCCGGCAGCGCGGGCTTGCGGGCCGCGTCCCCCAGGGCCTTGCGCCGCCTGCGGAACACCCCGGCGGAGTTGGCCGGGTCGCCGTACGGAGCCGACTGACCCTGCGGCGACTGCGCCTGCCCCATCTCGCCCGCGCCGCCCAGCACCTCGGCGGAACCGGAACCCACCGGGGGGTAGCCCTGGGGCGGCAGTTCGGCGCGGTGCAACGGCAGGTACAGGGTGAAGGTCGAGCCCCGTCCGGGCTCGCTCGCCGCATGGATCTCGCCGCCGAGCAGCCGGGCGATCTCCCGGCTGATGGAGAGGCCGAGACCCGTGCCGCCGTACTTCCGGCTCGTCGTGCCGTCCGCCTGCTTGAACGCCTCGAAGATCACCAGCATCTTGCTGGACGCGATCCCGATCCCGGTGTCGGTGACCGAGAACGCGATCAGATCGGCGTCCGCGTCCCGCAGCGAACCCGCCTCCAGCAGATGTTCCCGGATCGCGTTCGGCACATCGGCGCCGGCCGGCCGGATCACCAGCTCCACCGCACCGGTGTCGGTGAACTTCACCGCGTTGGACAGCAGGTTGCGCAGCACCTGGAGCAGCCGCTGCTCGTCGGTGTGCAGCGTCGCGGGCAACTCCGGCGACACCCGTACGGAGAAGTCGAGCCCCTTCTCCGCCGTGAGCGGGCGGAAGGTCGCCTCCACGTAGTCGACCAGCTGGACCAGTGCGATCCGGGTCGGGCTGACGTCCATCTTGCCCGCCTCGACCTTGGAGAGGTCGAGGATGTCGTTGATCAGCTGGAGCAGGTCGGACCCGGCCCCGTGGATCGTCTCGGCGAACTCCACCTGCTTCGGCGAGAGATTGCCCTCGGCGTTGTCCGCCAGCAACTTGGCCAGAATCAGCAGCGAGTTGAGCGGGGTGCGCAGCTCGTGCGACATGTTCGCCAGGAACTCGGACTTGTAGCGCATCGAGACCGCGAGCTGCTCGGCGCGCTCCTCCAGAACCTGCCGCGCCTCCTCGATCTCGGTGTTCTTCACCTCGATGTCGCGGTTCTGCTGGGCCAGCAGCTCGGCCTTCTCCTCCAGTTCGGCGTTGGACGCCTGGAGGGCCTTCTGCCGGTTCTCCAACTCCTGCGAGCGGTCACGCAGCTGCTCGGTCAGCTCCTGCGACTGCTCCAGCAGCTTCTCGGTCTTGGTATTGACGCTGATCGTGTTGACGCTCGTCGCGATCATCTCGGCGAGCTGGTTGAGGAAGTCCCGCTGGATGTGCGTGAACGGCTGGAAGGAGGCCAGCTCGATCACGCCGAGGACCTTGCCCTCGAAGAGCACCGGCAGCACGATCACATGCGCCGGAGGGGCCTCCCCGAGACCGGAGGAGATCTTCAGATACCCCGGCGGCACGTTGTCCACCTGGATCGTCCGCTTCTCCTCGGCCGCCGTCCCGATGAGCGTCTCACCGGGCCGGAACGAGGTCGGCATCGACCCTGCGGAGTAGCCGTAACTCCCCCGCATCCGCAGCTCGTACGAGCCGTCCTCGCCGTTGTCCGGACCGACCTCGTCCGAGTCGCCCGGGGCCATCGCCAGGAAGAACGCACCGTGCTGCGCCGAGACCACCGGCGTCAGCTCGCTCATGATCAGCGAGGCCACGTCGTCCAGGTCGCGGCGGCCCTGCATCAGACCGGAGATCCGGGCGAGGTTGCCCTTCAGCCAGTCCTGCTCCTTGTTGGCGAGGGTCGTGTCGCGGAGGTTCGCGATCATCGTGTTGATGTTGTCCTGGAGGACCTGGATCTCCCCGGCCGCGTCCACATCGATCTTGAGGTTCAGATCGCCGCGGGTCACCGCGGTGGCGACGGCCGCGATGGCGCGCACCTGCCGGGTCAGGTTCCCGGCCATCTCGTTCACCGACTCGGTGAGGTCGCGCCAGGTGCCGTCCACGTCCCGCACCCGCGCCTGACCGCCCAACTGCCCCTCGGTGCCCACCTCGCGGGCCACCCGGGTCACCTGCTCGGCGAACGAGGACAGCTGGTCGACCATCGTGTTGATGGTGTTCTTCAGCTCCTGGATCTCACCGCGCGCGTCGATGTCGATCTTCTTGGTCAGATCGCCCTTGGCGATGGCGGTGGTGACCGTGGCGATCTGCCGCACCTGACCCGTCAGGTTGGAGGCCATCGAGTTCACGGACTCGGTGAGGTCCTTCCACGTACCGGCGACCCCCGGCACCCGGGCCTGGCCGCCCAGTTCGCCTTCCGTACCCACCTCACGGGCCACCCGCGTGACCTCGTCGGCGAACGAGGACAGCGTCGTCACCATCGTGTTGACCGTGTCGGCCAGCTCGGCGACCTCGCCGCGCGCCTCCACGGTGACCTTCTTCGTCAGATCGCCGTTGGCGACCGCGGAGGAGACCCGGGAGATGTTGCGCACCTGGCTGGTCAGGTTGTTGGCCATCAGGTTGACGTTCTCGCTGAGGTCCTTCCAGATGCCGGTCGCCCCGCGCACCCGCGCCTGACCACCGAGGATCCCCTCGGTCCCCACCTCACGGGCCACCCGGGACACCTCGTCGGCGAAGTTCAGCAGCTGGTCGACCATCGTGTTGACGGTCGTGACCAGTTCGAGGATCTCGCCCTTGGCGTCGACGGTGATCTTCTTCGAGAGATCGCCCTTGGCGACCGCGGTGGTGACCTCGGCGATGTTGCGGACCTGGAGGGTCAGGTTGTTCGCCATGCCGTTGACGGACTGCGTGAGGTCCTTCCACGTACCGGACACACCCTGCACCTCGGCCTGGCCGCCGAGGATGCCCTCCGTACCCACCTCACGGGCGACCCGCGTCACCTGCTCCGCGAAGTTGGACAGCTGGTCCACCATCGTGTTGAGGGTGTTCTTCAGCTCCAGGATCTCGCCCCGGGCGTCCACGTCGATCTTCTGCGACAGGTCACCGCGCGCGACCGCCGTGGCGACCTGCGCGATGTTACGGACCTGAGCGGTGAGGTTCCCCGCCATCCCGTTCACCGAATCGGTGAGATCGCGCCACACTCCGGCCACACCGGGCACCTGCGCCTGGCCGCCGAGCCGACCGTCCGTACCCACCTCGCGGGCCACCCTGGTGACCTGGTCGGCGAAGGCGGAGAGCTGGTCGACCATCGTGTTGATGGTGTTCTTCAGCTCCAGGATCTCGCCCCGGGCGTCCACGTCGATCTTCTGCGACAGGTCGCCCCGCGCCACCGCCGTCGTCACCTGAGCGATCTGCCTCACCTGGGAGGTGAGGTTCCCGGCCATGAAGTTGACGGAGTCCGTCAGCTCCTTCCACGTACCCGAGACGCCGTCCACGCGCGCCTGACCGCCGAGGCGGCCCTCGGTGCCCACGTCCCGGGCCATCCGCGTCACCTGGTCGGCGAAGCTGGAGAGCTGCGCCACCATCGTGTTGACGGTGTTCTTCAGCTCCAGCATCTCGCCGGCCACGTCCACGGTGACCTTCTGCGACAGGTCACCGTTGGCGACCGCCGTGGTGACCTGCGCGATGTCCCGGACCTGACCGGTCAGGTTGCGGAACGCGGTGTTCACCGAGTCGGTGAGGTCCTTCCAGGTCCCCGCCGCACCCGGCACCTCCGCCTGGCCACCGAGGCGGCCCTCGACGCCGACCTCCCGGGCCACCCGGGTCACCTCGGAACCGAACGACTGGAGCTGGTCCACCATCGTGTTGACGGTGTTCTTCAGCTCCAGCATCTCGCCGGCCACGTCGACCGTGACCTTCTGCGACATGTCGCCGCTGGCCACCGCGGTCGTCACCTGCGCGATGTCGCGCACCTGCGTGGTGAGGTTCCGGAAGACCGTGTTCACCGAGTCGGTGAGGTCCTTCCACGTCCCGGCGGCACCGGGCACCTGCGCCTGACCGCCGAGGAGCCCCTCGCCACCGACCTCGCTCGCCACGCGGGTCACTTCGTCCGCGAAGGTCCGCAGCGTCTCGGTCATCTGGTTGATCGTCTCGGCGAGCTGCGCGACCTCGCCGCGCGCGCTCACCGTGACCTTCTGCGTCAGGTCACCGCTGGCGACCGCCGTCGTCACCTCCGCGATCCCGCGCACCTGGGAGGTGAGGTTGCCCGCCATCGTGTTGACGGAGTCGGTGAGGTCCTTCCACACACCGGCCACACCCGGCACGGTGGCCTGACCGCCCAGCTCGCCCTCCGTACCCACCTCACGGGCGACGCGCGTCACCTCGGAGGAGAACGAGGACAGCTGGTCGACCATCGTGTTGACGGTGTTCTTCAGCTGGAGCATCTCACCGGCCACATGGACGGTGACCTTCCGCGACAGATCACCCTTGGCGACCGCGGTCGTCACCAGCGCGATGTCCCGCACCTGGGCCGTCAGCCGGTACGCCATGGTGTTCACGGAGTCCGTGAGGTCCTTCCAGGACCCGGACATCCCGCGCACCTGCGCCTGGCCCCCGAGCTTGCCCTCGGTGCCCACCTCGACGGCGACCCGGGTCACCTGCTCGGTGAAGACCGACAGCTGGTCGACCAGGTTGTTGACCGTACGGGCGACCTTCAGGAACTCGCCGCGCAGCGGCCGTACCGTCTCGTCCTGCGTGTGCGAGCGCAGCTCCATCCGCTGCTCCAGATCACCGTCGGCGACCGCCGACAGGACCCGGCCCACCTCGGAGACCGGTCGCGCGAGATCATCGACGAGCTCGTTGGAGGCGTCGATCGCGGCGGCCCAGGAACCCTCACAGGCGCCCGTCTCCAGCCGCTCCGTGAGCTTGCCCTCCCGCCCGACCACCCGACGTACGCGCGCCAGCTCACCGGTGAGGTGGAGATTCCGGTCGGCGACCTCGTTGAAGACCGCCGCGATCTCCGTCATCACGCCGTCGCCCGAGACGGTGAGCCGCCTGCGGAAATTGCCGTCGCGCATCGCCACGAGGCCCGCGAGCAGTCTGTTCAGAGCTGCCGCGTCCACTTCGACGGTGCCATTGCGCTGCTTTTTCACGGACTGTCCGCCTTTTGTACGCGCCTTCGAACCCTGCGCCGCCACGCCAGACTCCACCGTGTCCCTCCCGCAGGGGTTGACCGTTTCACTCGGGCCTATCCGGAAGCTTGCCCAGTTCCACTTTGGCTCACCGCCACAGCACACCGTCAACGGGTGGCCGGGCGGACGTCAAATCGTTGCAACGTACCAGGCCGGAACAGGTCCGCGGGGAACCTGTTCCGGTTGCCCCCCATCCCTTGCACCGGGAGTCCATACTTGTGCGCCCGCGCACCACCACCGGGGCGACTTGTCCCGAACTCGGCCCTCGTGTACCCGGCACGCTTGAGATACGTCTAGCCTGGCAAGCGAATCGAAGCGGCGATAAACGGGCACAGGACTCGGGGAAGCGACGAGACACCAATATGGGGAGTGCTGTGATCACCGCGCGCGCGGCCGCCACCTTCGAACCGGTCGGGCGCTCGGTCGCGACCGCCCGCGCCTTCGTCCGGGACACGCTCCAGGGGTGGGGCTACAACGATGTCGTCGACGACGCCGTCGTCCTCACCAGTGAGCTCGTGACCAACGCCGTCATCCACGCGGGGACGGCGGCGGACGTCCTGTGCCTGCGCACCGAGGAAGGCGTCCGCGTCGAGGTCTCCGACCACTATCCGGAACGCGAGGTGCCGCTCCAGAGCAGCGCCCTCGACTTCGGCAGCCCGGACCGCGAGAACGGCCGCGGTCTGCTGCTCTGCGCCGCTCTGGCCTCCCGCTGGGGCGTCGAGTACTCCCCCACCCGCAAGCACGTCTGGTTTCAGCTGGACCTGCCCGACCGGCCCGTGGGCATCCGCTCCGCCGGCCCGGTCCTGCCCACCTCGCTCCTCCCGGTCACCGACCAGCGGATCCGGGTCGCCGTCGTCCAGATCGACAGCGCCGGCGCGATCAGCGCGTGGAACGACGACGCCGCGTACGTCTTCGGGCACACCGCGGAGCAGGTCACCGGGAAGCAGTTCACCGACTTCGTGGCCTGGCCGCACACCCCCGGCACCAACACCGGTATCGCCGACGCCCTCCAGCTCTCCCGCTGGGAGGGCAGCTACGGCATCCGCGGCGCGGACGGCAGGACCATCGCCGTCTACGCCTCGCACCTGCGGGTCCGCGACACCGACGGCGACCCGTCCACGGTCTGCCTCCTCGTCCGCGACGACGAGCGCGCCGTCCTCCAGACCCCGGTCCGCGCCCCGGTCTCCGACGCCTCCTCCGACAGCCGCACCGCGGACCCGTTCGAGGTCTTCATCGGCTCTCCCGCCCCCGACGACCTGGACGGCCTCCTCCAGCGGACGGTCGAGCGCGCCCGCGACATGCTCGACGCCGACGCCGCGTTCCTCCTCCTGGCCACGGACGACGAGACGGAGCTGGAGGTCCGCGCCACGACGGGCCTCCCCTCGGCCCGCCAGCGCTTCGCCCGGGTCCCCGTAGAAGCCGGAACGGGACGCTACGGCTCAGCCCGCATGCCGGCCGTGCACGAGGACCTGACCGCCGTTCCCGGCGCCGTCCCGCTCCTCACCGACACCGGGATGCGCTCGGTCGTGACGGTCCCGCTCAAGGTCGAGGGCCGGCTCACGGGCTCCCTCGGCGTCGCGGCGGAGGGCGCGGGCCGCTACTCGAACGAGGAGGCCCTGCGCCTCCAGTTCGCCGCCGACCGCATCGCGCTGGCCGTGGAGTCCGCCCGCCTGGGCGAGCTGGAGCGCCTGCGCCGCGGCTCCCTGTCCTTCCTCGTCGAGGCCTCCGACCTGCTGGCCGGCACGCTCGACCGGGACCAGACCCTGGCGCTCATGGCGCAGATGACGGTCCCGACCCTGGCCACCTGGTGCGCCGTCTACACGATCGCCGACCAGTCCTCCGAGCCGTACCTCTCGTACGTGCTCCACGAGGACGAGGACCTCATCGACGGCCTCAAGGCCCTGCTATCGAAGATCGCCCCGCCGGATCCGGTCCCGACCCCGGGCGCCCGCGTCTGGGCAGCCCCTGCGGAGGCGGGGCACAAGGCCGCGCTCAGCACCTCGACCCGCAGCCTGCGGCACGACGCCCCGCTGAGCATGAGCACGGCCACCCGCACGACGCTCGCCACGGCCCAGGCGGTCGGCGGCGAGACGGTGGTTCTTCCGCTGGTCGCCCGTAACCGTGTGATCGGCATGCTGACGCTCGGGAAGCCCTCGGACGACCACTTCCGCCAGGAGATCCTGGAACTGGCCGAGGACCTGTCCCGCCGGGCCGCCCTGGCCCTGGACAACGCCCGCCTGTACTCGGAGCGCATGGCGATCAGCCAGTCCCTCCAGCGCAGCCTGCTGCCCCCGGGCCTCCCCGACGTGCCGAACGTCGAGATCGAGGTCATCTACCGCGCCGCGGGCGAGGGCAACGAGGTCGGCGGCGACTTCTACGACGTCTTCCCGATCCGCGACGGCGCGTACGGCTTCGCCATCGGCGACGTCTGCGGTACGGGCCCCGAGGCGGCCGCCGTCACAGGCCTGGCCCGCCACGCGCTGCGCCTGCTGGCCCGCGAGGGCTTCGGCGGCCCGGCGGTCCTGGAGCGCCTCAACGCGGCGATCCTCGACGAGGGCGCCCGCAGCCGCTTCCTGACCCTGCTCTACGGCGAGCTGTGGCCCCAGGAGGACGGCAGCGCCCTCCTGAAGGTGGTCTGCGCCGGCCACCCGCTGCCGCTGCGCCTGCGCCAGGACGGCTCCGTGGAGTCCGCCGCGGAACCGCAGCCCCTGCTCGGTGTGCTCGACGACCTCGACCTGTACGAGCAGGAGGTCGTCCTCAACCCGGGCGACGTCCTCCTGTGCGTCACGGACGGCGTCACGGAACGCCGCGAGGGAACCCGCATGCTGGGCGATGACGGCCTCGCGGACGTCCTGTCGACGTGTACGGGCCTGACGGCCGGTGCGGTCGCCGCACGCATCCTGCGGGCCGTGGAACGCTTCGCCGCCGAGCCGGCCTCGGACGACATGGCGATCCTGGCCATGCGCGTCCCGGAGCCTCCCCTCGTCTGACTCCCTCCCGCCCGCTCCGCTTCAACGCGAAAGGCCCCTGCCATACGGCGGGGGCCTTTCGTTTTTCCGAGCCCCAATGCGGAATCGAACCGCAGACCTTCTCCTTACCATGGAGACGCTCTACCGACTGAGCTATTGGGGCCTCGTTGCGCTGTGGCAACGAGGTAAACCATACACGGGATCGGGGGATACGCATAATCCCGATCGCCGGGCCGGGAGGGGCGGGCAGGCCGCCGGTGCGGGCCTGTTGGTCCGGGCCCGG
>NZ_QWFA01000126.1 GCF_003501885.1 Streptomyces globisporus
GGCATGAAATCTACAACTCACCCCACCCAGCCCACCCGCGAACTCCACGCCTCCGGACAGGAGTTCGACATGTTTCACCTCCACCCCACGCGGCGCCCGGCTCGCTCGGCGCCTCGTCTCGCACCGGCTCCACGAGTGGGGTCACCCGTACAACACGACCACCAACGACACCGTCACCCTCATCGCCGCCGAGCTCGCCGCGAACGCCGTGCGCCACGGCCACGTCCCCGGCCGGGACTTCCACCTCCGTCTGACCATCGACGCAGACGCACACGCCGGCTCCACAATCATTCGTGTCGAGGTCACCGACACCCGCACCGAGCGGATGCCCACCCTCGCCTCCCCCGCGCCGGACGCCGAGGCCGGCCGTGGCCTGCTCCTCGTGGCAGCCCTCGCCACTCACTGGGGCACCACACCCCGCGTCGCCGCCCCCGGCAAGACCGTCTGGGCCGAGATCAGCACTCCCCCAGACCGGTGATCCTCTACGCTGCCGTCCGTGGTCTACGCAATCTCGCTCTCCGCAGAAGAACTCGACGACATCGACTGGCAGTTGCAGCTGGACCAGTTCATGGGCAAGACCATGGGTTCGTCCATGCGGCCACGAGACCTGTCTCCCCAGGTCACACTCGTGTTCGCGCGCACCCGTCCCGTTTCAGGCAGAGCAGGCGCCGCCTACCAGCTGCGCTGGCTGGGCGTGGTGAAACACCCCAAGGGCAGAAAGGTCGCCACCCGAGACGCGCTGATCAGGGTGGAACCGCTGTGGCGCAGTCCCGCGCCGGTGGAGCTGGACACAGTGACAGCTTCGCTGTCCCAGGAGGACACCGCTGAACTCACCCCCATGCTCTCCAGCGAGGTCGCCGTACTCCCCGACGAGCTCGCTCAGCGCCTCGTCGCAGCACTGCGCGGTCTCGGACCGCGGTTCGCCGAGCTTCTCGACCATCTGACCAGCGTCGCGAATCAGGCCCCCTTCGACAGTTCCCGCGTCGAGGACCGCTCCTGGCAGGAGCAATACGACTCCGCACGCCTTGCGCTCACCATCGGCGAGTTTCCTCTCGCCCCTCTCAGCTCATGGCTCCGGCCCCCGAGCCCCCACGACACCTATCTCTCCGGACTGATCCCCCAACCCACCGAACAGAGTCTGATCGAGCACGATGCCGCCCATTCCATGCCCGGCCCGAGGCTCCTGCGGCCCTGGGACGGCCCGGACTTCCGCTGCGACATCCACGTCTTCGAACACGAAGGGCGGTACATCGAAGTCGCCAACGTCAACGCCACTCCCGTCGAGGGACGGCTGGGCAGCGACCTGATCTACTACCACGAGGCCACCGGAAGCTTTGTGATGGTCCAGTACAAACGCCTCCCCTCCGCCGAGCGCTGGGTGTACGTGGACGACCGCCTGCGCGACCAACTCGACCGGCTGGAGGCCGTGGCGCAGGCCAGTCGGCAGCCCCACGCTCCTCACGACTGGCGGCTGGGCAGCGATCCCTGTTTCCTCAAGCTCGCCTACTGGCCGGAGGACAGCCAAGCCGACCCCGGTGGTCCCGCAGCGGGCATGTACCTCCCGTTGTCCTACGTACGCCTGCTCCTCCAGGACGACTGCACCCTGGGACCGAACGGCGGCAGACGCCTCGGCTACTCCTACGCCGACCGGCACTTGATCAACAGCCAGTTCGTCGAGCTCGTCAAGCATGGTCTGGCCGGGACCGTGGGCACGTCCCGGGAGGAACTGCTCGCCCTGGGGTCGGAGCGTGCCTTGGAGGGATACTCCGTCACCATCGCGGCGGAACTCGGGGATGGCCGCCACCCCGGGGAGACGGTGCGGGAGCGACATCGGCGTGCCCACTCCCGTAAGGCCGGCAAGCGACAGTCCAAGAAGCCGGCCCCGGCCCGGGTGAAGCCTCGGAAGCCTGTGCCCGAGGACCAGTTGTTCCTGGATCTCGGCCAGGACTTCGCGGACTGACGGAATCAGCCGTCCTTCGGTAGGCGCTGGTACGAGAAGGTGCACCGGACCCGGCCGTCGGCCGCAGGAACGAGGCGTACCTGTTCGGCGGGCATCTGTATCGCCGTGCCGGCCGGCTCGTCCCAGAGCGACACCGTTCCTCCGGCCTCCCCGAACGACAGGTACGGATGCTCGGGTTTCAGAACGCCACCCCGGCTTCCGAGTTTCGCCGCGGGAACCGTCGGCTCGACGCACATCCACTCCGGCTCCACCCCGAAGTACGAAGGAGGCGCCGTCTTCCGCACCGCGGCCGTACGGAAGTCCTCCACCGCCTCCCTAGCCGAGTCCAGCGCCCCCAGCCCACACACCACCACCACGGTCAACTGGGTGCACACGTACAACGGAACCCCCAGCCGCTCGACGGGACTGACGAACGGCGCGTGCACGTGCTTCGCGATGCCCCAGAGAGCCGGGACGAACAGGGCGTAGCTGAGCAGGCTCAACAGCCTCACCGCCGACGTAGCCTGCCAGATCCCGGGAACGTCGAGGTCTTCGGGTGTCACGCCGAGACTGTCCGCGTACAACGCGTGCAGCACCGATCCGGAGGGCACCACAAAGGACACGACAGCCGTGAAGGCGAGCGGCGCCGCCCAGGCGAGCCATTCGCCCCACGTCCACTGGCGGACGAGCAGCCAGATACCTCCCACCGTCGCCGTCACGGCGAAGGCCGACAGCATCTGCGCCGGCGTCCAGGCTCTGCCGTCCCCCGCGCCGACGAAGACGGCGAGGAGTAAGGCCGCCACCACACCGCACACGAGGACACTCCCCACGCGGCCGCCGACAGCGAACAGGCCATAGGCAACCCGGGCTCCCCCGACGAAGCACAGCACCGCGATGCCGGCCCACAGCCATGTCCGCACACCGCTGTGCTGCCGGGCGACCGCCGCGCAGAAGACCATCGCGAGCAGCCAGGCCACTATGCGGAACGCACGTTGCCACCCGTCCTCCTCTCGGCGCGGAACGATGTGGCTTCGCTCCCGGCCGTGGAACGGCCGTACGTCGACGGCAGCCCCGGGAGCGGACCCTCCGGGCAGGTTCATTCGGGAGAGCCGACGGGCTTCTGATGCCGTACCCGTGACCACCATTCCGGTGTCGTTGTAGCCGCACCCTTCCGAAATGCGCGCGCGTGACACCACGACCGCTCGGCGTAGTCTCTCCATGCGCGTCAAGGGCCCCGGGGCGGGTGCGCGGGGTGGTCTGTGATCAACCGTATGCACCCGCCAGCCGGTCAGCTGCTCCCGGTCCCGGTCAACCAGTTCGCAGCGCCGGGCGTACATCTCCAGCCCGACCGCCCGTGCCAGCTGCTCCACCCGCCAGCCGGCCGCCAGCTCGGTACGCCGGTTGCGGGCTCCGAAGAAGCGCACCTCGACGGAGTACAAGCGTGCCGACGCGGCCTCGCGCAGCACGCCCCGCGACGGGCCCTCGCCACGGGCGAACGCAGTCACAACCGGCCAGCCCCGCTGGTCGAACACCCGCTCCGCCTCGTCCCAGTCGCGTTGGTCCCCCCGTACCTCGACGAGTACCACCACACGCTGGTCGTAGCGTTTCCCCAGCACCAGATCCCCCTCTCACCGGGATCCGAAGGTACAGCGACCTACGATGTGACGGTCACGGTGGAAGGAAGCCACTCCTACGAGGGAACGGACGCGAAGACATGTCACCGGAGGACAGCGGCAGCAACCGCGCACCCCAGCCGAAGGACCAGCTGTCCCTGTACGGCCGCTACCTGGACGAGGCGTCCGCCGAGGACAGCGGGGGCTTCCTGGTGGAGATCGGGGCCGGCGGCCGGAGCACCGACGTCGAGTTGGAGCAGCCCGACGAGGAGCCGGACACTGCGGACGAGCCGATCACGGCACCGTACGACCCGTCCAAGATCGAGATCCAGACCCTCAACCCGACGATCAACCTGCTGATCTCCCGGCTGGTCAACGGGATGATCGACCTCGCCCCGGACTTCCAGCGCAAGGCGGGCATCTGGTCGGACGAGCAGCAGAGCCGGCTGATCGAGTCCCTGCTCCTGCGCATCCCCATCCCCTCCTTCTACGCCTCCGAACTCACCGACAGCTCATGGGCCCAGGACAGCTCGTGGGCCATCGTCGACGGCATCCAGCGCCTCACCGCCATCGCACGGTTCATCGCACCCGAAGCACTGGCGGAGGCGGGAGTGAAGTCCGGGCCGCTCAAGCTGCGCGGCCTGGAGTACCTCAAGAAGGACTTCGAGGGCAAGGGGTACGACAATCTGTCGGGGCGCATGCAGATCCGTCTCAACGAGAGCCAGGTCGTCGTTCACCTCATCCGTCCCGGAACCCCGGAAGAGGTGAAGTTCAACATCTTCGCGCGTATCAACACCGGCGGCCTCCCGCTGACCCGCCAGGAGATCCGGCACGCCCTCGTTCCGGGCCCGGCCCGCACGCTCCTGTCCTCGCTCGCCGAATCACAGGAGTTCGCCTCGGCCACCAGCTACGGCGTCTACAGCGAGCGGATGGCGGACCGCGAGATGGTGCTGCGCTATCTCGCCTTCCGGCTCACCGACCCCAACCTGTTCAGAAGTCAGGACTTCGACCAGTTCCTCGCTCTCACCATGCGCCAGGTCAACCGGCTCACCGAGGACGAGCGGGAGGGGCACGCCCACGACTTCCGGCGGGCCATGATCACGGCTGAAAAGATCTTCGAAGGTCATGCCTTCCGCAAGCAGTTCCCTGGTCAGACTCGACGCTCCCCTGTCAACAAGGCCATCTTCGAGACAGTTTCCGTGAATCTGGCCGCTCTCTCGGACCGTGAACGATCTGCGCTGGTAGCGTCCCGCGAACAGGTGGTCGAGGGTTTCCAGGACCTCATGACCGACCGGGCATTCGAGCGGGCCGTGTCCGTGGGAACCGGCGACCGGGTCAAGGTGGTCGACCGCTTCGCCAAGGTGCGCGAACTTTTCCGCACCGTCCTGGAGAACAACGGGGGCAGCAGCCAGTGATCAGACAGTTGTCACTGACCAACTTCAAGGCGTTCCGGTCCGCCGACATCCGGCTCGCCCCGGTCACGCTCCTCACCGGCCTCAACTCCTCGGGCAAGAGCACGGTCCTGCAGTCCCTGGCGCTGCTTCGCCAGTCCTACGACTCGGGCATCCTCATGTCCACCGACGGGAACGCCAACAGCCGTGGCGGTTTCCTCCTCGACGGCGACCTCGTGGAGCTGGGCACGGGCCAGGACCTCCTGCACGAGGACTTCACGACAGAGCGGCCCGGCACGGACCCGCTGATCTCTGTCGCTTTCGAATTCGCCGAAAGGGAGTCGTACGCCTGGTCCGTCCGGTATGCGCCGGAGCAGGACGTGCTGCCGCTCGAAAGCTCCATCCGCCCGGCGGACTGGGGAGACGTGCCTCTGTTCTCCCGGCGCTTCCAGTACCTCAAGGCCGACCGGATCACGCCGGCCACCACCTATCCACGGTCTCACCACCAGGCGATCGGCCGCGGCTTTCTCGGCGCGCGCGGTGAGCACGCCGTGAACTTCCTCCGGCACCATGCACAGGACGTCGTGCCGGACGGCCACCCGCTCCGACACTCGGCGGCCGACGGGCACACACTGCTCGACCAGGTCGTCGCGTGGATGCAGGAGTTGTGCCCGGGTGTCAGGCTCGAAGCCTCGGAGATTCCCGGGATCGACTCGGTACGTCTCAGCTTCGGGTTCGGCGGCACCGCCGGCCTCGACTCCACCCGGCTCCGGCGCCCGACGAACGTCGGCTTCGGTCTCACGTACGCCCTCCCCATCGTCGTGGCCTGTCTCACCGCCGGGCCCGGCAGCCTCATCCTGCTGGAAAACCCCGAGGCTCATCTCCACCCGCGCGGCCAGTCCCGGATGGCGTCGCTCATCGCCGCCGCAGCGTCAGCCGGTGCGCAGCTCGTCGTCGAGACCCACAGCGACCACGTCCTCGACGGAACCCGGCTGGCCGTCAAGCAGGGGCGGCTCGCGGCCTCGGACACCGCGGTGCACTTCTTCCGCGGCAACGGGGCCGGGGTGGAGATCATCACTCCGACGGTCGCCGAGGACGGATCGCTCTCCGAATGGCCGGAGGGCTTCTTCGACGAGTCGGAGAACACGCTCGACCAGCTGTTGGGCTGACCGCCCGCCTGTCAGTTCCGGAAGCCACAAGGGGGGCGCTTCATGGTGCTCATGTTCTTCAACGAGAAATCTTGCGTCTCCGACTGCTCGCAGGACGAGGCCGGGCAGGCCATGCGGGAATTCGTGAAGGTCTGCCAGGCAGTCAGGCGGGTGGACAACGGAGCGAGTCTCGTCAGCGAGGTCCGGCTGGAGGACTTGGAGATCGCTCCCGGCTACTACCTCGCCCAGTGGCGGAACGAGAGCCGGAACCGGGACCACTGGCGGTTCATGCGGCTGCTCAACCGCAAGGCCCCGAACTCCTCGGTGCTGCCGGCCCCTCCCGAGGATCAGGAGGTCGAGTACCGTCACGACGGCGACCGGGTTCTCGGGCTCGCCGCCGCCCATCTCATGGACACGCTGGCCGTCAGCCTCCCCACCGCCCCGCCCTGGGACGCCTCCTGGCTGAGCGTCGAGTACGTCCTCGTCGACGAGGACGAGGTCCAGGAAGGCAGCGCGGAGGTCCGGCACGCCTCGACACCCGAGCACGTCGCGGAACACGCCGACTGGATACGCGAGAGCGCCGCGAACGCCGTCACCTCCGGCACGCAGCTGTGGGAGCAACGCGAGAGTCTCTTCGCCTCGCTCCAGTTCGCCCCTGGGGTGGAGGACAATCTGACCAACCTGCCAGGTATCTCCGTCTCCTCGGTCCGGGCGGCGCTTCTCTCGCTCAACGCGGCGGCCGAGGCCTGGAAGCCCGGCGACTCGGAACCTGTCTGGCCCATCAAGGTGGTCCCCGAGAGCGACACCCGGATCAGACTCGGGCTGTGCAACTTCACCGACACGGACGGGGAGAAGCGGCTGTTCAGCCTCCACACCCGGTTCCGACCGAGGCCCGGCCGCATCCACCTGCGGGTGGTCACCGAGGAGGGCCGCGTACGTATCGGCTACATCGGCCGGAAGCGCCTGGAGGAGGGTGTCCCTCGCAGCTCGCGGTGAGCTACCGCTTTGCGCTGCCCGGGCGGCGCCAGAGCTCGATGTCCTTCTTCCATGCCTTGTTGCCGCCACCCGTCGGGCACCGGCTGTTGTAGCAGCGCCAGTACCAGTTCTCCTTCGCACCGCGCCTGATCTCGATGTCGTCCTGCCCGCACTGGGGGCACTTCGGCGGGCGGGCGAAGATCTCGGCATGCTCGTGAGTAAGGATCTTGCGGGCGAAGTAGGCGCCGCGCATCGTAACCATCACCTCGCGGGTCCAGCTCTGCGACAGGGCGTTGAGGCTGCCGAGCATCACGGTCCTCTCGTCCACGACCACGATCTTCTGATGCATGACGTGCATCGGGACGACCGTATGGACGACCGCACGCAGGTCCTGGACGAGAGACAGGTTCGCCGGCTTCTTCTGGAGCTGATCACTGGGGTCGCGGATGAAAACGGTCACCCGTACACCCCGGTCGACCGCCGCGCGCAGCTCCGGGAGGATCATCCGGACGCGCCTGGCCACCCAGGGTGCCCACAGCCACAGGGAGGTCCGCGCGCTTCGGATGGCGGCGACGAAGGACGCGTAGAACGTCGTCTCGTCGTCGACGTCACTGACCTCCACGTGCCGTGAGAGGACTTCCGCCAGACGGTCGCCGAACTCCCCGCGTGGAACGTTCAGTTCGGGCGGCGTGATCAGGGACTTGGCGGGGAGTACCCGCACTCCTGACGAGCCGATGAGGGCGTCCAAGTGCCCGAACGGGGAGTCCGGCGCCTTCCGTGCCACCTCCCGGATGCGTGTGGCGCTCGCGATCACGTACACACGCGTCTGTACACGGGTCATGGCCACGTTGAACAGCCTGATCCCGCTACGCATCCAGTCGCTCGCCTCCGGTGCGCGCGATGCCTTCGCCATCCACAGCGGTCGGCTGAGTTCGCCCTCCACGGTGTCGAAGACGACGATGGGGAACTCCCGGCCCTGGAAACGGTGCGCGGTGCCGACCTCGGCGCTCGGACCACCATCCCGCTCGATGTCGCGAAGCGCCTCCAGCGTGGCCTCGGCCTGGTCTCCGTACGGGGTCACGACGCCCGTGGTCTCGCCGTCCCCGCCGTGCAGATCGATCAGGGCCCGGGAGATGAGTGGGCCCGCGGGCCACCAGCCCTTGCTCGGGCCCGTGAGATGGACATGGGCGAGTTCGTGGAGCCCGTCGGTGTCGATGAGGACGATCTCCGGGTCCTCGGGGCTCCTGGAACTCGGTACGACGGGGCCGGCCTGGAGTACACCGCCGTAGGCCAGGCCGTTCACGAGGCCCATCACGGCACGGCCGAACCGGTTCTGGGTCACCAGGGTCGTACAGGCGGGGTGTGTCCGCGCTGCCGCCGGATCGGTGATTCCGCAGTGCTGGAACACGTCCGGAACCAGCCAGCGCTGGATGTCAGGGCGCCTCTTGTCCTTCAGCGCTCGGGGGACGACGGGGCCCAGTTGCATGAAGTCCCCAAGAAGCACGGCCGCCTGCTGGGCGTGGGAGACGGCGAGCAGGACCTCGGGCAGGGAGGCGGCGCCGACCTCGTCGATGAGAACCACGTCGTAGTGACCGGAGAAGACATGCCGGTTGGTGCGGAAGCGGGCCAGGGTCGTGGCGACGAGACGGGCGTTCTTGATGATCTCGCCCTGTGCGTCGCGGGCGAGGCGCTCGTACTCCTCCTGGATCTGCTTGTACCGCTCCTCCAGCGGGCCCTTCCGAGCCGCTTCGGAGGCGACGACGGGACGCAGAGCCTCGGCCTTCCCATGCCGGGCCGGCCAGCCCTGTTCCTCGGCGGCGGCGATAAGCGTCTCGGCGAGGTGCGCACGCCCGGCTTCGTCCTCGGCCGTGGCGAGAGCCGTGCGAAGTTCGCCCAGCGAACGGGTCAGGGTGCGGTGGCGGGCGGCGGCGGCGCGCGCCGCCTTGTCACGTCGGTCGATCTCGGTGTCGGAGAAGGGGATCGCCCGCGTCATCTCCTCAGCCTGGACCGCGATCTGGGCCCGGCGGCGGTCCGCGATGTCGCGGGCCTTGAGGGCATGGCCGTGTGCCTCTCGGAACTGGTCTCCCGCCTCACCGCACGCGGCCTGGGCGTCGGTTCGCTCAGCTCGTGAACGCAGCTTGGCGAGCCCTGTCCGGTTCTCGACCTCGCGCAGGGCGCGCTGCGTCTCGCGCAGCCGCTCCCGGCTCTGAAGAGCTGCGGACTCGGCTGCCGTGGCAGCGTGTTCCACTCTGTCGGCCTCGTCGAGGAGGGCGTCGACCTGCTTCCAGAGGTGGCGGGAGTCCTCGGCGTCGTCCCGGTCCTTCAGCGCCCCGTTCAGGTCCTGCTCTGCCGCTGCCAGGCTCTCGCCGACCTCCCGGGCGGCCTTCTTCAGTTCCGACACTCGCACATCGCGCGACGCCGTATCGCCGAACGGCTCGGTCACCAAGCCCCTGGCCTGTACGTAAGCCTCCGCATCGAACCGTACTAGGCCCGCTTCCAGCTCCGCCAGATCCTCCGCGCGGCTGCGAATCCCCAGCAAGTCCGCCGACACCTGGGCTCGCCGGCCCTCGACGTCGCCCAGTCGGGCCCGGACCATGAGAGGCAGGGACACGTGCGGGTCGTCGGCGATCTCCTTCAGCTGGGGCGGCCCCACGCGGACGATGTCTCCGCTGTTGTGGCGGTGTCCCCTCAGGACCCCCTTCAGGGCGTTGTCCACGGCGATGTTGGTCGCGGAGACGAGCAGGACCCTCTTGCCTGCGGCGATCAGATCGCCGATGGCCAGGGTGAGCACCATCGTCTTCCCTGTGCCGGGTGGCCCCCACACGAGGCGTACGCCGGTTCCCAGGCATGCCCGGTACGCCTCCTGCTGCTCGGGGAAGAGGCCGGCCGGCACCTCGGTCCGGGCAGGCTCTCCGCGGGGGCTGCCGGAAGCGAGCAGGCTGCCGAGCGGCGTTTCCCCCAACCCGGCGATGCCGTCTCTCAGGGTTTCCAGCAGGAAGGTGGGGGGCTGTTGCAGAACCCAGAGGAAGGGGTCGACCGGGTCCGCGAACTCGGCGACTCTGACGGTCAGCGCCGAACCGCTCTGCATGGTTTCGGTGACGGCGAAGCCGGCTTCCACACCCGATTCCTCGGGCCCGGCGAGGCGCAGGCTTTCGAGCTGGTCGGGGTTGAGTTCGGTGCCGCGCAGATCCACCGCATAGCGGCCCGGTTCACCGGCCCGGGCCGCGCGGCCGATCCTTCGCCACCGCGGGCGCTGACCTGCTCCCCCTTCCACGGCGATCCATTCGTCGACCGCCGTGGCGATCTCCTCGCGCCAGCCCAAAACTCCCCCTTATCGGCTCGGGAATGGTAGATCTTGCGGAGGGCCCAGGACCGCCCATTACGTGAAAGCCGTTGCCTCCACAGCGGAATGGAAAGATTCGAGACTCGGATCGGTTCCTATTCGGCCATGTCTCGGTCTTCGTCCACCGGACTGCGGAACCGTCTGTCCGAGGCGACCTATACCGTTGACGCAGCTCACCGCCCTGGCACGAAGCGAAGGAGAACGTCGTGAGGCCCACGCTGGCCGCCGCGCAGTTGCGGGGCAGTCTCACCCAATACCTCACGACGACGTACGCGCTCACCGACGAGGACACCCGTCGGGCACTGGAGCGGTTCCTCGAGCATCCCGAGACCGGGATGTTCCGTGGCCCCTATCTGCGGATCAGGACCCCCTTCCACAAGGCCGTCGCCGGCTGGGAGAAGCACCTGGAGTGGAACCCGGGGTTCACCCCGTACCGGCATCAGGCGAAAGCGTACGAGCGGCTGAGCACGCTCCACGGGCCCGCCCTGCCGACGCTGGTCACGACAGGGACGGGTTCCGGGAAGACCGAGTCGTTCCTCGTTCCCGTCCTCGACCACTGCCGCCGCGAGAAGGCCCTCGGCCGCCGCGGGGTCAAGGCCGTGCTGCTCTATCCGATGAACGCGCTCGCCACCGATCAGGCCGGCCGCATCGGTGAGTACCTCGCGCAGCCGGACCTGGCCCAGGTGACCGCGGGGCTCTACATCGGCGACCGGCCCGACACCGACTTCCGCCGGGTGATGACGCGGCGTGAGGAAATGCGGCAGTCGCCGCCCGACCTGCTCATCACGAACTACAAGATGCTCGATCTGCTGCTCCAGCGGACCGAGGACCGCGCACTGTGGCAGGACTCCGATATCCAGTACGTGGTGCTGGACGAGTTCCACACCTACGACGGGGCGCAGGGCACGGACGTCGCCATGCTGCTGCGCCGCCTGGCGATGACCACGGGCCGGAGCGAGCCCGGGCGTCCCCTCGGTTCGATCTGCCCGGTGGCGACCTCGGCGACCCTCGGTGAGGGCGGGCCCGAGACCGGCCCCGGCTCCATCCTGGAGGTGGCCGCTCAGGTCTTCGGGATGCCGTTCTCCGCGGACGCCCTGGTGGGCGAGGAGCGGATGACGCCCGAGCAGTTCACCGGACCGGTGAACTACGCTCTGCCCGAACCGCCTTCGCCCGAGGAGGTCATCGCCTGCTCGGGCGGTCCCGATGTGGTGTCGCGTCCGGACTTGCTCGATCTCAATGCCCTGGCGGCTCGGATGCTCGGACAGCAGGGCCTGTCCGCTTTCGAGATCGGGCGGCTGCTCAAGCAGCACGACTTCACTCAGGGGGTACTGTCCCTTCTCGACGGGGACCCGCTGAGCGAATGGGAACTCCGTGACCGCCTCGGCCGGTTCGGGTACACCTGGGGCCGGACCGCCCGCGAGAACCCCCGCCTCGCCCTCGCCGCGCTCGCACGCTTCGTCGCCCTGCTGTCAGCCGCCCGTGATCCGGATTCGGACGAGCGCCGCCCGCGCCCCCTGCTGCACGTGGAGACCCATCTGTGGGTCCGGCCGGTCGGCCGGATCGTGCGCGGAGTCGGCCCGGGAAAGCCCGAGTTCCACTGGTACGAGGACGATCGCGCTCGGCGCTCCGCCCTTCCCCCGACGCCCCCTGAGGGCGACGAGGATCCCGAAGCCGGCCAGATCGGGCACGTGACGCGATCCCATCGCGCGCAGTCGTCGATCGGCGCGGACACGGCCGTACGGCAAGCGAGCATAAGGCTGCCCGCCGTGTACTGCCGTAATTGCGGCCGCTCCGGCTGGGCGGCCATCTCCCCGGAGGCCGATCCCCAGCAGCTCGTGATGGCCCACGACAAGATCTGGCGCGCCAGCGTGGGACGGGAGAAGCGACGGGTCCGCTATTTCATCGCCGCCACGGCCGCGGAGCAGGAGGACACGCTCGCGGCGGTCAGCCAGTCCCGCCCTGCAACGGGAGGCGGACAGCCACCGGCGCTGATCCTGGACGGTGCTCAAGGGACCTACCGGCTACCGGTCGCCCAGGACGAGGGGAGCCTTCAGGACGCCTGCTTCGTCCAGGCGATCACCGAGAAGAAGACCGCCGACCGAGCTGCCGTCGATCAGCGCTGTCCTGCCTGCGACACCGACAACGCGATGCGCTTCCTCGGCACTCGGCCGGCCGCCCTGGCGGCAGCGACGGTGACCCAGCTGTTCACCGGTCAGGAGGTCGCGCTCGAAGCGGAGGAGCGCAAGACCCTCCTGTTCAACGACTCGACCCAGGACGCCGCCCACCGTGCGGGCTACGTGGCGAACCGGTCGTTCACGTTCTCGCTGCGCTCACTCCTCGCGCGCAACCTCGACGAATCAGGCAAGCCGTCGGCTCTCAACGACCTGATCGGGAACGTACTCGACTCCGTCGACGATCCGCAGGCCCTTGCTGCCGTCGTCCCGCCCGATCTGTACGATGAACCGGGCGTGGACCGGCTGCTCTCCGGGCGGGGCACGGGCGATCTGCGGACCTGGAAGCTCATCGGAGAGCGGCTCGCCTTCGCCACAGTCATGGAGTTCGGGCTCCGTTCCCGGCAGGGCCGCACCCTGGAGCTGACCCGGACGGCGGCCGCCGAGGTCGTCATCGAGGACCAGCACCGGATCACCATGCTCGCCCGCGACCTGCACATGGCCCTGCCGGGTCAGCTCCTCGGCACCGGCCTGCCGACGGCCGAGCGCTATCTGGCGTTCGTCCGCGGGCTGCTGGAGCGGGTCCGGCTGCGCGGCGGCGTCCGGCACCGGTGGCTGGAGCCGTGGATGAAGGACGCCGGGGTGACCCGGTTCAAGATCTGGGGCGGCCGACCCGACGGCATGCCGGCGTTCCCAGACAGTGTGGCCGCGCCGCGCTTCCTGCTCGACGGTGACAAGGGCCGGTCCGACTTCGACTCGACGACAGCCCGCACCGGCTGGTACCAGGACTGGGCGCGCCGGTGCCTGGGCCTCGACGCCCCCGGGGCTGCGGAGTATCTCCGCAGGCTGCTGCCGGTCCTCGTCGACGAGGGTCTCCTCGCGGTGCGGACGGCACAGGACCGGGCGACGAAGGTCTACGGTCTGCAGCCCGGCCATGTGGAGGTGCGGCTCCTTGAGGACGACATCGTCAACAAGGCCTTCGTCACCTGTGAGGCGTGCGGATGGCAGCAGGTGGTCCATCCCTCCCGGCGGACCCGCTGGTACGGCCATCCCTGTCCCCGGTACCGGTGCCGGGGACAGATCACCGCGCCGCAACCGGGCCAGGCCACGGTGCTGTCCTCCGGTTCCACCAGCTTCGGCGGCCCCCGGCCGCGCGACTACCGCGACGACTACTACCGGCACCTCTACCGGACGGGTGGCACCTTCCGGGTGGTCACTGCCGAGCACACCGGCATGCTCACCCGGCCGCAGCGGGAGCGCGTGGAGCGGGCCTTCCGCGACGGCACCCACTACACCGACCCGAACGTGCTGTCGTGCACTCCGACCCTGGAACTCGGCATCGACATCGGAGACCTGTCCGCGGTCCTGCTGGGATCGCTTCCGAAGGGCCCTGCCAACTACGTGCAGCGAGCGGGCCGTGCGGGCCGCAGGACGGGCAACGCCCTGGTGGTGGCCTTCGGCGGTCGCCGGGCCCGCGATCTGTACTACCTCGACGAGCCGCAGGAGATGATCGCCGGGGACATCGTGCCGCCCGGCTGCTACCTCTCCGCGGTGGAGATCCTGCGCCGCCAGTACACGGCACACCTTCTGGACCTCGCGGCACGGGGCCGGCTCACGACGAGCGACGGTGAGCCACTGCAACCCGCGCCGCGCCTGGTGTCGGCGCTGTTCGGCAGCACGGCCTGGTGCCAGGATCTCGCGGACGCGGCCCTCGCCCATGGCGCCGTGCTCGTCGAATCGTTCCTGGCCCTCTTCCCCTCACTCCCGGGCCGGCCGGACACCGGAGTCTCCGGCCAGGCCGCCGACGAACTCCGTACGTACGCGTGCGGTGGTATCGTGCGCGCGCTCCAGGAAGCCGAGGAGGAATGGACCGGCCGCGGTGAGGAACTCCGGCGCCGACTCCACGCCATCGACACGGCGATGGACCAGCTCGTGCGCAGCGATCCCGAGCAGGAACGCGAATGGCGCGAGTTGCGCGCCGAGCGCTACGCGACGGGCAACCTGCTGCGCGACCTGAACCAGACCAGTGCCCACGGGGCTCTCGTCGAGCTCGGTCTCCTGCCCAACTACACCCTCTCGGACACCACCACGCAGCTGGAGGCCACCCTCTCCTGGACCGAGCAGCCCGAGACCGAAGGGGCCAAGAAGACCTACCACAGCGAGGTCCGGGACTACGAGCGCTCCCGCCGGTCCGCGCTGTCCGAACTGGCGCCCGGAAACAGCTTCTACGTCAACGGCTACAGGCACGTCGTCCGGGCCCTGGACATCGGCAGTCCGGAGCGCCGTGCCTGGTCGGTGTGGCGCATGTGCCCCGCCTGCGGCTACGTCCGTACGGAGAACGCCCAGGCCGATGCCTCGCCCTGCCCCCGGTGCGGCGGCCGGGAGATCGCCGACGCCGGCTGTGTTCAGCGCGTTCTCGAACCGAAGCGAGTCATGTCACGCGACAAGCGGGACGACGCCCGGGTCCGCGACGACAAGGACGAGCGTGACAGCAAGAGGTACGCCGTCCTGACCACCGTGGACGTCGACCCCGTGCACCTGGCCACGGGCTCCTGGCGCCACGACACCGCCGTCTTCGGCGTCGACTTCACCCGCCAGGCCGTGGTGCGCACGCTCAACCTGGGCCTCGACCGCCAGGACGGCAGCAGCACCGTGCCCCTCGCCGGGGCCGACGTACGGATCAACCCGTTCTACGTCTGCACGAGCTGCGGCGGCGCCACCTCCGAGGGGCGTCCGGTCGTGGACCACCATCAGGACGCGCTCACCGAATCCCTTGCCGCGGCCACCAGGGCCAGCGCCCACCACCAGCTGTGGTGCCCGCGCCGCAAGCTCCGTACGAACACCCCGGAAGGCCAGGGGAAGGGAGAGGACGTCCCCCTGCTCCTGGCCCACGAGCTGACCACCGAGGCCGTCCGTATCCTCCTTCCCGCGTCCGTCGCCCGCGTCAAGGAACGCCTCGCGTCCTTCACCGCCGCACTGTTCGTGGGCATCGCCGCACGCTACGGCGGCGACCCGGACCACATCGACATCACCGCCGCGTCCATGCCCGACGGCAACGACCCGGAATGGCCTCGCCGTTTCCTCGTCGTCTACGACCGTCTGCCGGGCGGCACCGGCTATCTGCACCGGCTGGCCACCTCCGAGGGCTTCCGCGAGGTGCTGCTGAGGGCCCGCGAGGTGATCGACAGTTGCCCGTGCATCGCGAAGGGCCTCGACGGCTGCCACCGCTGTCTGCTGCGCCGCGTGCCGGCCGGCGACTACGACAAGGTCAGCCGCAACGAGGTCCGGCAGATGTTCGACGAGCTGCTGGGAGCCGACGGCGGCGACTGGGCCACCTCACCGGTCGCGGCCACCCACCAGATCCCTCTGGAGCGGCAGGCCGAGAGCGATCTTGAGGTCATGTTCCTGGAGACCTTGGGCGAATGGGCGAAGCAGCCCTCGGCCAAGGCCAGCGCGGACGCCTACACGACCACGGCCGGGACGTACTCACTGGACCTGCGGCTGACCGGCGTGGACGGGGCCACCGTGAGCTGGCGGGTCTCCCAGCAGCGGGCCCTCGACGGCACCCGCCCCGACGTCCTCTTCGAACGTACCGATGCACCCGGTCCGCGGATCGCGCTCTACCTCGACGGATACGAGTTCCACGCCGGGCCGAAACACAAGGACAGGCTGGCCGACGACGCCGTCAAGCGCACCAGGCTGCGCGCCGACGGAATACGGGTCTTCCAACTCACCTACTACGACGTGAAGGACTGGCGGACCCGGGTCCGTGACACGGGGTACGCGAGCACCGGGCCGGAGAACCCGATCTGGGTGCCGTACGGCGAGCAGGGCCAGAAGCGTGCCCGTGACTACTACGCTGGCGTGCACGGCGGCCTGCCGGGCGAGCTGTCCGCGAACCTCTGGGTGAATCCGGCGGACCTTATGATCGCTCATCTGCGCGCCCCGGACGCTTCCTTGTGGCAGCAGCGCGCCGAGGCCGCCGTCGCGGGGCTGCTGGGTGCCGGGGCCCGGATCGCCGCACTGCACCCTCAAGCCGTCGGCGAACAGCTCCTCGCCGCGCTGCGGGGCGGCGCCCCGCGAGGGCCCAAGGGACCGGTGCAGCTGCTGACCGCGGTCGACGCCGCAGGATGTGTGGTCACCGCCGCCGCGGACGGGCGCCACCGGCCGCCGATGTGGACCGGGCTGACCCTGCTCGACGACAGCGACCGGGCTGTCTCGGACGAGGCCGGACACAAGCGGCGCTGGCAGGGCTGGCTCTACTGGAGCAATGTGCTGCAGTTCCTGGAGTACGGAGGCGGTGACAGTGTCCAGTTGACGACCAGTCTGCTGGACGGATTCACCGTCGACGGCCTCGCCGTCGCCGGAGGCTCGGGCTGGCTCGAATCCCAGCGGGCCGAGCAGCCGGCCGCCGTCACGGCGAGCCCCACCGGAGACCTTGGGGAAGCGCCAGCCCCGGTCGTCCCCTCCTCTCGGCCGGCCCAGCCCTCCGACGCGGCTCATGACCGGGGCTGGGAACGGGTACTGGAGTTCCTCGACCCCGATGAACCCGGCCTGCTCCCCCTCAGCCAGGGGCTGCGCGCTCTGGACGTGGTGCCGCCGGAAGCCGGCTACGAGCTGGACGAGCACGGCTGGATGGCCGAACTCGCTTGGCCCTCCGCCCGGATCGCCGTGGTGACGGCCCACCGGCCGGCCGACGGGGAGCGCGATCACGACGCGGAGGACCGGGACAAGGCCTTCGCCGCGGCAGGCTGGTGGATCAGCACAGCCGTCTCCTGCACGCCCCGGGACATCAAGGACCTCCTTGCCGCGGCAGAAGGCGAAGACACGGACACGAACGACGGAGACCAGCAGCGATGACGACCACGGGCGTGACCCTGCGTCTGCTCGACAAAGCGGACAAGGAGATCCTGAGGCTGCCTCGTGCGGTCAAGGGCGCGATCTACGACTTCCAGCACAAGTTCAAGGAGAATCCGCAGCTCCGGGGTCTGCGGTTGAAGCAACTGGAGGGTCACGACCGGCTCTGGTCGGCCCGTGTGAACGACGAGTACCGGGCCCTGCTGCTGCGTCTGGCGGAGACCGACTGGCTCATCGTCTCCGTCAAACACCGCAAAGACGTGTACGAGAAGCTCGACCGGCTCTCGTACGGAATCAACCGGATCACCGGCGGCATCGAGTACGTCGACCTCGAGATCGTCGAGGAGAGCGTCCTTCGCCGAGCGGCGACTCGCGGGCCCGCCACCGCCCCCATCGAGCCTGCGCCAGCACCCGCTCCCGTCCCGCTGTTCGCCGCGTTCTCCGATGAGCAGCTCACCGACCTCGGCGTCGCGGGACCGCTCGTACCGGTCGTCCGGACCCTGACCACAGAGGATCAGCTCCTCGGCCTGGCGGAGTACGCCCCGCAGCTCACTTCCGAAGTCCTGCTCGCACTTCACGACGGCGCGTCGTACGACGCGGTGCTGGAGCAGATCACCAGCCCCGTCTCCGCACCGGACCCCGTCGACACCGACGACTTCCGGACCGCCGCCGAGCGGCCGGCCACCATGGTCACGACGACCGACGAGGCGCTGCGCGAAGCCCTGGAAGGCGGCGACTTCGGCCGGTGGAAGGTATTCCTCCACCCAACCCAGTCCCGGCTCGTCGACCGCGAGTACTCGGGCCCCGCCCGGGTGGGTGGCGGGCCGGGCACGGGCAAGACCATCGTGGCCCTGCACCGGGTCAAGCACCTGGTGGACCAGCTCCCTCCCGGACGCAACAAGCCCGTCCTCCTCACCACGTACAACAAGAATCTTGCCGCCGACCTCAGGTCACGACTGCTCCAGCTGGGCGGCGAGGAGCTGCTGGCGCGGGTGGAGATCAGCCACGTCGATCAGCTCGCGCTGCGCGTCGTACGCGAAGCCGAGCCCGGAAGCGCCAAGCAGACGCTCGACGAGAGCCAGGCTCTCCGAGAGTGGCGTGCCATGCTCGACGAGCTGGGCGAAACCGGGTGGGACGCCCAGTTCCTGCACGACGAGTGGTCGCAGGTCATCCTTGGCCAGGCCGTCGTCTCCCGCACCGAATACTTCCGTGCGCGGCGAGCCGGCCGGGGCAAGAACATCGCACGGGCTGAGCGCGCCGAGATCTGGCAGCTCGCGGAGCGTTTCACCCAGCGGCTCGACCGCCTCGGGCGGCAGACCTGGGAACAGGTCGCGGAGCGCGCGGCGCGGCTGGAGATGGACCGCGAGCGGCGGATCCAGGCCGTCGAACGTCAGCGGGAGGAGGCGGGTGGTCTCGACAACATCCATCTTCAGGCCGGCTCCGCGGGCTGGCTGCACCACCGCTTTCAGCACATCGTCGTCGACGAGGCACAGGACCTGCGGGCCGCGCACTGGAAGCTGCTGCGGGCGATGGTGCCGCGTGCCGCCAACGACATCTTCCTCGTGGGCGACACGCACCAGCGTATCTACGGCAACCAGGTCACCCTGGGCAGCCTCGGGGTCCATATCCGCGGCCGCTCGGCCAAGCTGACGTTGAGCTACCGAACGACGCGGCAGATCCTCGGCTCCGCTCTCGGGGTGCTCAGCGGTGAGAGCTTCGACGACTTGGACGGCAGCACCGAAGACCTGGCCGGGTACAGGTCCGTCCTGACCGGAAGCCTTCCGCAGTTGCACGGTTGCGAGAACTGGGAGTCCGAGCAGGAGTCGATCGCCGCACTCCTCGCCGACTGGATCGCCCTGCCGACACCCCCCGGGCAGATCGCCGTCTGCGTTCCGACCAACGCCATGGCAAGCGAGCTTGCTTACACCCTGCTCGCCCACAAGGGGATCAAGGCCGTCGAGATCGGCCCCGAAGGCCCCCGTGGAGACGAAGGCGTCCACATCGGCACCATGTTCCGCTTCAAAGGACTTGAGTACCAGCGCATGGTCATCGCAGGCGTTCGGGACGGACTCGTACCCCGGGAAGCGGTCGCCCGCCTGCGGAGCGACGATGCCGTCCGCTACCGGCGTGAGTTCCAGCGGGCCCGCTCGCTGCTCTTCGTCGCGGCCACCCGTTCACGGGACAGCCTCGCCATCTTCTGGCACGGCCGTCCGAGCCCGTTCCTCGAACCCCTCATGCGTTTGCCCGCTTCATGAACACACCGGACGGCTGAGCCCCCCCTGGAGCAGGAGATCCTCGGGGGACTCAGCCGCCCCGTTTGGCGACCCCAACGCTCCGGAGCACTGATGGCGCAGGTGACGCGTATTCAACATGGACGGGACGACGAGAACAGCTCCGCAAAGTGCGATCCCTCGGTCACTCCTGAGACGCTTGCGCGATTAGGCCGTCCCTTCAATCCGATGCGGCTTCACCTCCTGCAGACAGCAGGGACTGAAGGTTCGACCTCGTCGGTGACACCCAGAGGCAGCTGCGCCGAAGTCACCGTGCGCCAGTCACCTCTGACACCACAACAGCTCTCGCCGTCGCGGTCGTCTATTTCTCGGACGCAGCGCATCGTGATCGCTGGCGGCTCCCCGCGGTCGGATGGTCCCGGGGAAAGTCACGCAGTCGGCTCATCCCTTGTGGTCGTGGGTGAAACCGCAGGTCAGAGCAGTCTGCCCGGAATGGCAGGCACTCCACGTCGTGTACCGGGGGGAAACAGGTCGAACAACCCACCCGAACCACGAAGCGGCAGGTCAGGCACCCTTTGTAGCAGGCTCCAGAATCGCCACGCACTCCACATGGTGCGTCATCGGAAACAGATCGAACGCCCGCAGCGTCCGCACCCGGTACCCGCCCTCCCGGAAGTACGCCAGGTCCCGGGCCAGGGCCGCCGGGTCGCACGCGACGTAGGCGATCTTGCGGGCGCCCAGGCCGGACAGGTGCTTCACCACCTGCTTGCCCGCGCCCGCGCGCGGCGGGTCCAGGACGATCAGGTCGCACTCCGTGATGCCCGTGCGGGGCAGGACCTGGTCGACCTTGCCGTGTTCGATGCGGACCCGGTCCAGGTCCTTCAGGTTGTGGCGGGCGTCCTCGACCGCGCGCTTTCCGGACTCGATGCCGAGGACCGCGCCCTTCTCGCCGAGGCGCTGGCCGATGGCGCCGGCGAAGAGGCCGACGCCGCAGTAGAGGTCGAGGGCCGTGTCGTTCTTGCGAGGCAACAGGCCCTGCATGACCGCGCGGACCAGGGTGTTGGCCGCCTGCGGGTGGACCTGCCAGAAGCCGCCGGAGCCGACGCGGTACGTGCGGTCGTCGGCGCGTTCGCGGACGAAGGCTCGTCCGTGGACGCGGTGGACGCCGCCGTCCTTCTCGTCGACGCGGAGCACGGAGACCGGCTTGTCCAGCTCGACCAGGGGGAGCCGGCCGCCGGGCTTCGGGGTGAGGATGACCTGGCGGTCGTTCGAGCCGGTGGCGGTGATGGCCTCGACCACGCCGAGCTCCACGCCGAGCTCCGAGACGCCCGGCGCGGCGATCAGGCAGCGGTCGATCGGCTGGACGTCGTGCGAGCGGTGCTTGCGCAGGCCCGCCCGGCCGTCGGCGTCGATGGCGTACTGGACGCGGGTCCGCCAGGCCGGCACCTCGCCAGCCGGGAGCTTGTCGCCCTCGGCCGGCATCACCGTGCCGTCCCAGCCGGCCTCCTCGGGGGTCAGGCCCGCCAGGCGCTGGAGCTGCTCGGCGATCACCTCGCCCTTGAGCCTGCGCTGCGCGCCCGGCTTCGCGTGCTGCCAGTCGCAGCCGCCGCACATACCGGGGCCCGCGTACGGGCAGGGCGCCTCGACACGGTCCTTGCTCGGCTCAAGGATGCGTACCGCGTCGGCCCGCAGGAAACGCGAGTCCGTGTCGCCGTCCGTCACCTTGGCGATGATCTTCTCGCCGGGGAGCGTGTGGCGCACGAAGAGGACCTGGTTCTCAGCGGTACGGGCGATGCAGTGGCCGCCGTGTGCGACGGGCCCGACCTCGACCTCGTACTCCTCCCCGACCAGCGACGACGTGGGTTCGTTCTGCATGAGGGGAGGCTCCAGGGAGGAAGGGGGTAAGCGGTCGTGCATGCTGCCGGACAACAGCCCACCAGTC
>NZ_QWFA01000127.1 GCF_003501885.1 Streptomyces globisporus
GGCACGGCGAGAAAGGCGAAGGCGGCGAGGTAGGGCGGGGGTACTGCGGGAAGGCATGGGGGTGCTGCGGGAGGTGTGGCGATATGCCAGGGGATTGCGGCTCTCGTCGGACAACGTCCCCGAAGGTGCTCGCGGGGCAATTTGTATCAAGCGCTTCCGGCTCCCCGAAAGCCGCCCTGATGTGATCTGGGTCACTTATGCGTTTATGCAGCGGAACCCCGGGTATTAGCGCATGTTTATGCAGGTCAGACGTGCTGCGAACACATGGGCGCGGACACTGCGTTCCCCTCCGCCGATCGTGCAGACTGGCCGCACCTCACACGGTCCGGATCCCGCCGCGATCCGCCGCACGACCCCGGGAGCGCACGGTGAGCACAGACACTCCGGGCATCGACCCGCTGGAGGCGCTGCGCGCCCCGCGCGACCCCGCCTGCGACGTCTTCCTGACGGGCCCGGTCTTCCTCGACATCATCTTCACGGGCCTCGACAGCGCCCCAGTACGCGGCACCGAGTCCTGGGCCCGGGGGATGGGCTCCAGCCCCGGCGGCGTCGCCAACATGGCCACCGCCCTCGCCCGCCTCGGCCTGCACACCTCCCTCGCCGCCGCCTTCGGGGACGACCACTACGGCGAGTACTGCTGGGACGCCCTGGAGCAGGGCGAGGGCATCGACCTGTCGATGTCGCACACCGTCCCCGGCTGGCACTCCCCGGTCACCGTCTCCATGGCGTACGAGGGCGAGCGCACGATGGTCTCGCACGGCCACGAGGCCCCCGCCCCGGCTCCCGTCGCCGGAACCTCCACCGGAGCCGCCGCCCCGGTCTTCCCGCAGTGCCCGCCGCGCGCCCGCGCCGCCGTCGCCTCGCTAGCCCCGGGCCGGAGCGAGCCCTGGGTGGCCACCGCGGCCCGGGACGGCGCACTGGTCTTCGGCGACGTCGGGTGGGACGAGACCGGCCGCTGGGACCTGGACGCCCTGCCCGACCTGGCGCACTGCGAGGCGTTCCTGCCCAACGCGGAGGAGGCGATGCGCTACACCCGTACCGACTGCCCGCGCGCCGCCGCGCACGCGCTCGCCGAACGCGTCCCGCTCGCCGTGGTCACCCTGGGCGCGGAGGGCGCGTACGCCGTCGACGGGCGCACCGGCACCGCCGCGGCGGTGCCCGCCATCGAGGTGGAGGCGCTCGACCCGACCGGGGCGGGGGACGTCTTCGTCGCCGGTTTCGTGACCGGCACCCTCGCCGACTGGCCGCTCGCCGACCGGCTCGCCTTCGCCGGGCTCACCGCCGCGCTCTCGGTCCAGGAGTTCGGCGGCTCGCTCTCCGCCCCCGGCTGGGCCGAGATCGCCGCATGGTGGCAGCTGATCCGCACCTGCGACAGCCAGGACCCGGCCGCCCTGGAGCGCTACGCCTTCCTGGACGACCTGCTGCCCACCACGGCCCGCGCCTGGCCGCTGCGGCGCGCCGTGCCCACGATCGGCTTCCGCCAGTGAGCGGGCGGCGGCCGGTCGCACCCGGGCCCCGGGGCGCGTCGCACACACGGCCGGTAAAACCCCTCGGTGTTGTCACTGCCAGGTCGTAGGCTTGGTAATCCAGAGGTTGTCGAACAGCGAGAACCCTGCAACGGGAGGTATGCGCAGGCCATAGGGCCGGCCCATGACTCAGTCACCCACACAGCCGCAGGCGCGTGCCCAGATCAGGATCCCGGCCGCTCACCCCATGGTGATGCTCCTCGGATCGGGCGACTCGCTGTTGCGCGTGATCGAAGAGGCTTTCCCGGCGGCCGACATCCATGTCCGGGGCAACGAGATCAGTGCCACGGGCGAGGCCGCGGACGTCGCCCTCATCCAACGCCTGTTCGACGAGATGATGCTCGTGCTCCGCACCGGAGCGCCGATGACGGAGGACGCAGTGGAACGGTCGATCGCCATGCTCAGGGCGGCCGGCAACGGACAGGGAGACCCCCAGGGCGAGACGCCCGCCGAGGTGCTCACGCAGAACATCCTCTCCAACCGCGGCCGCACCATCCGCCCCAAGACGCTCAACCAGAAGCGGTACGTGGACGCGATCGACGAGCACACGATCGTGTTCGGCATCGGTCCCGCCGGTACGGGCAAGACCTATCTCGCCATGGCCAAGGCGGTCCAGGCCCTGCAGTCCAAGCAGGTCAGCCGGATCATCCTGACCCGGCCGGCGGTCGAGGCGGGGGAGCGGCTCGGCTTCCTGCCGGGCACCCTGTTCGACAAGATCGACCCGTATCTGCGTCCGCTCTACGACGCACTGCACGACATGCTCGACCCCGACTCGATCCCGCGGCTGATGGCGGCGGGCACGATCGAGGTCGCGCCGCTGGCCTATATGCGGGGCCGGACGCTGAACGACGCGTTCATCATCCTCGACGAGGCGCAGAACACCAGCGCCGAGCAGATGAAGATGTTTCTCACCCGCCTCGGCTTCGACTCCAAGATCGTCATCACCGGTGACATCACCCAGGTCGACCTGCCGAGCGGCACCAAGAGCGGTCTGCGGCAGGTCCAGGAGATCCTGGAGGGTGTGGAGGACGTGCACTTCTCCCGCCTCACCTCCCAGGATGTCGTCCGGCACAAGCTCGTCGGCCGTATCGTCGACGCGTACGAGAAGTACGACAGCCGAAACGGTCAGCAGGACGGTCGGGCGGAAAGCCGCCAGGACGGCCGGCGCGACCGCCGAAAAGGGAAGTAGCCGCAGCGCACCATGTCGATCGACGTCAACAACGAGTCCGGAACCGAGGTCGACGAGCAGGCGATCCTCGACATCGCCCGCTACGCACTGGCCCGGATGCGGATCCACCCGCTGTCCGAGCTCTCGGTGATCGTGGTGGACACCGACGCCATGGAACAGCTGCACATCCAGTGGATGGACCTCCCCGGTCCGACCGATGTCATGTCCTTCCCGATGGACGAGCTGCGTCCGCCGGCCAAGGACGACGAGGAGCCCCCGCAAGGGCTCCTCGGTGACATCGTGCTCTGCCCGGAGGTCGCGAAGAAACAGGGCGAAGAGGCCCCGACACAGCACTCCATGGACGAGGAGCTCCAGCTCCTGACCGTCCACGGGGTGCTGCACCTGCTGGGGTACGACCACGAGGAGCCGGACGAGAAGGCCGAGATGTTCGGTCTCCAGGCCGCCATCGTGGACGGCTGGCGCGGCGAGCACGGGCTCACCGGCGCGTCCCCCGCCCCCACCGTCTCGTGAGCACCCCGCTGATCGTCGGCGCCGTCCTGCTGGTCATGGTCGGCTGGCTGGCCGCCTGCGCCGAGGCCGGTATCGCCCGCACCTCCAGCTTCCGGGCGGACGAGGCGGTCCGGTCCGGCCGGCGCGGCAGCGCGAAGCTCGCGCAGATCGCGGCCGACCCGACCCGCTATCTCAACGTCGCCCTGCTGGTGCGGGTCGCCTGCGAGATGTCGGCCGGTGTCCTCGTCACCTACGTCTGCCTCCAGGAGTTCCCCGAGACCTGGGAGGCGCTGGCCGTCGCCATGGGGGTGATGGTCCTCGTCTCCTACGTCGCCATCGGCGTCTCCCCGCGCACCATCGGCCGCCAGCACCCGCTGAACACGGCCACGGCCTCGGCGTACGTCCTGCTGCCGCTGGCCAGGATCATGGGCCCGATCCCGCAGCTGCTGATCCTCGTCGGCAACGCCCTGACCCCGGGCAAGGGATTCCGCAAGGGACCGTTCGCCAGCGAGGCCGAGCTGCGCGCGATGGTCGACCTGGCCGAGGCGGAGTCGCTGATCGAGGACGACGAGCGCCGCATGGTGCATTCGGTCTTCGAACTGGGCGACACCCTGGTGCGCGAGGTCATGGTGCCGCGCACCGACCTCGTCTCCATCGAGCGCTACAAGACGATCCGCCAGGCCCTCACCCTCGCCCTGCGCTCCGGCTTCTCCCGGATACCGGTCACCGGCGAGAACGAGGACGACGTCGTCGGGATCGTCTATCTCAAGGACCTCGTCCGCAAGACGCACATCAACCGCGAGTCCGAGGGCGACCCCGTCTCCACTGCGATGCGCCCCGCCGCCTTCGTCCCCGACACCAAGAACGCCGGGGATCTGCTGCGCGAGATGCAGCAGGACCGCAGCCATGTCGCTGTCGTCATCGACGAGTACGGCGGCACCGCGGGCATCGTCACCATCGAGGACATCCTGGAGGAGATCGTCGGCGAGATCACCGACGAGTACGACCGGGAGCTGCCGCCCGTCCAGGAGCTGGAGAACGGCTGCTACCGGGTCACCGCCCGCCTCGACATCGGGGACCTCGGCGACCTCTTCGGGCTCGACGAGTACGACGACGAGGACGTGGAGACCGTCGGCGGCCTGCTCGCCAAGGCGCTCGGCCGAGTCCCGATCGCCGGCGCCTCCGCCGTCGTCGAGCTGCCGGACCAGCGCAGGCTCCGGCTCACCGCGGAGTCCCCGGCGGGCCGCCGGAACAAGATCGTCACGGTGCTCGTGGAGCCCGAGCACCAAGAACCCGAGGAGAAGGAAGCGGAATGAAGCCGGAGCGGCTGAGGGCCTTCTGCCTGGAGTTCAACGCGAGCGTGGAGGAGTTCCCGTTCGGACCTGAGACCTCGGTCTTCAAGGTGCTCGGCAAGATGTTCGCCCTCGCCGCGCTGGACGCCCGCCCGCTCACGGTCAACCTGAAGTGCGACCCCGACGAGGCCATCCGGCTCCGCGAGACGCATACCGCGATCGTGCCCGGCCGGCACATGAGCAAGCGGCACTGGAACACGGTCACCGTCTCCGGCGTCCCGGACCGGCTGCTGCGCGAGATGATCGAGGACTCCTACGACCTGGTGGTCGCCGGACTGCCGAAAGCGGAACGGCTCCGCCTGGACCGGCCGTAAGCCGTGGAACGTCAGGCGTCACGCGAACGGGCCCGCTCCTCCCCCGTGGGGAGCGGGCCCGTCCTCGTACCGCCGGGGAGCTCAGCCCCGCCGCAGCCCGGCCGCCACCACCACGCCCGCCGCCAGCAGGACCGCCGCGGCGACCGCCACCACCGTCCGTACGCCGTCGAACAGGGTGTCCTGCGTCGTGGCCAGCGCCCCCAGCAGCGGGATGCCGACGGTGAGGCCCACCTGCTGGGTCGTGGTGACCAGACCGGTCGCGAGGCCCTGCTCCCCGTCAGGGACGCCGGACGTCACGGTCAGCCCGTACGCGATGATCGCGCCCAGGTGGAACATGCTCGCCAGCGACACCGCGACCGTCGCCGGCCACACCCCCGATTCTGCGCCCAGGCCCAGCAGCACGCCGATGAACAGCCCCTGGCCGAGCAGGGACAGGACCAGCGTCCGACGGGCGCCGATCCGGCCGATCACCCGCGGCGCGAACATTCCCGCCACCACCGAAAGCAGCCCCTGGACCCCGAAGACCAGCCCGGTGGCGAAGGGGGAGAGGTCCAGGACCTCCTGGAGGTACAGGGTCAGGACGAAGACGACCGTGCTCATCATCGAGAAGGTCACCAGACCGCCCAGGTTGCCGAACGCCACCGTCCGCCGCCGCAGCATCGGCAGCGATACCAGCGGAGCCGCCGTACGGGACTCCACCACGACGAACGCGCAGAGCAGCACGAGCCCCAGCACCAGCGTCACCACCACGTCCGCCCCGCCGAAGCCGCGCTCCGCCGCCGTGGTCAGGGCGTAGATCAGTGCCAGCAGACCGCCGGTGACGCTCACCGCGCCCGGCACGTCCGGCCGGGGCCGGTCCGCCGTACGCGACTCCTCCAGCACCTTCGGCGCCACCGCCAGCACCCCGAGCGAGGCCACCGCCAGCAGGCCCATCGTGGAGCGCCAGCCCAGCGTGTCGGTCAGTACGCCGCCCGCGACCATCCCCACCGTGAAGCCGAGGGACAGGAGCGTCCCGCTGATCCCGAGCGCCCGGTCACGCAGCGGCCCCTCCGGGAACGTGGTCGTCAGCAGGGACATCCCGGTCGGCACGATGACCGCCGCACCCAGCCCCTGGAGCGCCCGCCCCGCGAGGAAGGAAGCGGGATCCCAGGCCAGTGTCGCCAGCAGGGACGCGGCCCCGAAGAGCGTGAGCCCGGCGAGGAACAGCCTGCGCCGCCCGTACAGATCGGCGATCCTCCCGAACAGCAGCAGGAAGCCCCCCGACGGCAGCGCGAACGCGGTCACCGCCCACTGGAGGCCTGTGGTGCTCAGACCCAGGTCCTTGCCGAGCACGGGCAGGGCCACGTTCAGTACGGAGAAGTCCAGGGCCACCATGAACTGGGCGGCGCACAGCACGAAGAGGACCAGCCGGGCCCGCCCCGAGAGCCGGGGCGGTGCGGAAGCCGAAGCGGAAGCCGCGGCAGCGGAAGCGGAGGAAGCAGAGGTGGGAGGGGTTTCGATCGCCATGCGTCCCACCCTGCGGCGGCCGGAATAGCCGTGGGGAGCGGGAACTTATCCTGGTGCCCGCACCACCAGGCAGGCGCACACACGGACACCAGGGGGAGTACGTGGCCACACCGGCCCAGCAGGCGACGGACGACACGAAAGCCCACCGCCTCGCCGAACTGCGCGAGTTCCTCCGCAGCCGCCGGGCCCGCGTCACCCCGGACGAGGCGGGCCTGCCGGGCGGCGCCCGCCGCCGCACCCCGGGTCTGCGCCGCGAGGAGGTCGCCGTCCTCGCCGGGGTGGGCGTCTCCTGGTACCAGTGGCTGGAGCAGGGGCGCGACATCACCGTCTCCCCGCAGGTGCTGGACTCCGTCGCCCGCGTCCTGCGCCTGAGCAGCGCCGAGCGCCGACACCTGTACGTCCTGGCCGGGCTGAACGCGCCCCCGCTGGAGGTCGATCCGGCACACGCCGACATGTGCGAGGGGCTGACCCGGCTCATCGACGCCTGGATGCCCTACCCGGCCCACATCATGGACCGGTACTGGAACACCGTCCTCTACAACGACGCGGCGGCCGCGGTCCTCGGCATGCGCCCGGACATCCGGCAGAACTGCCTGATCGCCTTCTTCACCGATCCCGTCTACCGCTCCCGCACCGGGGCGAGCTGGGACGCGCTGGCCCCGCAGGTGGTGGCCCAGTTCCGGGCGGCCTGCTCGGAGGCGCCGGAGGACGACGGGTTCCGGGCGATCACCGAGGAGGCGAGGGCGGTCAGCCCGCTCTTCGCGGAGCTGTGGGAGCAGCACGAGATCGCCCCCGCCGGGCAGAACCGCAAGGAGGTCGATCACCCCCTCGTCGGCCGCCTCAGCCTGGAGGCCACCCAACTGCGGGTCCCCGCCCGGCCGGACCTGGTGATCGTGCTGCACACCCCGCTGCCCGACACCGGCTGCGAGGCCCGGCTCCAGTGGCTCGCCTCGCCCGAGGGCCGGCGCGACTCGATGTATCCGGTGCCGGGGTGAGCGCCGTGCCCCGTGCCGGGGTGACCTGCGCGGGCCCGCCGCCCGCTTCGTATGCTCGTGCCATGACCGACACCAACGACCTCGACGCCGAGGACCGCAAGATCGTCACCCTGGCGCGCAGCGCCCGCGCCCGCAACGGCGTGCCCGAGGGCGCGGCCGTACGCGACGAGACGGGACGTACGTATGTCGCGGGCACGGTGGCGCTGGAGTCGCTGAAGCTCAGCGCGCTGCAGACCGCCGTCGCCATGGCCGTGGCCAGCGGCGCCACCTCGCTGGAGGCGGCGGCCGTCGTCTCCGCCGCCGAGACCCCCTCCGACGACGACCGGGCCGCGGTGCGCGACCTGGGCGGACCGGACACCCCGGTGCTGCTCGCGGGCCCGGACGGCACGCTGCGCGTACGCGTCACGGCGGGCTGAGCGACCGCTCCGGCGGCCCCTGCGCGCGGCGCTCGGCGCGTCCCGGCGTACCGCTGTACGAGAGCGCCGCCGGGATCGGGGAGAATGGTCGCCATGAGCGCTCGACCGAACCAAGAATCCGCTGCCCCGCAAGCGGAGACCACCTCCCCCCACCGGGCCGGCTTCGCCTGCTTCGTGGGCCGCCCCAACGCGGGCAAGTCCACCCTCACGAACGCTCTCGTCGGTCAGAAGGTGGCGATCACCTCCAACCGCCCCCAGACCACCCGGCACACCGTGCGCGGCATCGTCCACCGGGACGACGCGCAGCTGATCCTGGTAGACACCCCCGGCCTCCACAAGCCGCGCACCCTGCTGGGCGAGCGGCTCAACGACGTCGTGCGGACCACCTGGGCCGAGGTCGACGTCATCGGCTTCTGCCTGCCCGCCGACCAGAAGCTCGGCCCCGGCGACAAGTACATCGTCAAGGAGCTGGCGGGGATCAAGAAGACCCCCAAGATCGCCATCATCACCAAGACCGACCTGGTCGAGTCCAAGGCGCTCGCCGAACAGCTCCTCGCCGTCTCCGCGCTCGCGGAGGAGCTGGGCTTCGAGTGGGCCGAGATCGTGCCGGTCTCCGCCGTCGGGGACACGCAGGTCGACCTGCTCGCCGACCTCATCGCTCCGCTGCTCCCCGAGAGCCCGCCGCTCTACCCGGAGGGCGACCTCACCGACGAGCCGGAGATGGTCATGGTCGCGGAGCTGATCCGCGAGGCCGCGCTGGAGGGCGTACGCGACGAACTGCCGCACTCCATCGCGGTCGTCGTCGAGGAGATGCTTCCCCGCGAGGACCGCCCGGCGGACAAGCCGCTGCTGGACATCCACGCCAACGTCTACATCGAGCGGCCCAGCCAGAAGGGCATCATCATCGGCCCGAAGGGCAAGCGGCTGAAGGACGTCGGCACCAAGTCCCGCAAGCACATCGAGGCGCTGCTCGGCACGCCGGTCTTCCTGGACCTGCATGTGAAGGTCGCCAAGGACTGGCAGCGCGATCCCAAGCAGCTGCGAAAGCTCGGGTTCTGAGTCACCGAGACGCGGGGGCCGATCTCACGCGCCCTCCTTCAGGACGCGTGAGATCAGCGTGCGCTGCGCCCCGGTCAGATCGGGGTCAGCGCAGTACACGGTGCGGCCGTCGACGGTGATCGCGTACCGGAAGCCGTCCGGGACCCCGGCCGACGGGGTGTCCCGCGCCGCGCCGAGCGCCTCATCGGCGAGGGACCGCCACTCCGCGGCGTCCGCCCGGCCCTCCGTGTCGACCTCATGGCGGCGGGCGATGCCGGCGAAGCCGCCGGTCCGGCTGACCTGAATGCGCATGGGGTCCTGTCTATCGGGGGCCGGACGGGCACTCAACCCCACCCGCCGGTCGGGAATGCGACGGTCCGGGTCAGGCCCGGGTGGGGACGCCCACCTCCGACCAGGCCTTGAGGACCGCCTCCCGCTCGTCCGCCTCGCCGAAGCGGGCGCCCGCCGCCGCGACCGTCAGCCGGGCGAACTCCGCGAAGTCCGCGTTGGCCGTCAGCTCGCCGCCGGTCAGCACGTCGAACCAGATCTGCCCGGCGCGCTCCCAGGAATTGCCGCCCAGCGCGGTGGCCAGGAGGTAGAACGCGCGGTTGGGGATGCCGGAGTTGAGGTGGACGCCGCCGTTGTCCTCCTCCGTCTCGATGTAGTCGTCCATGGAGCCCGGCTGCGGGTCCTTGCCGAGCACGTCGTCGTCGTACGCCGTGCCCGGGGCCTTCATCGAGCGCAGCGCGTCCCCGCTGACCCGGGGCGCGAGCAGCCCGGCGCCGATCAGCCAGTCGGCCTGCTCCGCGCTCTGGCCCAGCGAGTACTGCTTGACCAGCGAGCCGATCACGTCGGACACGGACTCGTTGAGCGCGCCCGACTGGCCCTCGTAGCGCAGGTTGGCGGTGTACTGGGTGAGGCCGTGGGCCAGCTCGTGGGCGATCACGTCCACCGCGACGGTGAAGTCGAGGAAGATCTCGCCGTCGCCGTCCCCGAAGACCATCTGCTCGCCGTCGAAGAACGCGTTGTTGTACTCCTGGCCGTAGTGCACGGAGCCGATCAGCGGGAGGCCCTTGCCGTCGATCGAGCTGCGCCCGTACGCAGAGAGCAGCAGCTCGAAGGTGGCGCCGAGCCCGGCGTACGCGCGGTTGACGCTGGCGTCGGACGTGGGCTTGTCGCCCTCCTCGCGGACCTTGACGCCGGGCAGGGTCGTGCCCGTCCCGCAGTCGTACAGGATGCGCTGCGGCTTGCTCGGGACCGCGCCGGCGGTGTGCCGGGTCGGTGTCGCGGCGAGCGCGGTGATCCGGCGGCGGTCACGGCGCAGGGCGTCGGCCGCCAGGGTGCGGCGGGCCGGGTCCGCGAGCCGGGCGTCGGCGGACCGGGAGAGGTGATCGAGGACGTGGGGCGGAACGATGGTGCAGAAGACGGGGTTGAGCTCGCCGTCGGTTCGAAGGTGCATGAATACGACTGTGGCACTCCGTCACCGCGCTGTCACTGGTTGCGACGATGATTGACGAAATGGAGTGATGAGTCACTGTTTACCCGTCATCGATGCCCGGTCCCGCATACTGATACGGACCGACACCGCGGGCCACACTCGGTTACGCTCGTCGCATCATGCGTTTCGGGCTGCTTCTTCTTAGCTGCCGCGGCGAGGGCCTGTAGTCGTAGGCCGACCCCCTCCCCGCGGAGTCTGGTGCTGCAGCGACACAGTCGGCCGATCCCCGCTGGACCGAGGAGCCCTACGCCATGACCACCGTGAATCCCGCCGGTAATTCTGTCGGCCGCCCCACCCCGATCACCAACGCGACGCAGCTGCAGAAGCCCTCCGGGATGCCGGTCCACAAGTACGGCCGCTACGAGGCCGTCGACATCCCCGACCGTACCTGGCCCGACAACCGCATCACCGTGGCGCCCCGCTGGCTGTCCACCGATCTGCGCGACGGCAACCAGGCCCTGATCGACCCGATGTCCCCGGCCCGCAAGCGCGAGATGTTCGACCTGCTGGTCAAGATGGGCTACAAGGAGATCGAGGTCGGCTTCCCGTCCTCCGGCGAGACCGACTTCGCCTTCGTACGCTCCATCATCGAAGAGGGCGCGATCCCCGAGGACGTGACGATCTCCGTCCTGACGCAGGCCCGCGAGGAGCTGATCGAGCGCACCGTGGAGTCCCTGGTCGGCGCCCACCGCGCCACCGTCCACCTGTACAACGCCACCGCCCCGACCTTCCGCCGTGTCGTCTTCCGCGGCTCGCGCGAGGAGGTCAAGCAGATCGCGGTGGACGGCACCCGGCTGGTCATGGAGTACGCCGAGAAGATCCTGGGCCCCGAGACGATCTTCGGCTACCAGTACAGCCCGGAGATCTTCACCGACACCGAGCTGGACTTCGCCCTGGAGGTCTGCGAGGCCGTCTGCGACGTGTGGCAGCCGGAGGAGGGCCGCGAGATCATCCTCAACCTGCCCGCCACCGTCGAGCGCTCCACGCCCTCCACCCACGCGGACCGCTTCGAGTGGATGTCCCGCAACCTGACCCGCCGCGAGCACGTCTGCCTGTCGGTCCACCCGCACAACGACCGGGGCACCGCCGTCGCCGCCGCCGAGCTGGCCATCATGGCCGGCGCCGACCGCATCGAGGGCTGCCTGTTCGGCCAGGGCGAGCGCACCGGCAACGTCGACCTGGTCACCCTGGGCATGAACCTGTTCTCCCAGGGCGTCGACCCGCAGATCGACTTCTCGCAGATCGACGAGATCCGCCGCACCAGCGAGTACTGCAACCAGATGGAGATCCACCCGCGCCACCCCTACGCGGGCGATCTGGTCTACACCGCCTTCTCCGGCTCCCACCAGGACGCCATCAAGAAGGGCTTCGACGCGATGGAGAAGGACGCGGCCGCCCAGGGCAGGACCGTGGACGACATCGAGTGGGCCGTGCCGTACCTGCCGATCGACCCGAAGGACGTCGGCCGCTCGTACGAGGCCGTCATCCGGGTCAACTCGCAGTCCGGCAAGGGCGGTATCGCGTACGTCCTGAAGAACGACCACAAGCTGGACCTGCCGCGCCGGATGCAGATCGAGTTCTCCCGGATCATTCAGGCCAAGACCGACGCCGAGGGCGGCGAGGTCACCCCGACGCAGATCTGGTCCACCTTCCAGGACGAGTACCTGCCGAACGCGGAGAACGCGGGGGCGCGTTGGGGCCGCATCCAGCTGCGCTCCGGCCAGACCACCTCCGACACCGACGGCACCGACACCCTGACAGTCGAGGCCGTCGTGGACGGCGCCGACACCGTCCTGACCGGTTCCGGCAACGGCCCGATCTCCGCGTTCTTCGAAGCGCTGCAGGCCATCGGCATCGACGCCCGGCTGCTGGACTACACCGAGCACACGATGAGCGAGGGAGCCAGCGCCCAGGCCGCCTCGTACATCGAGTGCGCGATCGACGGCAAGGTCCTGTGGGGCATCGGCATCGACGCCAACACCACCCGCGCCTCGCTCAAGGCGGTCGTCTCCGCCGTCAACCGCGCGGCCCGCTGACGCCCGAACGGCACTCCTGACCCCGATCGCCCGCTTTGGGTGGTCGGGGTTCGGCCATATCCGGGGGTTGTGACGTCCAAGAGGCTGACGCCCCCTCGCGGATGTGGCTAACATCACGTCCAACACACGGCAATGTTGCCGGAGCGTTACGGAGGTGTGCGACGTGCGGTCAGCCAAAGGACAACGCGCTCTGAGGCCGGTCCTCTGCGGCGTTCGCACCGTCTGGGACGCCGTCGGCGACGGCGTCTTCTTCTGCCCGTGCTGCGGGGGAGACCGCAACTACCGCCGGCTCACCGGCCGCCGCCGCCTCACGGTCCTCGGTGTCCCGCTGGTCGGCCGGGGCGAGGCCGAGCCCGTCGTCGAGTGCGCGGCCTGCCTGGCCCACCACGCCCCCGAGGCGCTGGACCACCCCACCACGACCCGGTTCTCCGCGATGCTCCGCGAGGCCGTCCACACCGTCACGCTGGCCGTCCTCGCCGCCGGGGGCACCGCCTCCCGCACGGTCCTGGAGGCCGCCGTCGCCACCGTGCGCGACGCCGGGCTCGACGACTGCACCCAGGAGCAGTTGTTCACCGTCGTCGAGGTGCTGGCCGCCGACACCGGCCGGGGCTCCGGCACCGACCCGGCCGCCGAGGCCTGCGGACCGACCCTCGCCATCGAGCTGCACGAGGTGCTGGCCCCGCTCGCCCCGCACCTGGCCACCGCCGGCCGCGCGTCCGTCCTCCTCCAGGGCGCCCGGATCGCTCTGGCCGACGGGCCCTACTGCGCCGCCGAGCGCCAGGTCCTGACGACGGTCGGCAGCGCCCTCGGCATCCCCGCCGAGGAGACCGCCCGGGTACTGGCCGAGGCGGCCCGTACGCCGTCGTAGGCGTTCGTGGGCCTCAGGCAGCCTCCGTACGCCCTCCTGGACCGGTAGGGACCGGTAAAGAGCCCCCAGGGCCCCCGCAGGCCGCCCCCGGTGGGCGACAATGGGCCCATGAGCTTGTTCCGGGACGACGGCATCGTGCTGCGTACGCAGAAACTGGGCGAGGCCGACCGGATCATCACGATCCTGACCCGCGGCCACGGCCGGGTCCGCGCCGTCGCCCGCGGGGTGCGCCGCACCAAGTCCAAGTTCGGCGCCCGCCTGGAGCCCTTCTCCCACGTCGACGTGCAGTTCTTCGCGCGCGGCAGCGAGCTGGTCGGCCGCGGGCTGCCGCTCTGCACCCAGAGCGAGACGATCGCCCCGTACGGCGGCGGGATCGTCGCCGACTACGCCCGCTACACCGCGGGCACCGCGATGCTGGAGACCGCCGAGCGGTTCACCGACCACGAGGGCGAACCGGCCGTCCAGCAGTATCTGCTGCTCGTCGGCGGCCTGCGCACCCTCGCCCGGGGCGAGCACGCCCCTCATCTGATCCTGGACGCGTTCCTGCTGCGCTCGCTCGCGGTCAACGGGTACGCGCCCAGCTTCGAGGACTGCGCCAAGTGCGGAATGCCCGGTCCGAACCGGTTCTTCTCCGTCGCGGCGGGGGGCGTCATATGCGGTGACTGCCGGGTCCCCGGCAGCGTCGTACCCTCGGCACAGGCCCTCGAACTGCTGAGCGCGCTGCTCAGCGGCGACTGGGCGACGGCGGACGCGTGCGAGGCGCGTCATGTCAGGGAGGGGAGCGGGCTGGTGTCCGCCTATCTGCACTGGCATCTGGAGCGCGGCCTGCGCTCGCTGCGGTACGTAGAGAAGTGACACAGGGAGACTGAGAAGCACATGGCAGTACGCGGGATCCTCGGCGGCCGTAACCGGCGCACGTACAAGACCCCCGAGCCGCACCCCTCGGGCGCGACGCCGCCGAAGATCCCCGGCGAGCTGGTGCCCCAGCACGTCGCCGTCGTGATGGACGGCAACGGCCGCTGGGCGAAGGAGCGGGGTCTGCCCCGCACCGAGGGCCACAAGGTCGGTGAGGGCGTCGTCATGGACGTGCTCAAGGGCTGCATCGAGATGGGCGTGAAGAACCTCTCGCTCTACGCCTTCTCCACGGAGAACTGGAAGCGCTCGCCGGACGAGGTGAAGTTCCTGATGAACTTCAACCGCGACGTGATCCGCCGCCGCCGCGACGAGATGGACGAGCTCGGCATCCGCATCCGCTGGGTGGGCCGCATGCCGAAGCTGTGGAAGTCGGTCGTCCAGGAACTCCAGGTCGCCCAGGAGCAGACCAAGAACAACGACGCGATGACGCTGTACTTCTGCGTGAACTACGGCGGCCGCGCCGAGATCGCGGACGCCGCGCAGCGCATCGCCCAGGACGTGGCGGCCGGAAAGCTGGACCCGTCGAAGGTCAACGAGAAGACGTTCCAGAAGTACATCTACTACCCGGACATGCCGGATGTGGACCTCTTCGTGCGCCCCAGCGGCGAGCAGCGCACCTCGAACTACCTGATCTGGCAGAGCGCCTACGCCGAGATGGTTTTCCAGGACGTTCTTTGGCCGGATTTCGACCGCCGGGACCTGTGGCGGGCCTGCCTGGAGTACGCCCAGCGCGACCGCCGCTTCGGCGGGGCGCAGGAGGCGGAAGCCGCCAAGTGAGCACGGAGAAGTGAGCACGGAGAAGGGGCGGGCCCGGTGCGTGGTGCACCGGGCCCGCCCCTTCTCGTACGTCCGTTACGACTTCTTCTCGGCGCACTCCGCGCAGGTGCCGAAGATCTCGACGGTGTGGGCGACGTTCACATAGCCGTGCTGGGCGGCGATCATCTCGGCCCACTGCTCGACGGCCGGGCCCTCGACCTCCACGGCCTTGCCGCAGAGCCGGCAGACCAGGTGGTGGTGATGGTCGCCGGTCGAGCAGCGCCGGTAGACGGCCTCGCCCTCGGTGGTGCGCAGGACGTCGACCTCACCGGCGTCGGCGAGGGACTGCAGGGTCCGGTAGACCGTCGTGAGGCCCACGGAGTCGCCGCGGTGTTTCAGGACGTCGTGCAGCTCCTGGGCGCTGCGGAACTCGTCGACCTCGTCGAGCGCCGCCGCCACCGCCGCCCGCTGCCGGGTGGACCGGCCGCGTACCGGCGCTGCGTTCGTGCCACTGATCGGCGCCGTGGCCACAGGTGCCTCCTCGTGTCGCCCGTACATGTGTCGGGCCATTGTGCCAGCCCGACCGGGCGCCGTACTCAAACGCGCACGTCGTCCGCGCCCCGCCGGGCCGGTGGTACTTCCAGGGTGCACTCGGCACCCTTCGCCTCGCTCGCCCGGGCGCGCCTCCGCGCGAGCGGAGCGGCGAGCGCGGTCAGCGCGACGAACACCGCGATGGCCAGCAGCACGATCGTCGCGCCGGGCGGAACGTCCTGGTAGTACGAGGTCACGGTGCCGGTGAGGGTGACGGCGGTGCCGATCACCACGGACAGCACGAAGGTGACCTTGAAGGACTTGGTGATCTGCTGGGCGGCCGCCACCGGCACCACCATCAGCGCGCTGACCAGCAGCAGCCCGACGACCCGCATGGCGACGGTCACGGTCACGGCCGCGGTGACCGCGACCAGCAGGTTCAGCACCCGGACGGGCAGCCCGGAGACCCGGGCGAACTCCTCGTCCTGGCTGACCGCGAACAGTTGCCTCCGGAGCCCCACCGTGACCAGCACGACGAAGGCCGCCAGGACGCAGATCGCGACGACGTCCGACTCGGAGACGGTGGCGAGCGAGCCGAAGAGGTACGAGGTCAGATTGGCGTTGGAGCCGGTGTCGGACAGGTTGATCAGCATGACGCCGCCCGCCATACCGCCGTAGAACAGCATCGCGAGGGCGAGGTCGCCGCGCGTGTGCCCGTACCAGCGGATCAGCTCCATCACGACGGCGCCGGCCACCGCGACCGCGGTGGCCATCCACACGGGGCTGGTGGAGAGCAGGAAGCCGAGGCCGACGCCGGTCATCGCGATGTGCCCGATGCCGTCGCCCATCAGGGCCTGGCGCCGCTGCACCAGGTAGATGCCGATGGCGGGCGCGGTGATCCCGACCAGCACGGCCGCGATGAGCGCCCGCTGCATGAAGGGAGGGTTGAGGAATTCGAAGAGCATCAGGTCAGCAGTCCCGTCCGGACGGGCTCGGCGGCCGCGTGGGGGTGTACGTGGTCGTGGCCGGGCAGGGCGTGCTGGCCGAGCGCCTCGGGCGGCGGCCCGTCGTGCGTCACGCAGCCGTCGCGCAGGACGACGGCCCGGTCGATCAGGGGCTCCAGCGGGCCCAGCTCGTGCAGCACCAGCAGCACGGAGGTGCCGAGCGCCACCTGCTCGCGCAGGGTCGAGGCCAGGATCTCCTGGCTGGCCAGGTCCACCCCCGCCATCGGCTCGTCCATGATCAGCAGCTCCGGCTCGGAGGCCAGGGCGCGGGCGATCAGCACCCGCTGGTGCTGGCCGCCCGACAGCGCGCTCACGGAGTCCTTCGCACGGTCGGCCAGGCCCACCAGCGCGATGGCACGGTCCACGGCCGCCCGGTCCGCCTTCCCCGGCCACCGCAGCCCCGTGCGGGACAGCCGGCCGGAGGCGACGACCTCGCGGATCGTGGCGGGCACGCCGCCCGCAGCCGTGGTGCGCTGCGGGACGTACCCGATCCGGCCCCACCGGCGGAAGCGGCGCAGCTCGGTGCCGAACAGCTCGACGCTGCCGCCGGTCAGCGGGACCTGCCCGATGACCGACCGTACGGCGGTGGACTTGCCGGAACCGTTGGCGCCGAGCAGCGCGACGACCTCGCCGCGGTGCACGGTCAGGTCGACCCCGCGCAGCACGGGGCGCGCGCCGAGGGTGGCCGTGGCGCCGCGCAGGCTGATCACGGCCTGGCGGGGGGTGCTCTCACGCTCCGGCATGAGCGCCTCCGATCCGAACGTCACAAGTGATGCGGGTGGTGCGGGTCACTTCGCGCCGAGGGCCTTCTTCAACGCGGCGAGGTTGGACTCCATGACCTCGATGTAGTCAGCGCCCCGGGACGTGTCCGTGATTCCCTCCAGCGGGTCCAGAACGCCGGTCGTCAGGCCGGTGTCCTTCGCGAGGGTCTTCGCCGTCCTGTCGCTGGCGAGCGTCTCGAAGAAGACCGTGGTGGCCTTCTCCTTCTCCGCGATGGTGTGGATCTGCTGGATTCGCGCGGGGCTCGGCTCGGCCTCGGGGTCGATGCCCGCGATGCCCTGCTGGGTGAGCCCGTAGCGCTCGGCGAGATAGCCGAAGGCGGAGTGGGTGGTGATGAAGGTCTTGGTGGCGGGGTTCTTCAGCCCGGTCTCGTACGCCGTGTTCAGCTCGCCCAGCTCGGCGACGAGGGCGTCGGTGTTCTTCTTGTAGTCGGCGGCGTGGCCGGGGTCGGCCTTCTCCAGCGACTTTCCGACACCCTTGGCGACCTCGGCGTACTTCACCGGGTCCAGCCAGATGTGCGGGTCGGCGCCGCCCTCCTCGCCGTGGTTGTGGCCGTCGCCCTCGGAGTGCTCCTCGTGGGCTTCCTCGCCCTCGTGGCCGTGCTCGTCGGCGTGCTCTTCGCCTTCGTGCCCGTGGTCGTGGCCGCTGACCTCGGAGCCGTGGTTCTCCAGCGTGGTGAGGGTCGCGGCGTCGACGGTGTTCTTCACACCGGACTGCTTGATGGCGTCGTCCACGGCGGGCTGGATGCCCTTGAGGTACAGCACGTAGTCGGACTCGCTGATGGAGCCGATCTGGCGCGGGGTGAGCTCCAGGTCGTGCGGCTCGACACCCGGCTTGGTGAGGCTGGTGACGGCGACGTGCTCGCCGCCGATCCGCTCGGCCAGGAACTGCATCGGGTAGAACGACGCGGTCACCTTCAGCTGGTCGCCGTTGCCCCCGTCCGCCGCGTCGGAGGTGGAGCAGGCCGAGAGAGCGGTCAGACCGAGGACGACTGCTCCGGCGACGGCGGTGGTGGGTATGAGGCGACGTACGTTCATGACAGTCATTTTCAACAAAACTGGAAACGATTGTCAACAAGGCTGATGAGATGCCCGGAAGATCACGAGCCGGCGGCCCAGGGCCTCATTGGGCCCCTATCGATTTGATCCGGGGGGTGCGCACGCCGGTAACCTGAGTCATTCGCCGTTCGTCATCGTCGTATGAAGAGAGCACCGTGGCCGCCGACAAGATCGACACCATCGTCAGCCTGAGCAAGCGCCGTGGCTTCGTCTACCCCTGCAGTGAGATCTACGGTGGCCAGAAGGCCGCCTGGGACTACGGGCCGCTGGGCGTCGAGATGAAGGAGAACCTGAAGCGTCAGTGGTGGCGCTACATGGTCACCGCGCGCGAGGACGTGGTCGGTCTCGACTCGTCGGTCATCCTGGCCCCCGAGGTCTGGGTCGCCTCCGGTCACGTCGCCACCTTCTCGGACCCGCTGACCGAGTGCACCTCCTGTCACAAGCGCTACCGCGCCGACCACCTGGAAGAGGCGTACGAGGAGAAGCACGGCAAGCCGCCGGTCAACGGCCTCGCCGACCTCAACTGCCCCAACTGCGGCAACAAGGGCACCTTCACCGAGCCCAAGCAGTTCTCGGGTCTGCTCTCCACCCACCTCGGCCCGACCCAGGACTCCGGCTCGGTCGCCTACCTGCGCCCCGAGACCGCCCAGGGCATCTTCACCAACTTCGGCCAGGTGCTGCAGACCTCGCGCAAGAAGCCGCCGTTCGGCATCGCGCAGATGGGCAAGTCCTTCCGGAACGAGATCACTCCGGGCAACTTCATCTTCCGGACCCGTGAGTTCGAGCAGATGGAGATGGAGTTCTTCGTCAAGCCGGGCGAGGACGAGGAGTGGCAGCAGTACTGGATGGACCAGCGCTGGAACTGGTACACGGACCTCGGCATGCGCGAGGAGAACATGCGCTGGTACGAGCACCCGAAGGAGAAGCTCTCCCACTACTCCAAGCGCACCGCCGACATCGAGTACCGCTTCCGCTTCGGCGGCAGTGAGTGGGGCGAGCTGGAGGGTGTGGCCAACCGCACCGACTACGACCTCAAGGCGCACTCCGAGGCCTCCGGCACCGACCTGCGCTACCACGACCAGGAGGCCCAGGAGCGCTGGACGCCGTACGTCATCGAGCCCGCGGCCGGTGTCGGCCGCGCGATGCTGGCGTTCCTGCTCGACGCCTACGTCGAGGACGAGGCCCCCAACGCCAAGGGCGTCATGGAGAAGCGCACCGTGATGCGCCTCGACCACCGCCTGGCCCCGGTCAAGGTCGCGGTCCTGCCGCTGTCCCGCAACGCGCAGCTCTCGCCGAAGGCCAAGGGTCTGGCGGCCGACCTGCGCAAGAACTGGAACATCGAGTTCGACGACGCCGGTGCCATCGGCCGCCGCTACCGCCGCCAGGACGAGATCGGCACCCCGTTCTGCGTCACCGTCGACTTCGACACCCTCGACGACAACGCGGTGACCGTGCGCGAGCGCGACACCATGAAGCAGGAGCGCGTCTCGCTGGACCAGATCCAGGCGTACCTGGGTGCGCGTCTGCTCGGCTGCTGACACCCGCATCCGTGCGTGAGGCCCCCGGTTCCGGGTACGGAACCGGGGGCTTCGTCGTACGGTCCACCGGAGCCCCCGCCGCCGTTCCGGGAGGTACGCCATGCCGTCGATCACCACCAGCAAGGTCAGCAGATGGGACCAGCACGGCCGTGAACACGTCGTGCAGGTAAGGAAGTCGGGCATGACGCGCCGGCTGACCTGCACCACCTGCGCCTGGCGGCGCTCGGCGCAGTTCCTGCCCTGGCTCAAGGCCGAGGAGCACCTGGCGGAGGCCCACCAGGCGACGGTCGACCCGACGGCCTGAGCCCTCCCCGGGCCGCCCGAGACCTCCGGCCGACCGGAAAACGTGGTGCGGGGCGCTCGGGGAGCGGGGTACGGTTTCCGCATGTCTTCGTTCTTCCAGATCTACGAGTGAGAGCGCGGCGGGTGAGCACACCCCGCCGCAGCCCGGGGCCCGGCGCGACGGGCCCCGATCACCTTCACCTGACTCACTTCACCTTCCGTAGGGGAGAACACCATGGCCAAGAGCCGCAACAACCTTCTCGGCGTGGGCGGACAGCGCAAGAAGCTGTCCCGCGCCGACCAGCAGGGCGCGGGCTCCGCGCGCGTCGCCGACCGCAAGGTCGCCGAGGACAAGAAGCAGGAGCTGGTCCGCAAGATGCGCGAGCGCGCCGAGACCCAGGCGGCCGAGACCGCCGAGCCGAGCGGCGACCAGAACGCGTAGCTGTCACCCGCGCAGAGCTGACAGACGCCTGAGCGGTATCCGTACGACGGTGTGGGCCCGGATCATCCGTGATCCGGGCCCACACTCATGAGGTGGCCTCGCCCAGGTGGCTCAGGGCTTCGCGGAAGTCGTCGAGGGCGGCGCCCGGCTCGCCGCCGGCGATCATCCTGCTGTGCGCCCGGTGGACCAAGTGCACCGCGTCATGCGGCACCTGCCTGAGCTCCGCCCCCGCCCGGCGGGTACGGTCCGTGCTCAGCGGGTGCGGCGGTGGTCCCGGCCGGTCCGGGAGGCGCATGCGCCTGCCCGGAGGGGGAGACGACCGCATGGGGTACCGATGGGCGACCGGCGGTCGGGTACTGCGACGCCGCTGACCGCTGTCCTCACTGTTGCGAAAGCCGCTCCCGACAGGCGGATGTCCCAGGTGTTCAGCATCAGGAGCAAGCGGGGCGAGCGGTTCGTGCTCGCCGTCGTCCTGATCGCCGCCGTACTGACCGGCGTACTCCTCGTTCAGGGGGGACGCGGGCTTGCTCTCGTCATGGCGGGGGCGGCAGTCGTCGCGGGGGTGAGACTCCGGGCCGCCGGGAAGAGGCGTGGAGCCCGCGGTGCCGGCCCTGATCTTCGTTGACACCGGCTTTTCCTCGCCCAGGCACCTGCTCCGCGACGACTCCTTGCGGTGAAAGTCGGTCGGGCACGGACCACGGCTCCGAGGGCACTCGCGCTACCCGCGGTCTGCCCCCATGGCCCTTCCACCGGACTGTCATTCCCCTGCACGGTGTGGTCCGAGGTGTAGTCCACGACCAGGGATGAGTGCCCGTGCGCGCACACAGCAGCGAGAAGGAAGAGGCCGAGCAGCGGCGCCCGCAGGGGCGGTCGGCGGGTTTCGAGGGCACCGAGACCTTCGCGGGACCGCACCACCACCTCCCACGGGCGGCGGGCAACACGGCCGTCGCCCGCGCCATCGCCCGGGAGCGGCAGGAGGCGCACGGAGAGCCCCGGCACGAGGCCGCGCCCACGGCCGGTACGCACCAGGGCTCCGGGGCCGTGCACATCCAGCGGACCGCGGACGAGGAACTGCGCGAGGCGAAGACGCCCGAGCAGATCGTCGCCGCGCTCAAGAAGTCGGGGCATTCGGAGGACGACGCCTGGGAACTCATGCAGTACATGACGTCCCAGCAGTTCCCGGCCGGTGAGGGACAGGCCGACTTCGACATGCTCGGGAGCATCAAGGACGCCTCCGAGCAACTGCAGAAGGTCAAGGCTGTGCGCCGGAAGATGGCGGCGCCGCTGATGGCCAAGCGGTGGACGATCCGCCACTACACCGGCAGCGACCCGAATACGCCCCCGGGTTTCCAGGAGATCGCGTCGACCTACGACAACGCGGCCGCGGGCAGGGCGAGCGAGCACACCAATGTCGCGGACTGGCGCTCTCTCGGCAACATCAAGTTCACCTTCTACCTGGTGGCTGTGGACGGTCAGGTTCCCCCGCGCAACTGGCTCAACAACACGCACTGGTACGCCGAGTGGGATCTCGACCGCATCCCGGAGTGCTGGGTCTCCCCGGACCTGCTGGAGAGGATGAACAAGCCGATGGACGCGGACGGGGCGCGGGCGGCGATGCAGGGGGCCAAGGCGTTCCGCGGCACCGGGGCACAGCTCAAGGAACTGCTGGCGATCAGTGCCTTCGGTGCCGGCAACGACCCGGCTTCCGCTCTGGACACGGCCATCGGCGGCGCGTTCGAGCTCAAGGTCCCCGATGGTCTGCCGGTTGCCGAGTGGCACAAGAAGTAGGCCCGGCGGGCCGGTCCTGGGCCCGCGCACGGCCCGCAACTTCCCTCCCGCCCTCCGAGCTCGGCCGAAGTACCGGCCGGAGGCGTGGCCCCGAGCGGTTTTGAAGCGTTGCCCGGGGGCAACCGGCTGCGATGGACACCAACACGGACATCAATGCGGGTACGGATGAGGCGGCTCCGACCCAGGGTGAGGAGGACCACCTCCTCCTCAGCGCGGACACCAACGGCGACGGCAAGCCGGATGTGTGGATGACGGACACGACCGGCGACGGCAGAGCGGATCTCTATCAGTTCGACACCACCGGCGACGGCACGGTCGACGTGACGGTCGTCGAGGGAGCGGAGGAGCCCGGCACGGACCGGCTCGTCGTAGAGGGCGACGGCGGCCACCCCCAAGAGGTCTGAGGGGTTCCGCGTGGAACTCGGTACGGGCGGCGGGGGAGGGGACATGCCTCCTTGGGCTGCTGCTGGTACGGGTAAGGGGACGCGTACGGGTGCGGAGGCGGAGGGCGGCAGGGAGCGTCTGCGCGTGCCGGGAACCGTCTTCGCCGTTCTCCTGGCGGCCGTGGTGGCGGGCTTCTTGGCCGGAGCGGCCTTCGGCGCGGAATCCGTGGACGCTCCGCGCGGGCTGTTCGTCGCCGGCTCCGCAGCCCTGCTCGCCGCGGGCGCTGCTGGTGGCGCCTGGCAGTGGAACCGGCGGCGCGCGGCGCGGTTCGGGATCAGCGCGAGCCGCTGTCTGCGGGTGGGCCGCGGCCTCCAGCGGGGCGAGGTGCCGAGCGATCCGGCCGAGCGCGTGGCAGCGGTCGACATGGTCAAGCGCATGCGTCGAGGGCCGGCCTCCCCCTCCCATCGAGGGGCCCCGTGGTTGCTGGGCGGCGGCGCGCTGCTGTGGGGCGCGGCCGGAGTGATCTTCGTCGTCGACGGCGCGTACGGGTGGGCCCTCTGCGACTTCGCCATGATGGGGCTGCTCCTCTTCCACCTGGCCTCGCTGCGTCGCCGGGGGCGGCGCCTGGAGGCGGCGGCGCGGGCCCTGGGAATCTGATGGCCCGGCACCTGAGCCCGGCGGAGCAGAGTCGACGCCGTTCGCGTCGAGCGCGACCGGATGCCGGCCCTCCTGTCGACGTCGTACCTTTCGGTACCTCTGGTCGATGGCTCGGTGATCAGATGGTTTCGTCGCCGCCGCGTACGTACCGGAGTACGACTTCGACGCCGCCGTGGCGGAAATTCGACGCGTCAGAGGAACCGGGCAGCAGCATGCCCCGCCGTGCCGCGCACGGCGGGGACCGTCTCGGGCTCCTCGAAGCCGGGGATCCGGAAGGCAACGTGCTCAGCCGGTCCTCATGGGATCAGCTGGTGCCGCACGAAATCTGGATGGGGATCCCGCACTTCAATGCTGTTCTCGTCGAGGCCGTTGGCGATACAGAAGCGACCCGTGTCGAAGGCGAACTCGACAGCGATGGTGCCATCGGCCAGGTCCTGGCCCGACGGGCGCCACTCAAGGAGAGAAACTTCGCGGAGCTTCCGGCCGACGAACGGTTCGAGCCGTTCGTCGGTGCTGGACCACGTCGGCGTGAACTCGGACTCCTGCCAGCCAGTGATCACGGCTGTCGTGTCGACGGTGTCCCAGCTGATCGACAGCTCATCGAATTTCCAGTGACAGATCTCGACCCGCACGCCCTCGAAGTCCAGGACCACCGGGCAATCGGCGAACCACTCCCCGTCCTCGACGAAGCGCACGAGTGCGTACCCGGTCAGGCGCCGCCCGCCAAGCGCCGCCAAGCGTGGTCCGTGGTTCTCGCGGACGGCTTCGAGCCCGACGAGGAAGGTCGGCACGAAGCCGGAGACGCCCATACTCACCACACGGGGATTGTCCCCGATCTTTCAGGGAAGCGGTATCCCGTTGGCGCCTGACCTGCCCAGTCCCGCTTGACACCACGGATTGCGCAGAGTCTTTGACCACCGGCTGCTCTGCCGACGGCGAATATCACGCCGAGCCGGCGCGGCAGTCATTACCGTCCAGCGCATGACGACGATCACGACCCGTACGGTCGCATACCCGGCCGACAACCTGACGATGATCGGACACCTCGCGCTCCCGGCCGGTGCCGGGCGTCGGCCCGCCGTTCTGATCGGACCCGAGGGTGTTGGGCTCAGTGACGTCGAGCGCCGCCGGGCCGAGGCCCTGGCCGAGCTGGGGTACGTTGCGTTCGCCTTCGATCTGCACGGCGGACGCTACTTGGGCGACCCGGACGACATGCTGGCCCGCTGCATGCCGCTGCTCGCCGACCCCGACCGACTGCGAGGGATCGGCCACGCCGCGCTCGACGTGTTGCGTGCCGAACCACGGGCCGACCCCGACCGGACCGCCGTCGTCGGCTACGGCACCGGCGGCGCTGTCGCCCTGGAGCTCGGTCGTGACGGCGTCGACCTGCGCGCGATCGGGACGGTCAACGCACTGACCACGGGCCGCCCGGGCGAGGCGGGACGCATTCGCTGCCCGGTATGGGCCGGGGTCGGGTCGGAAGACCCGATCATGCCGCCCGCCCAACGGGACGCTTTCACCGCAGAGATGGAGGCCGCGGGCGTCGACTGGCGGCTCGTGGTGTACGGCGGAGCCCTGCACGCCTTTCACCATCCACCGGTCGACCACACCGTGCGTCCCGGCGTCGGCTACCACGCACGGCACGCACAGCGCGCCTGGCGTGACGTCGTCGCTCTGCTCGCCGAGTGCCTGCCCGTCACGGATTGATCCGATCGTCGCGGGCGTTCGGGGTGGGGCCTTCGACGCTGTCTGATGGTCCGGGCGGGTGACTAACATCCGTGTCATGGCGATGTTCGTGCACCTGACCTCGGCCGCGAACGCGCCGCGCATCCGGCGGTCCGGGATCCGCGCCGCCGGCCATGGGCAGGGCAGCGTGCGCGGGGTCTACTGCTTCCCGGTCCTGCCGTCGTACACCCTCACCCACCAATGGCTGCGCGAGCTCGCCCGGTTCGGCAGCCGGGGCGGGCTCGTGGCGGTCCACGTGCGACTCGATGACGCCGAGGACGTGTTGGTCGGGCGCTACACCGACCGGGCGCGCGGGGCCCAGGCCGCCGTCTCGGCAGCCGAGTCCGTACGCCGTATCGCGGGGCTGGACGACCCGCGGGGATGGGAAGTGTTCGTCCCCCGGGCGATCCGGCCGCGCGAGGTGCACCGCATCCGCAGCGCACCGCAGGTCGTGGGCTGGCGGTTCCTGCCCGACGCACACGGTGTGCGCCCCTGTACCTGCTTCGGGTGCCGCGTGCGCGGCGGGTACGGGGCGCGGCGCCTGCGTGAGCGGTTGCCGCATCCGTTGGACGGGCCGCCGCCACCCGTGAAGGTGCTGCTCGCCCGCGTCGACGCCGGGGACCCCGGGGACCCGGCCGCGCTGCGGGAGGCGCTGCACTGGTTCGGGATGCGTCGGCGCGGCCCGGTCGACCGGTTGAAGGGCCTCGCGGCCCACCCCGACCCCGGGGTGCGGGAGGACTTGGTGTGGGCGGTCGCCCGCTGGTCCACTCCGGGCGTCACCGACCTGCTGGACGGCCTGGCCGACGACCCGCACCCGGATGTCCGGGAGGCGGTGCACGCGGTCCGCGATCCGCAATGACCAAGGTTGGATGCCTCCGCCGGCCGGCGCAGAGCAGGGGCCCGGGGCGGTGAGCGGTCGTGACGGATCGGGCGGCCCATGACCTCACCCCGCCGATCCGGATTCCCGCCGGACTCGTCGTCCTCGTCGGTCCGCCCGCCTCCGGCAGGACGAGCTTCGTCCGGGCGCTGGTCGAGGGGCGGCAGGTCGACGTGGAGGCCGTGGTGTCCAGCGACGGGATTCGTGCGGAGCTGTTCGGTGCTGTGGCCGAGCCGGCCGGCTCCGACGCGGCGGACGCGGTCGACGCGCGGATCTTCGAGGAGCGCGACCGCCGGATCGTCGCCCGGCTCGCCGCCGGGCTCAGCGTGATCGCCGAGTCGACGAACGTCATCCCCCAGGCGCGGGAGCGGCTCATCGGCCTGGCCCGGCGCTTCGACGTCCCGGTGACCGTCCTGCGGTTCGCTCCGGACGTGGCCGACCTCCTCCAGCAGTACGCCGAGCGGGGCCGTGCGGACCTCACCGCGGCGGACGTCCGCGCCTACGCGACCGTGATGAGCCGTGACGCGGGTGCCGACCGGCTCCGGTCCGAGGGGGCGGCCGCCGTCCACGATGTGCCGGGGCGCCGCCAGTCGGTCACGCCCGCCGAAGCCGCCGCACGCTTCGTCCTCAGGTTCCGAGACGGGCGGAGCGGCTACCACTTGACCTGATGGAATTCCATCGTGCCGAAGGTCGTGAAGTCCATCATGTAGCTCCACAGCGCGTAACGCCGCTGATCGGTATCCCGATAGGTCTTTCCGAAACCGTTGTCGAGAACCTCGTTCCAGCCGTCGCCCTGTCCGTAGTGGGCGAACAGCCGGTCGTTGCGCCGCGCCGCGTCCTCTCCGGACTCTGCCGGGGTCTGGTAGATCACCTCGTGCAGTCGGCCGCGCCAGAGAGTGAGCAGCAGACGGCCGCCGTCGATCACGTAGGTGTCCACGACCGCGTCGGGGGCGTTCTCGTGAGGGCCTGACGACTCGAGTTCGCCGGGGACGCGCACGTCGTCGGCGGCGCACAGCAACTCCAGCAACGGCAGTTCATCGGTGGGGTGTTCCATGAGGGGCCACCCTAGGCGGTGTACGCACGGCGCCGGGGCCGGGGCCGGGGCCCGCCGCGCCTGCGGTCGGCCCCGACGCCGTGACCTCACTTCACCACGACGTTGTCCCCGGACGACTTCGATGGCCCGGTGGTGGTGTTGCCGTAGTACACCCAGCGCCACGTACCCGTCTTGGAAGCCTTCACGGTCGTCTTGAGGTTGCCCGAGCCGTCCGCGTACACCTTCTTCACCGTCGTGTAGGAGGCGGAGCCGGAAGGCTTGAACTGCAGGCTGACGTGGCGGCCTCCGTACGCGGCGTACTTCCTGGTCTCCCAGTTGGCCCGCGTGACCTTCCCGGTCACCGTGATGGTCTTGCCCTTGGCCACCGGTTCGGGCGAGGCGTTGACGGTCAGGCGGGAGTTGCGCTGGACGTACACCGCCATGCCCTTGTCGTCGGTGTCACCGCTGCCGTCCTTGAAGCGCACCTGGGCGCCGACCCGCCAGGCCCCGGCCTCGCTGTTACGCATGTCCCACACGCTCGGGTCGAAGTACATCGTCTCCGTGATGTCGCAGACGCCGACCCGGTTGGGGCAGTCGTTCGTCTCGATCGAGTGCCACAGCTGCTCCTCCCCTTTGTTGCGGTGGAGGAATATCAACCCCGGTGCCTTCCACGGCTTCGTGGTCGTCATCCGGAAGGACGCGGGCACCGCGACCTCCTTCGTCGTCCCGATCACGATCGGCTTGCCGCTGTTCACCTGGATACGGCTGAACGAGGCGCCACCCTCGGCCGCGCCGGCCGGCGCCGCGGCCACGGCCGTGAACACCGCCGCCGCACCACCGGCCATGACGGCTCTCCAGACCTGCTTCCCCACCTGATCCCCGATTCTCCGTACGGAAAGGTGCCGGAGGATCGTCCTCCAGCGCTTTACAGACACCCGGCATCCATCCAGGGTTGTGCACCCGTGCATCACGATGGGGCCTCGGACGGGGCCTCGGCTGTGGATGCGGTGTCGTGCTCAGTGCTGGCGGCCTTCGGGGAAGCGGAACTCCATCGGCCGGGGACGAGGGCGGACCGTGCGGGCGACCACGGTGACGGCGGGCGGGTGCCCGGGTCCGCTGGGTGGAGCTGTCGGGTGAGGAGCCGGCCCGTTTCTACGTACACGGTCCGGGGGCCACGTCGCCCGCCTGCTTCACCGAGGTCGCGGTGCCGGTACGGGGGACGGTCCCCACCATGCGCGAGCTGCTGGTGGACCTGAAAGTCCCCCGCACCTATCTGCTGCCCGAGGCCGACGGCCCCTCCCGGGCGCCGACGCACTCACCCGGGCCGGAGTGTCCGTCGCCCCGGTCCCGGACTGCGGCCACAACATCATGCTGGACAACCCGCAGAACTTCGTACGCGTCACGGCGGCGGCGCTCAGGCGTCCTCGGTCGCGGACGGCGTGACCCACTCGACGAACTGGACGATCACGCCGTTGGGGTCGGTGACCTGGAAGAGGCGTTCGCCCCAGGGCTCCTCGCGCAGCGGCATGGTGATCTCGACGCCCTCGGAGCGCAGCCGCTTCTCCTCGGCCTCCAGGCCGGTGGTCGTGAAGGCGAGGATCAGGCCCGAGGCGCGCTGATCGCGCTGGTCGGCCGGCAGCACTTCGGTGCCCCGGGCCAGCAGGACGATGTCCAGGGCGGCGTCGTCGCGCGTCAGGGAGGCGAACCCCTCGGCAGCCGCCTGCTCGGCGTAACCGAGGTGCGCGGTGAAGAACCGCTGGGACGCGGCGACGTCGTCGACGGTGAGCGAGGCGGTGGAGGCGGTGATCTGCAAGGTGTCTCTCCTCATGGGCTTACGGAAGGGTCCTACGCGCAGCAGGGGGTGACTGCTGGTCAGTAGCCGGAGCGGCGCGGCAGGTTGCGGGCCTTCACCGGGACCCGTAGGGCGGGCACGGGAAGGGTGCGGGCGGCGCGCCGCTGGTCGGCGAGAGGCGCCGGCGTGCGGTTCTCCCGGCCGGTCAGGGCCGCGCTGATCGTGCCGGGCGCGAGTCGTGCGGGGAGGGTGACAGGGCGAGCTTCGAGCATGGAGGTACCCGTCCGTTCGTCGGTTCCGTCGTGGTTCCGTCCCCGTCGCCGGAGAGGAAACTTACCATGGGCATAAACTTAGTTCGAAGGTATCAAGGGTGTCAACATAAAAATGCTACGGATGTAAGATTGCCCCATGACTACTGACGCCAACTCGTCCGCATCCCCTCCTGGCCTGCGAGAATCCAAGAAGCAGCAGACCCGCCGACTCATCTCCGACGTCGCCACCGGCCTGTTCCTCTCTCAGGGCTTCGAGCAGACGACCATCGCCGACATCGCCGCCGCCGCCCGCGTGGCGAAGAAGACGGTCACCAACTACTTCCCGCGCAAGGAGGATCTGGCCCTGGACCACCAGGACGCCTTCATCGCCTCCCTCGCCGGTACGCTCGTTGGCCGCCGGCCCGGTACGTCGGCCCTCGCGGCCCTGCGCGGCGCCTTCGTCGAGGCGGCCGAGGCCGCCAACCCGGTCGCCGGGTTCTCCGGCCCCGCCTTCGCCGGCATGATCGCCGACAGCCCGACCCTCTCCGCCCGCCTGCGCGACCTGCACGATCTGCGGGAGGCCGCCCTGGCGGACGCCTTGGCCGACGCCACCGGCACCCCGCGCGGCGACATCACGCCCCGCACCGCGGCCGCCCTGCTCGGCGCCGTGCACCGCACCCTGTTCCAGCGCATCCAGGAACTCACCCTCGCGGGGGAGGACAACGCCCGGATCTCCGCCGTCGTCACCGCCGAGGCGGACGCCGCCTTCGGCCTGTTGGAGCCTTCGCTCGCCGACTACGCACCGGCCTGAGCGCGTGGATTCCTCAGCGGGCTCATAGTTCATGCCGAGGCCGGTCACGGGTTCGGCGGAGGACCGGGGGGACAGCCGCCCAACGGGGCCCCGGCCGGCGGTCAGCAGTAGCCGCCGGAGGGCGCAAGAAGCCCGTGCGCAGCACAAAGGCGAGGAGACACCTCTCCTCGCCATGCTCAACGTATAGCGCACAGGGGGTCTTGCCGCAAGGCCCCGGGTAGGCCGCAGAATGTCCGCCTATGCCACAGCCTGCGGAAGACACCGGGAATGACGACGTGCGCGACAAGAGGTTCGACGAAGGGAGTGGTGTGAGCGGGCCGTACGTGCTGGGTCTCGGCGAGGTCGACGAGGATCGGGCCGGGCTCGTCGGCGGGAAAGGGGCCCATCTCGGTGCGCTCTCCCGGGTCGACGGAGTCCGGGTGCCGGACGGCTTCTGCGTGACGACGGACGCCTTCCGGCGGGTCGTGGCGCGGGCTCCGGAGGTCGACGCGCTGCTCGACCGGCTGGCGGGCGCCGACCCGGACGACCGGGAGGCGGTCCGGGCACTGAGTGCGAAGGTCCGGCGGGCCGTCGAGGAGGCCGTGATCCCCGACGATCTCGCGGCCGGGATCATCGGGGCGGTCGCCCGGCTCGGCGAGGAGGCCGCGTACGCCGTACGGTCCAGCGCCACGGCGGAGGACCTGCCGACGGCCTCGTTCGCCGGGCAGCAGGACACGTACCTGAACGTCGTGGGGCCCGCGGAGGTCCTCCGGCACGTCAGCCGGTGCTGGGCCTCGCTGTTCACCGAGCGGGCGGTGGTCTACCGGCGGCGCAACGGGATCGACGACCGTACGGTCCGGATGGCCGTGGTCGTCCAGCGCATGGTCCTCCCGGACGCGTCCGGGGTCCTGTTCACCGCCGACCCCGTCACGGGCCACCGGCGGACCGCCACCGTGGACGCCGGGTTCGGGCTCGGCGAGGCGCTGGTCTCCGGGCTGGTGAACCCCGACGTCCTCACCGTGCGGGACGGCGAGGTCATCGCCAGGACGATCGCCGTCAAGGAGCGTGCCGTTCACGCCCTGCCGGGTGGTGGTACGCGGGAGGTGACGGTCGAAGCGGGGCAGCGGGAGCGCCCGGCGCTGACCGATGCGCAGGCCGTGGAACTCGTACGTCTCGGGCGGCGGATCGAGGCCCACTTCGGGTGTCCGCAGGACATCGAGTGGTGCCTGAACGACGACGGCTTCCGGATCGTGCAGAGCCGGCCGATCACGACGCTGTTCCCCGTCCCCGACCCTGTACCCGTTCCGGAGGCTGCCGGCGGGCGGACCCCGAGCGTCTACGTCTCCGTCGGCCATCAGCAGATGATGACCGACGCCATGAATCCGCTGGGCTGGTCCATGTGGCAGCGCACCGCCATGGTGCCGATGCACGAGGCCGGCGGGCGGCTGTTCGTCGATGTCACCCCGCGGCTCGCCTCGCCCGCGTCCCGCGCCGCCCTCCTGGACGTGATGGGGAAGGGCGATCCGCTGGTCCGGGACGCTCTGGAAACGGTGCTGGAGCGGGGCGAGTTCGATCTGCCGGTTCCGGACGCGGGCCCCGTCGGCCCTCCGGCCGACGGCGCTCCTGAGGCGTCGGTGACGGAGGCCGATCCTGCCGTCGTCGCGGAGCTGGTCGAACGCAGTGAGACGTCCGTGGCCGCCCTGGAACGCGACATCCGGACGAAGAGCGGTCCGGAGCTGTTCGACTTCCTGGCGGAGGCCTTCGAGGAGCACAAGCGCGTGCTCAGCGACCCGCTGAGCATGCGGGCGATCATGGCGGGGATGGAGGCCACGTGGTGGCTCAACGACAAGCTGGGGGAGTGGCTGGGCGAGAAGAACGCGGCTGACGCGCTCACGCTCTCCGCCCCGGGCAACATCACGTCCGAGATGGGTCTCGACCTGCTCGACGTGGCCGACGCGATCCGCCCGCACCCTGAGGTGGTGGCGTTCCTGAACGGCGTCCAGGACGACGCCCACGGCGACGGTTTCCTGGACGGGCTCCTGAAACTGCCCGGCGGCAGTGCGGCACGCGAGGCGATCGGGACGTATCTCGCCCGCTACGGCATGCGCTGCGTCGCCGAGATCGACATCACGCGCCCCCGATGGAGCGAGCACCCCGCCACCCTGGTCCCGCTGATCCTCGACAACGTCCGGAACTTCGGGCCAGGTGCCGCCGAACGCCGCTTCGAGCAGGGCCGGTTGCGGGCGCTCCGGACCGAGCAGGACGTGCTGACCCGGCTGCGGGCCCTGCCGGACGGGGAGCGGAAGGCCGACGAGACCAAGCGGATGATCGACCAGGTACGGGCCTTCGCCGGATACCGGGAGTACCCGAAGTACGGCATCGTCTGCCGCTATTTCCTCTACAAGCAGGCCCTGCTGGAGGAGGCCGGACGGCTCGTGCGGGACGGTGTGCTCGCCGAGCGGGAGGACGTCTTCCACCTCACCTTCCAGGAGCTGGAGGACGTCGTCCGTTCGCGCCGGGCCGACGACCGGCTCATCGCGCGGCGCAAGGAAGCGTTCCGGTCGTACGGGGCGCTCACCCCGCCCCGGGTGCTGACCTCGGACGGCGAGGCCGTCACCGGGTCGTACCGGCGTGACGACGTACCGGAGGGCGCACTGGCCGGTCTCGCGGTCTCCACCGGGAGCGTCGAGGGGCGGGCGCGCGTCATTCTCGACCTGGCCGACGCCGAGCTGGAAGAGGGCGACATCCTGGTCACGCGGTTCACCGACCCCAGCTGGTCCCCGCTGTTCCTCGGCGTCGCGGGGCTGGTGACGGAGGTGGGCGGCCTGATGACCCATGGGGCGGTGATCGCCCGCGAGTACGGCCTGCCCGCCGTCGTCGGCGTGGACCGGGCCACCCGGCTGATCCGGGACGGACAGCGCATCCGCGTGCACGGAACGGACGGATACGTCGAGATCCTGGACTGACGGGGAGGAGGGGCGGGGCGCGCGGGACATTTGGGCTGCTTCCCGTGGGCGGGCAGACTGTGGGCGCTCTCCCCGGCCCCGCCCCGGCCGCCGGGCCCCGCTCCGCTCCCCGTCAGGAAACGCCGTGCCCCACCCCTCCGC
>NZ_QWFA01000128.1 GCF_003501885.1 Streptomyces globisporus
GGCGGGAAGCGGTGGGGGCCGGGAGCACCTCTGCCGCCCGGGGGTGGGGGAGCAGAGCGGTCCGGGGCGCGGTCATGATTCGTACCGTAAGGGGGTGGGAAGGCCCCCGCGATTCGTCGGCCGCCCCCGCCGTCACCCGGGTCGGCCACCCGCCGTCACCCGGTCCGGGCCGCCGCGCCCGCAGCCCGCCGCGTACGTCGAGCCCCACGCCTGCCGCGTACGCCGAGACGCGCCGTCCCGGCAGCCCGCCAGACTCTCAGGCCTTCGCCACCAGCGTCAGCAGCGTCGCCTCCGGCGGGCAGGCGAAGCGGACCGGGGTGTAGCGGTTCGTGCCGCAGCCTGCGGAGACGTGGAGGTAGGCCCGCTTGTCCCCGACCGTGTGGCTCGACAGGCCCTTCACCCGGTCCGTGTCAAGGTCGCAGTTGGTGACCAGCGCCCCGTAGAACGGGATGCACAGCTGGCCGCCGTGCGTGTGGCCCGCCAGGATCAGGGGGTAGCCGTCGGCCGTGAAGGCGTCCAGGGAGCGGATGTACGGGGCGTGGACCACGCCGATGGAGAGGTCGGCGCCGGTTTCCGGGCCGCCCTGGACCTCGGCGTAACGGTCCCGCTTGATGTGCGGGTCGTCCAGGCCGGTGAACGCCAGTTCCATGCCCTCCAGCTTGAGCCGGCCCCGGGTGTTCGACAGGTCCAGCCAGCCCGCCTCGTCGAAGGCGTCGCGCATCGGCTCCCACGGATTGTGGACGACGCCGACCGCGGGGGCGTTGCCGTTGAGGCCGTGCTTGCCCTGGACCTTCTCCAGGAGGTAGCGCGCCGGGTTGCGGAGCTTGGGTCCGTAGTAGTCGTTGGAGCCGAAGACGTACACGCCCGGGAACTCCATCAGCGGGCCCAGCGCGTCCAGCACCTCGGGCACCGCGTCCGGGTCGGAGAGGTTGTCGCCGGTGTTCACCACGAAGTCGGGGCGCAGGCCCGCCAGCGACTGGAGCCAGGCGCGCTTCTTGCGCTGACCGCACACCATGTGGATGTCGGAGACCTGGAGCACGCGCAACGGCCGTGCCCCGTGCGGGAGTACGGGAACGGTGACCCGCCGCAGGCGGAACGAGCGGGCCTCGAACCCGGCGGCGTAGGCCAGTCCGGCGGCGCCGACCGCCGCGCCGACTGCCGTGACTTTCAGGGGTACTCCGTAGCGTGCGCGCATGCGCCCATCGTCGCAGAAGCGGAACGGTGAGAGAAAAGGCGAGAGGAGGGCGGCGGGAAAACCGGTGGGCGGCCCCGGCCCCGTACCTGTCACAATCACGGCATGACCACGCTCAAGTCCAAGCTCAAGGAAGACCTCCACACGGCCATGAAGGCGCGTGACGAGCTGACCTCGTCCACCCTTCGGCTCACCCTCACCGCGATCAGCAAGGAAGAGGTCAGCGGCAAGTCGGCGCGCGAGCTCTCCGACGACGAAGTGCAGAAGGTGATCGCCAAGGAGGCGAAGAAGCGCCGTGAGGCGGCCGAGGCCTTCGCCCAGGGCGGCCGGACCGAGCAGGCCGAGCGCGAGAAGGCGGAGGGCGAGCTGCTCGACGGCTACCTGCCCAAGCAGCTCTCCGACGACGAGCTGAACGCGATCGTGGCGTCCGCCGTCGAGGAGGCCAAGGCCGCCGGCGCCGAGGGGCCGCGCGCGATGGGCGCCGTCATGAAGATCGTCAACCCGAAGGTCGCCGGGCTCGCCGAGGGCGGCCGGGTCGCCGCCGCGGTGAAGAAGCTCCTCGCCGGCTGAGGCATCGCCGAGCGGAGAAGCAGGGCACGAAAGGGGTGGGCGCCCGGTCCTCGACCGGGCGCCCACCCCTTTTTCGCCTACAGCCCCGTGCGGTCAGGGGCCCTCGTTGCCGCCGCCCCGGCCGCCGCCGCCCGGTCCGCCGATCACGCCCTCCGGGAGCTCGATGCCGGGGAACCGGTTGCCGTCGTCGCCGGGCTTGTCGTCGTCACCGCGGTCACGGTCACGGCCCCGGTCGCGGTCGCCCTTTTCCTTGTCCTTGTCGTCCTTCTCCTTGCCGCGAGGCACGGGGACGGTGTTGAACCCGGGAGTCTCGGAGGCGTCCAGCGCTCCGGTCATCGCGATGCGCCAGATCGGGCCGGGCAGACAGCCGCCGCAGACCTTGTCGTAGACGCGGCCGCCGATGGTGACGTTGAACATCGAGCTCTTCTCACCGATGTCGTCACCGACCCACACCGCGGTGGAGAGGTTCGGCGTGTACCCGACGAACCAGGCGTCCTTGCGGTCGTTGGTCGTACCGGTCTTGCCCGCGTTGTCCCGGTCGCTGAGTCCGGCCTGCGTACCGGTGCCGTCCTCGACGACGCCCTTGAGCATCTGGTTGATCGTGTCCGCGGTCCGCTCGCTCATCGCGCGCGAGCAGGACGTCTTCGGTACGTCGAGCTTCTTGCCCTGCGGGTCCTTGATGGACTCGATGGCGATCGGCGTGCAGTACGTGCCGCGGTTGGCGAACGCGGCGTAGGCGTTCGCCATGGAGAGCGGCGTGCTGACCTCACTGCCGAGGGTGATCGACGGGTTCTCGACGATCTTCTTGCCGTCACCGCGCTCGTAGCCGACCTTCTTGGCCATCTCGACGGTCTCGCAGAGGCCGGCCTTCTGCTCCAGCATCGCGAAGTAGGTGTTGATGGACTTGCCGAGCGCGCTCGTCATGTCCCAGGTGCCCTTCTCGGACTCCAGCTCGTTCTGGAGCTGCCAGGGCGCGTAGCCGGCGGGGGAGCCCGAGCAGTTGCGGAAGTCCTTCTCCTGGAGCGTCATCTTCCAGTCCGAGGAGAACGTCGTCGCCGGGCTGATGCCCTTCTCCAGCGCCGCCGCAGCGGTGAACGGCTTGAACGTGGAGCCGACCTGGAAGCCGTAGGTGCTGCCGCCCATCTTGTTGCTGACGGCGAGGTTCAGGACGGTCTCGTTCTGCTTCTGGTCCAGGCCGTACGGGCGGGACTGGCCCATCGAGAGGATCTTGCCGCTGCCCGGCTGGACCTGCACCACGGATGCCGCGAACTTGTCGTCCTTGTAGACCCTCGCGGTGGCGGCCTCGTTGGCCGCTTTCTGGGCGCGCGGGTCCAGGGTGGTCCGGATGGTCAGACCGCCGAGGTTCCAGAGCTTGGCCCGCTCCTCGTCGGTCTTGCCGAAGGCGGGGTCCGTGAGGATCGTCTTGCGTACGTAGTCGCAGAAGAAGCCGGAGCCGCTGACGGCGGTGATGCAGCCGTTCTTCGGCCGGGACACCTTCAGCTTGATGGGCGTCTCCATGGCCTTGTCGGCCTCGGCCTGCGTGATGCTCTTGACCGCGGCCATCCGCGCCAGCACGGTGTTGCGGCGCTTGGTCGCTTCCTCCGTGTCGTTGACCGGGTCGTAGCGGCTCGGCGACTGGACGATGCCGGCGAGCAGCGCGGCCTCCTCCACCTTGAGGTCCTTGGCGTGCTTGGAGAAGTAGCGCTGGGACGCGGCCTCGACGCCGTACGCCTGCTGCCCGAAGAACGTGATGTTGAGGTAGTTCTCCAGGATCTTCTTCTTGCCGAGCTCCTCCTCGACCTGGATCGCGTACTTCAGCTCGCGGACCTTGCGGCCGAGCGTCTGCTGCGTGGCCTCGGCGACCTTCTCCGGGTCGTCGCCCGCCTCTTCGACGAAGACGTTCTTCACGTACTGCTGGGTGAGGGTCGACGCGCCCTGCGCGGTCCCGCCCGCCTGTACGTTGCGGTTCATCGCGCGCAGGATGCCCTTGAGGTCGACCGCGCCGTGCTCGTAGAAGCGGGAGTCCTCGATCGCGATGATCGCGTCCTGCATGTACGGCGAGATGTCCTTGAGCGGGACGACCGTGCGGTCGCGGGAGTACACCGTGGCGATGGTGCCGCCGTCGCGGTCCTGGATCGTGGTCCGCTGACTGAGCGGCGGCGTCTTGAGGTTGGAGGGGATCTCGTCGAATCCTTCGACCGTCCCCTTGGCGGCGAGCCCCAGCGCTCCGGCTGCGGGCAGCGCGATGCCTGCCAGGACAGCTCCGGAGAGCGCGGCGACACCGACGAACTTGGCGGCCTGCTGAGTCGTGGTGAGACCGCCGCCCGAGCGCTTCTTTGGCATAGGGGGCAGCCTAATCCGTAGTGATGAACGTGTCGCAGGAGCAGGGGGCTCTCGGAGCGTTCCCGTACCAGACCGTGACATCCGGGTGGGGCGGAACGCGGCTCACCGTCTCGGAGACGCAGCACGCCGTCGTCGCGTGGGCGCGCTCGGAAACACGGGCGCGGGCGCAGAGAGCCTACGTTCCCATTCGCCGGACAGACGGGCAGGCGTTGGCCTAAGCTGCTCTCAACTGTCACAGCAGTCCGGTTCCGTATCAAGCCCCCTGCCGCCCCATGCGCATCTTCTGGTCATTCTTCGCCCGGTCGATGTGCCACCGCACCGCCCTTCACGCACCCAGCGAGGCGCTCCCGAATTCGCCCCGTTTGTCGCGAGAAGTCCGTTGCAACTTGAGTGCACTATCCCTTTTTCATGGCGATAGTCGCGTATGTCCTCGGCTCACTCCCCTGGGTGATCTGCCGCATACGCATAGTCCGTTCGGACCATTCAAGATTGGGCCCGAAGGGGGTGTTGTGCTGTCCCCACCTTCCGTAACGTCCTCAACTGGCAGCGGTGAATATGCCGCTACCGCCGTGGGGGAGCCTCGATTCGGGAGAGGACGGCGCCGGCATGGGCTGGGTAACCGACTGGAGTGCGCAGGCAGCCTGCCGCACTACCGATCCGGATGAACTGTTCGTACAAGGGGCAGCGCAGAACAGAGCCAAGGCGGTGTGCACCGGATGCCCGGTGCGGACCGAGTGCCTGGCCGATGCGCTGGACAATCGCGTCGAATTCGGCGTGTGGGGCGGAATGACGGAGCGGGAGCGCCGCGCGCTGCTGCGCCGCCGGCCGACCGTCACGTCCTGGCGCCGACTGCTGGAGACCGCGCGCAGCGAGTACGAGCGGTCCACCGGCATCCTGCCCGGAGTCATCGGGCTGGAGGACGAGGAGCTGCACGAGACGTACGCCGCGGTGGGATAGCGCTCCGGCCAAGCCGTGCGGCGCGTCGGCTCTACGCCGTGCCGGCTCTACGCCGCTCCGGCAGGGGCCGGGGCGGAACCGTCCGCCAGCCGGTCGCCGATGGCCCGGAGGCCGTCCAGGTCGTGTACGTCGCCGGGCAGCGCCTCCACGGCCGTCACCGGCACCTCCGGGTGGAGCACGGTGAAACGGTCGCGGGTGCGGTTCTCGCGGGCGACGACCTGCATGCGCTCGGCGTGCAGGCGCAGCAGACCCGCCGTCAGTTCCTCGATGCTGATGACGTCGATCGCGTCGGCGGTGTCCAGTGCGTCGACGGTGTCGCCCTCAGGGGCGGTCGCGGCGTGCGCGATGTTCTCGTGGGGCGGTTCGTTCTCCGTCGTGTCCTGGTGCTCGGCTGAGGTCTGCGGACCGGACGCCTGCCCGGCCTCGGGGGAGAGGGGCGGCTCGGTCGTTCCGGAAGCGGTGACCGCCGGGTCGGGGGCTACCCGGTCACCAAGGCCAGCTTTCCCGGCCCTCTGATCCACAATGCGGGCGTCGTCAAGATTTTCTGCGGCGGTCAGCGCCTGCTCCGCGGAGAGCCGCGAAGCCTCGCTGCCGTGCACGCGGTTGAGGACCAGACCGGCCAGCGGCATGTCCTCGGCGGCCAGCCGTTCCACGAAGTAGGCGGCCTCGCGCAGCGCGTCCTGCTCCGGCGTCGCGACCACGAGGAAGGCCGTGCCGGGCGCCTGGAGCAGCTTGTACGTGGCGTCCGCACGGCTGCGGAAGCCGCCGAACATGGTGTCCATGGCGGCGACGAACGTCTGGACGTCCCGCAGGAACTGACCCCCGAGCAGCTTGCCCAGCGTGCCGCTCATCATCGACATGCCGACGTTGAGGAACTTCATCCCGGCCCGGCCGCCCACCTTCGCGGGCGCCATCAGCAGCCGGATGAACTTCCCGTCGAGGAACGACCCGAGCCGCTTCGGCGCGTCCAGGAAGTCCAGGGCGGAGCGCGAGGGCGGGGTGTCGACGATGATCAGGTCCCACTCCTCGCGCGCACGCAGCTGCCCGAGCTTCTCCATCGCCATGTACTCCTGTGTACCGGCGAACCCGGCCGACAGGGACTGGTAGAAGGGGTTCTCCAGGATGGCCTTCGCCCGCTCGGTGTCCGCGTGCGCCTCGACGGTCTCGTCGAAGGTCCGCTTCATGTCGAGCATCATGGCGTGCAGTTCGCCGTCGCCGTCGATGCCGTCGACCCGGCGGGGCACGTTGTCCAGCTGGTCGATGCCCATGGACTGGGCGAGCCGGCGGGCCGGGTCGATGGTCAGGACGACGACCTTCCGGCCGCGCTCGGCCGCCCGGACGCCGAGGGCCGCGGCGGTCGTGGTCTTGCCCACCCCGCCGGAGCCGCAGCAGACGACGATCCGGATGTCCGGGTCGTCCAGCAGCGCGTCCGTGTCCAGCCCCGCTTCGGCCACGGCGTCCGTGTCCGGCCCGCCTTCGGCCACCGTGGTCGAAGGCGTACCAGCTGTGGCCGCGCTCATGCGTCCCCCTCTTCCCCCGCGCCCTGCTTACGGAGCTCCGTGGCCAGGTCGTGCAGCGCGGCGAGGTCCACCCCGTCGCCCATCAGCGGCAGCTCCGCCGTCGGCAGGCCGAGACCGGCCAGCACCGCGCGCTGCTCCCGCTCCAGTCCGACCCGCTCCGCGTGCTCGGCCGCCTGCGCGACCAGGGGACGTACGAGGGCGGCGGAACCGCTCACCCCGGCCCGGGTCAGCGCCTTGGCGATCTCTTTGCGGCGGCCGCCCGCGGCGGTGCGCAGGGCGTCCTCGTCCAGCAGATGCGGGCGGACCATGTTCACGAAGACGCTGCCCACGGGCAGTTCGGCGGCGCGCAGCTCGGCGATGCCGTCCGCGGTCTCCTGGACCGGCATCTCCTCCAGGAGGGTCACCAGGTGGACCGCGGTCTGCGGGGATTTCAGGACCCGCATCACGGCCTGGGCCTGGTTGTGTATCGGGCCGATCTTCGCCAGCCCGGCCACCTCGTCGTTGACGTTCAGGAAGCGGGTGATCCGGCCGGTCGGCGGGGCGTCCATGATCACGTGGTCGTAGACGAACCGGCCCTGCCTGTCCTTGCGGCGTACGGCTTCGCACGCCTTGCCGGTGAGCAGGACGTCCCGGACGCCGGGCGCGATGGTGGTGGCGAAGTCGATCGCGCCGAGCTTCTTCAGAGCGCGGCCGGCGCTGCCGAGCTTGTAGAACATCTGGAGGTAGTCGAGGAGGGCGCGCTCGGCGTCGATCGCCAGCGCGTACACCTCGCCGCCGCCCGGCGCGACGGCGATCCTGCGCTCCTCGTAGGGGAGCGCGTCGGAACCGAAGAGCTGGGCGATGCCCTGCCTGCCCTCGACCTCGACGAGGAGGGTGCGCCTGCCCTCGGTCGCGAGGGCGAGCGCGAGGGCGGCGGCCACCGTGGTCTTACCGGTACCACCCTTGCCGCTGACGACCTGGAACCTGCTCACGTATTCGAGCCTAACCAGTCCTGCCCCGGCCTACGCACGGGACCGTACGTGCCAGGCGTTACAGTCGGGCCCATGACCAAGTGGGAATACGCGACCGTGCCCCTTCTCGTGCACGCGACCAAGCAGATTCTGGACACCTGGGGCGAGGACGGCTGGGAGCTGGTCCAGGTCGTTCCCGGCCCGAACAACCCCGAGCAGCTCGTGGCCTACCTGAAGCGGGAGAAGGCGTAGTGGCGGGCGCCGTCGAATCGCGCCTCGCCGAGCTGGGCCTGACGCTGCCCGCCGTCGTGCCGCCGCTGGCCTCGTACCAGCCGGCCGTGCAGTCCGGGGTGTACGTGTACACCTCGGGCCAGCTGCCGATGGTGGACGGCAAGCTCGCCGTCACCGGCAAGGTCGGCGCCGAGGTCACGCCGGACGAGGCGAAGGAGCTCGCGAAGACCTGCGCGCTCAACGCGCTCGCCGCCGTGAAGTCGGTCGCCGGTGACCTGGACCGGATCAAGCGCGTCGTGAAGGTCGTCGGCTTCGTCGCCTCGGCCTCCGACTTCACCGGCCAGCCCGCCGTGATCAACGGCGCCAGCGAGCTGCTGGGCGCGGTCCTCGGCGACAAGGGCGTGCACGCGCGCAGCGCCGTGGGCGTCGCCGTGCTGCCGCTGGACGCACCGGTCGAGGTCGAGGTCCAGGTGGAGCTCGTCGAGGGCTGAGGACCCTTCCCGTACGTTTCTCGCACTTCTCGTACGTCTCCGATCCCGCCCGGTCCCCGCGACCGGGCGGGATCGCGTGTGTACGGGTGCCGCGACGGGCGGATCGCGTGTGTACGGGTCATGGCGGGCGTGTACGGCGCATGTCGGGTCGCCGTGACCATCAGGGAGCCTCTCGAACATCGGCGCGGTTCCGGATAGCCTCCGGCCATGTCCCAAGGTCAGTGGTACCCCCCGGAATGGCCCGAACGGATCCGGGCCCTCGCCGCCGGTGAGCTGACGGCCGTGACGCCCCGGCGGGCGGCCACGGTGATGCTGCTCCGCGACCGCGGGCCCCAGGCGCCGACGCCGGGACCCGTCGTGCACATGCTGCGCCGCCGTACGTCGATGGCGTTCGCCGGAGGCGCGTACGCCTATCCGGGTGGCGGAGTCGATCCGCGCGACGACGACCGGCTGATCGGGTGGGCCGGGCCCCCGTTGGAGCAGTGGGCCGACCGGCTCGGCGTGGCGACGGTCACCGAGGCGCAGGCCGTCGTCTGCGCGGCGGTGCGCGAGACGTTCGAGGAGGCGGGCGTCCTGCTCGCCGGGCCGACCGCGACGACCGTGGTCGGCGACACGACCGGGGACGACTGGGAGGCCGACCGGGAGGCTCTGGTCGCCCGGGACCTGTCCTTCGCGGAGTTCCTGGACCGGCGCGGCCTGGTGCTGCGCTCGGACCTGCTGGGCGCCTGGGCGCGCTGGATCACCCCGGAGTTCGAACCGCGCCGCTACGACACCTGGTTCTTCGTCGCCGCGCTCCCGGAGGGGCAGCGCACCCGGGACGTCTCCACCGAGGCCGACCGTACGGTGTGGATCGCTCCGACGGAGGCCGCCCGCCGCTACGACGCGGGCGAACTGCTGATGATGCCGCCGACCGTGACCACGCTGCGGGCCCTCGCGCCGTACAGGACGGCCGCGGAGGCCCTGGAGGCCGCCGACGTGCAGGACATGGCCCCGGTCCTCGCGCAGGCCCGGCTGGAGGGCGACGAGCTGGTACTGACCTGGCCGGGACACGACGAGTTCACCAAACACGTGCCGACGGCGGGCGGGGGAGGCGGTGCCGCATGACCGACGCAGCCGCCCTGCCCGGACAGCCGCGCGGAACCGTGGTCTCCGGCCCCGCGACCGCCCGTACGGTCAACGTCCTCGCGCCCAACCCGTCCGCGATGACGCTCGACGGGACGAACACCTGGATCGTGGCCGAGCCCGACTCCAGCCTCGCGGTCGTCATCGATCCCGGGCCGCTCGACGACGTACACCTGCGGGCCGTGATCGAGGCGGTGGAGCGGTCCGGGCGGCGCGTGGGCCTCACGCTGCTCACCCATGGGCACCCCGACCACGCGGAGGGCGCGGGCCGCTTCGCGGAGCTGACGGGGACGAAGGTAAGGGCCCTGGACGCGGCGCTGCGGCTGGGCGACGAGGGCCTCGCGGCGGGCGACGTGATCACCACCGGCGGCCTGGAGCTGCGCGTGGTGCCGACGCCGGGGCACACCGCGGACTCGCTCTCGTTCCATCTGCCCGCCGACCGGGCGGTGCTGACGGGCGACACGATCCTGGGCCGCGGCACGACGGTGGTCGCGCACCCGGACGGGCGGCTCGGCGACTACCTGGACTCGCTGCGGCGGCTGCGGTCGCTGACGGTGGACGACGGCGTCCACACGGTGCTGCCGGGCCACGGGCCGGTGCTGGAGGACGCGCAGGGGGCGGTGGAGTTCTACCTGGCCCACCGCGCCCACCGGCTCGCCCAGGTGGAGACTGCAGTGGAGGCCGGGCACCGTACGCCGTCGGACGTGGTGGCGGCGGTCTACGCCGGCGTGGACCGCTCCCTGTGGCCGGCCGCCGAGCTGTCCGTGCGGGCGCAGCTGGAATACCTGACCGAGCACGGGCTGATCCAGGGCTGAGCCCCGGACCAGCGCCGAGGGCCCCGGATCAGCACCGGGGCCCTGGATCAGCTTCGGGGAGCCGGCGGGGCGCCCCGTGGGCTCGTCTCAGCGCGAACGCTTCGCGAGCCGCTCGACGTCCAGCAGGATGACCGCGCGGGCCTCCAGGCGCAGCCAGCCCCGGCCCGCGAAGTCCGCGAGCGCCTTGTTGACCGTCTCGCGGGAGGCGCCGACCAGTTGGGCCAGCTCCTCCTGGGTGAGGTCGTGCACGACGTGGATGCCTTCCTCGGACTGGACGCCGAAGCGGCGCGACAGGTCCAGGAGGGCGCGGGCGACACGGCCCGGCACATCGGAGAAGACCAGGTCGGACATCTGGTCGTTGGTCTTGCGCAGCCGCCGGGCGACCGCGCGCAGCAGCGCGGTGGCCACCTCGGGCCGGGCGTTCAGCCAGGGCTGCAGGTCGCCGTGGCCGAGGCCGAGGAGCTTGACCTCGGTCAGTGCGGAGGCGGTCGCCGTACGCGGGCCCGGGTCGAAGAGCGACAGCTCCCCGATCAGCTCGCCGGGGCCGAGCACGGCCAGCATGTTCTCGCGCCCGTCGGGCGAGGTGCGGTGGAGCTTCACCTTGCCCTCGGTGACCACGTACAGGCGGTCACCCTGGTCGCCCTCGTGGAACAGCGCGTCTCCGCGCGCGAGGGTCACCTCACTCATCGAGGCGCGGAGCTCCGCGGCCTGCTCGTCATCGAGCGCCGCGAAAAGCGGGGCGCGCCGCAGAACGTCGTCCACGAGTTCTCTCCTTGTCGGCCTGTCCAGGGAACCGTGGTCCCCATCATGCCGGACGGTAAAACAGTGCGATCAATCACAAACCAGTTTGACGCACGGGCGTGCCGGACCCTACGGCAGGGGGCCGAAAGGGGGCGGATACGCCGTGGCAAGGGTGGTTGTCGGTGCCTGGCCCTAGGCTGGCCGGGTGTCCGGATCGCCGGGGACAGCGCAGGCCAAGGGGGCTGACGGGGTGGTGAAGGGCAGCGATTCCGCTGTGGGCGAACAACCCCGGCCGAGTCCGGAGAGTGCCGCGAATGGCTCCCTCGGAGACGCGCACGGTTCCCCCGGAGGGCCGGGGAAGACGTTCGGGAAGTCGGCCAGGAGGTCCGCAGTGTCATCGTCAACGCCCGGCACGACGGGAAAGAAGTCGCCCGGCACGACCGGAAAGAAAGCGAAGGCGGCCACCGAAGCCAAGGCGGCGGCCCCGAGCAAGGCAGCCTCGCGCAAGGCGGCCACCGGGGCCAAGGCGGCGGCCCCGAGCAAGGCACCGAAGGCCGAGTCGCATCTCGCGATGGTCCGCCGGGCGCGCCGGATCAACCGCGAGCTCGCCGAGGTCTATCCGTACGCCCACCCCGAGCTGGACTTCCGCAATCCCTTCGAGCTCCTCGTGGCCACGGTCCTCTCCGCCCAGACGACCGACCTGAGGGTCAACCAGACGACACCCGCGCTCTTCGCCGCGTACCCCACGCCCGAGGACATGGCGGCGGCAGTGCCGGAGGAGATGGAGGAGATCATCCGGCCGACCGGGTTCTTCCGGGCGAAGACGAAGTCGCTGCTCGGCCTGTCGGCGGCACTCCGGGACGAGTTCGGCGGCGAGGTCCCGGGGCGTCTGGAGGATCTCGTCAAGCTGCCCGGTGTCGGACGCAAGACCGCCAACGTCGTTCTCGGCAATGCCTTCGGAGTCCCGGGAATCACCGTCGACACACACTTCGGGCGCCTGGTGCGGCGCTGGAAGTGGACGGACGAGGAGGACCCGGTGAAGGTCGAGGCGGTCGTCGCCGGGATCTTCCCCAAGAGCGAGTGGACGATGCTCTCGCACCGCGTCGTGTTCCACGGCCGCCGGATCTGCCACGCCCGCAAACCCGCCTGCGGGGCCTGCCCCATCGCCCCGCTCTGTCCGTCGTACGGGGAGGGCGAGACCGACCCGGAGAAGGCCAGGAAGCTCCTGAAGTACGAGATGGGCGGCTATCCGGGGCAGCGGCTCAGCCCGCCCGCCGACTACCCGGGCAAGCCCGCGCCCGCGCTGGGGGACGGGTGAACCCTCGGGTTGTTCGATGGCTCAGGTTCACCCTCAGGGCGGATTCCTTCCCCGGGACGGAGCGGTTCGGAACGAAATGGCCGACGACACGCGTTGTGAATCGACGGGGGTGCCTATGACGCACACGCATACACACAGCACGGCGCAGGCCGGGAACGGCCCCGCCGAGAGCCCGCCGGGTCATGGCGCCGTCAGCCGTGTTCCCGGCATGGCCGTCGACGTCACCACCGACGGCCTGCCCGCCTGGCTCGACCCCGTCGCCGGTGCCGCGCGCAGCGTCCGGCCGCACCAGCTCAGCCGTTTCCTGCCGCCCGAGAGCGGGGCGGGCCGGCAGTCCGCCGTTCTGATCCTGTTCGGCGAGGGGGAGCGCGGACCCGAGTTGCTGCTCATGGAGCGGGCCGGGACGCTGCGCTCCCACGCCGGGCAGCCGTCCTTCCCCGGGGGCGCGCTGGATCCCGAGGACGGCGATCAGGCCACCACCGGGCCCCTGCGGGCGGCTCTGCGCGAGGCCGAGGAGGAGACCGGGCTCGATCCCCGGGGCGTCCAGCTCTTCGGTGTGCTGCCCCGGCTCTACATCCCGGTCAGCAGCTTCGTCGTGACGCCCGTGCTCGGCTGGTGGCGGGCGCCCAGCCCGGTCGGGGTGGTCGATCCGGCCGAGACGGCCCGGGTCTTCACGGTCCCCGTGGCGGATCTCACGGATCCCGAGAACCGGGCGACGGCCGTCCATCCGAGTGGGCACAGCGGCCCGGCATTCCTGGTCGAATCGGCCCTGGTCTGGGGATTCACGGCCGGAGTGATCGACCGGATTGTGCACTACGCGGGATGGGAACGCCCCTGGGACAGGACCAGACAGGTGCCGCTCGACTGGCGCGCATGACACGCTGGCTGTTCTGCTGCGCTGTTCCGGGCCCGGCCCGGACCCCGTCACCACCGACGGGCCAGGTGACGAAACTGCGAGGCTACAGACGGTGAACGTGCTGGACATCCTGCTGCTGCTGGCTGCCGTGTGGTTCGCGGTCATCGGCTATCGCCAGGGTTTCGTCGTCGGCATCCTGTCGGTGATCGGCTTCCTCGGGGGCGGCCTCGTCGCCGTCTATCTGCTGCCGGTCATCTGGGACCGGGTGACCGAGGACGCCGAGGTCTCCACGGCGGTCGCCATCGGCGCGGTCGTCGTCGTGATCATCTGCGCCTCGATCGGCCAGGCCTTCACCACCCATCTGGGCAACAAACTCCGCCGGTACATCACCTGGTCGCCCGCGCGCGCCCTGGACGCCACCGGCGGCGCCCTGGTCAACGTGGTGGCCATGCTGCTGGTGGCCTGGATGATCGGCCTGCTGCTGGCGGGCACCTCGCTGCCGACCCTCGGCAAGGAGGTCCGCACCTCCTCGGTGCTGCTCGGCGTCGACCGGGTGATGCCGAACCAGGCGCCCAGCTGGTTCCAGGACTTCTCCTCCGTCCTCGCGCAGAACGGCTTCCCGCAGGTCTTCAGCCCGTTCGCCAACGAGCCGATCACCGAGGTGAAGGCCCCGGACCCGGCCCTCGTGGGCAGCCCGGTGGCCGCCCGCGCCAAGAAGTCGATCGTCAAGGTCGTGGGGACGGCCCCGAGCTGCGGCAAGGTCCTCGAAGGGACCGGCTTCGTCTTCGCCGAGCGCCGGGTGATGACCAACGCCCACGTGGTCGGCGGCGTGGACGAGCCCACCGTCCAGATCGGCGGCGAGGGCCGGCTGTACGACGCGAAGGTCGTCCTCTACGACTGGCAGCGCGACATCGCGGTCCTGGACGTCCCCGATCTCCAGGCCAGGCCGCTGCAGTTCACCGGCCCGGACGACGACGCGGAGACCGGCGACAGCGCGATCGTCGCGGGCTTCCCCGAGAACGGCGCGTACGACGTGCGCTCGGCCCGCGTCCGCGCCCGGATCAACGCCGACGGCCCGGACATCTACCACCGGGGCACGGTGCGCCGCGATGTGTACTCGCTCTTCGCGACGGTGCGCCAGGGCAACTCGGGCGGACCGCTGCTCACTCCGGACGGAAAGGTGTACGGAGTGGTGTTCGCCAAGTCGCTCGACGACCCGGACACCGGCTACGCGCTGACGGCGGACGAGATCCGCGAGGACATCGAGATCGGCCGCGCCGCCAACCAGCAGGTCGACAGCCAGGGCTGCGCCCTCTAGAACGCCTTCGGGCCCCGCAGACGGTCCGGACGGGCCCCGGGGAGCTCTTCAGCCCCCGGGGGCCTTTGGCGGGGGTCAGTTACGGGGGTGGCGGAGGCGTGCCGAGACCCAGCGGGCCCGACGGCGGAGGATGCGGGAAATCCCGAGACGGGAACGGTGAAGGTCATGCACTTGGTGCACCCGGCCGCGAGGGCCGCCCCCCTCATGAGTGCTCACACCGGATGAGACGGTGGAGCGGCGGTTGCGTGCTTCGTCAGTGAAGTCGTGCGTCCAGCCCATACCCCGACGTCTGCCCGTGACCCAAGGTCGGTAATCGTGCGCGAGTCAGCCAATTGGCCTATGCGGCAGGCAATTGGCTGTTCGTCGGACACCTGTGCCAGGGCGGGGCCGGAGGCTACCGGTCGGGCTCGGGGTCCTGGAGCCAGTTGATGAGTTCGGTGGAGAAGCCGATCGGATCCTCCTCGTGCGGGAAGTGCCCGACACCGTCGAAAAGTCGCCACCGGTAGGGCGCCTCGACGTACTCGCCGGACCCGGCCGAACTGCGGGTGCGGACCGCCGGATCGAGCGACCCGTGCAGGTGCAGCGTGGGCACCCGGACCGGGCGCTTCATCCGCCGGTTGAACTGGATCCCGTCGGGACGCGCCATCGACCGCACCATCCAGCGGTACGGCTCGATCGAGCAGTGGGCGGTCGAGGGGATGCTCATGGCCCGCCGGTAGACGTCCAGGGTCTCCTCGTCGGGGAACTCCGGGGTGCGGGGGCCCGCCCAGTCCTGGATGAGGTTCCCCACCAGGGCGGCGTCGTCCGCGAGGAGCTGACGCTCCGGCAGCCACGGACGCTGGAAGCCCCAGACGTACGAACCGGCCCGCGACTGGGCGAAGTCCGACAGCATCGAGGAGCGCCAGCGGCGCGGGTGCGGCATCGAGGAGACGACGAGCCGGCGGACCAGTTTGGGCCGCATCACGGCGGCCGTCCAGGCGAGGTACCCGCCGAGGTCGTGGCCGACCAGGGCCGCGTCGGGCTCACCGAGGGAGCGGATCACGCCGGTGACGTCGAGGGCCAGGTTGGCGGGGTCGTAACCGCGCGGCGTACGGTCGCTGCCGCCCACCCCGCGCAGGTCCATCGCGACCGCCCGGAAGCCGGCGTCGGCGAGCGCGGTCATCTGGTGACGCCAGGTCCACCAGAACTGCGGGAAGCCGTGCAGCAGGAGCACCAGCGGCCCCTCGCCCAGCTCGGCGATGTGGAAGCGCGCACCGTTGGCCGCCACGTCGCGGTGGGTCCAGGGGCCGTCGAGCCGCACCGGCCCCCCGGCCGCGACCCGCCCCGAGGGGCCCGGAGCCGGGGCGGACGGGGCGGCCGGACCCTCCGGGTCCGCGGGACCCGTCGGGCCGAATGCGCTGGAATCGGGAACGGTCATGTGGACGAGCGTGCCACAGCGTCGGCCTTGTTCTGACCGGAGCCGCCCTCGATGCTCGTCTTCGACAGCGAACTGCCGGAGACGGCGGAGCGTTCGATGATCGCGGCGGCCTCGATCGACGGGCGCGGATGCGGCTTGGCCTTCTGCAGGACGGCGGCGGTCTGCTTGGCGGAGGCGATGGACTTCTCCGGCGGCTTGATCTTCTTGAACTTCCGCAGACCGATGAAGGCGATCAGCGCGGCCAGCAGGATGAAGGCGCCGGCCACGATCAGGAAGGACCATGCCAGGCCCAGGCCCAGGTTGTGGATCCCGTACGCGGCCGCGAAGCTCAGCATCGGCATCGTGAACAGCAGCAGCACGCCCGCGGCGATGAACGCCCCGCTGCCGATCGCCCCGCGCTTGACGTCCTGCCGGACCTCCGCCTTGGCCAGGGCGATCTCGTCGTGCACCAGCGCGGACATCTCGGCCGTCGCCGAGGCGACCAGCTGCCCGATGCTGCGGTCCGTGCTGCCCGCGTAGTTGCCGGGGTCGCTCATCCCTGACTCCCTCTCCGTCTTCGACACATCCGATGTCAGATCATGCCGGACTGTTCGGCTTGTCGCTCGCTGCCCCCGCCCGCTCTTCCGCGAGACGGCGGTGTTCGGCCGCCTTTCGCTCGTAAATGGCGGCCATCCGCAGGTGATATTCCGGATCATCCTGCTCGTAGACATCCGGTACCCCGGATTCGTCCTCGTCCAGCTCCTCGGCCTCGTACAGCTCCTTGTACTTGCGAACCCGGAGCTTGAGCAGCACGCAGGCGAGCAGGGCCGCGGTCAGAGACCCGATCAGGACGGCGGCCTTGATCTCGTTGACCATTTCCGGATCGCCCTCGAAGGCCAGTTCCCCGATGAGCAGCGAGACGGTGAAGCCGATGCCGGCGAGAGAGGCGAGCGCCAGGACGTCGGCCCAGGCCAGGTCCTTGTTCAGCTCCGCCTTGGTGAAGCGGGCGGCCAGATAGGTGCCGCCGAAGATGCCGACGGTCTTACCGACGACGAGACCGAGGACGACACCGAGCGTCTCGGGTCGGGTGAAGACACCGGCCAGCGCCTCGCCGTTCACCGAGACCCCCGCCGAGAACAGGGCGAACAGCGGGACGGCGATTCCGGCCGACAGGGGGCGGACGAGGTGCTCGATGTGCTCGCCGGGGGAGTGCTGCTCGCCCTCGCGCCGGCTGCAGCGCAGCATCAGGCCCATGGCGACACCGGCGATGGTGGCGTGGACGCCGCTGTTGTACATCAGGCCCCAGATGACCAGGGCGAGCGGGACGTAGACGTACCAGCCCCGGACCTCGAAACGCAGGAGGAGATGGAAGACGACGAGGCCGAGGACGGCCCCGGCGAGGGCCAGGAAGTTCAGGTCCGAGGTGAAGAAGACCGCGATGATCAGGATCGCGAAGAGGTCGTCGACGACGGCCAGGGTCAGCAGGAAGGCGCGCAGCGCGGACGGCAGGGAGGTGCCGATCACCGCGAGGACGGCGAGCGCGAAGGCGATGTCGGTGGCTGTGGGGACTGCCCAGCCGTCCGTCGAGCCGCCGCCGATGACGGTGGTGAGGAAGTAGACGAGGGCGGGCACGGCCATGCCGCACAGGGCCGCCACCACCGGGAGGGCCGCGGCCTTCGGATCGCGGAGTTCGCCCGCGACCAGCTCGCGCTTCAGCTCGACACCGGCGACGAAGAAGAAGACCGCGAGCAGTCCGTCCGCCGCCCAGTGCGCCACGGAGAGGTCCAGGCCGAGGGCGCCGGGGCCGAAGTGGAAGCCGCTGACCTCTTTGTACGAGCCGCCGAAGGTGTTGGCCCAGACGAGTGCGGCGACCGCAGCCACCAGCAGCAGTACGCCGCCGACGGTCTCGGTACGGAGGGCCTCCGCCACGTAGTTCCGCTCGGGGAGCGAGAGCCTGCCGAGCAGGGAACGCTGGGGTGGCGTGGGGGTGGGC
>NZ_QWFA01000129.1 GCF_003501885.1 Streptomyces globisporus
CTGCCGAACCGGTTGCCCGACCCACCCCCCGCCCCACTGCCCGTACCGCTCTCCGCTCCGCTCCCCGACACCGAGGTCACCGCCCCTCCATCACCATCAGCCGTTGCCCGCACACACACCGTGACCAGTGTCCCGATCAGGCCGTCCTCGCGCCTGTTCGCCACGGCCTTACGATGGGACGCATGACTGCAACGCCTGCCCGCCGTGTCCTGCTCGCCGCTCCCCGTGGCTACTGCGCGGGCGTGGACCGCGCCGTGATCGCCGTCGAGAAGGCCCTGGAGCAGTACGGGGCCCCGATCTACGTCCGCCACGAGATCGTGCACAACAAGTACGTCGTGCAGACCCTGGAGAAGAAGGGTGCGATCTTCGTGGACGTCACCGCGGAGGTGCCCGAGGGCTCCATCGTGATGTTCTCCGCGCACGGAGTCGCGCCCACCGTCCACGCGGAGGCCGCCGAGCGCAAGCTCGCCACCATCGACGCGACCTGCCCGCTGGTCACCAAGGTCCACAAGGAAGCCGTCCGGTACGCCAAGGAGGACTACGACATCCTCCTGATCGGCCACGAGGGCCACGAGGAGGTCATCGGCACCTCCGGCGAGGCCCCCGACCACATCCAGCTGGTCGACGGCCCCGAGGACGTGGCGAACGTCGAGGTCCGCGACGAGTCGAAGGTCGTCTGGCTCTCCCAGACCACCCTGTCCGTCGACGAGACGATGGAGACGGTCGACGCGCTCAAGTCGAAGTTCCCGAACCTCCTCTCGCCGCCCAGCGACGACATCTGCTACGCCACGCAGAACCGCCAGATCGCGGTGAAGAAGCTCGCCGAGGACGCCGAGCTGGTCATCGTGGTCGGCTCCAAGAACTCCTCGAACTCCATCCGGATGGTCGAGGTCGCCCTGGACGCGGGAGCCCCCGCCGCCCATCTGGTCGACTTCGCGAGCGAGATCGACGAGGCGTGGCTGGAGGGCGTGACCACGGTCGGCCTGACCTCCGGGGCGTCGGTTCCCGACGTTCTCGTCGACGGCGTCCTGGAATGGCTGGCGGAGCGGGGTTACGCGGACGTGGAGACGGTGAAGACGGCCGACGAGTCGATCACCTTCTCCCTGCCCAAGGAGCTCCGCCGCGACCTGCGCGCCGAGGCCGCCGCCCTTTCCGCCGAGTAGCCGCGCAAGGGGCCCGGCCTGCCCGTACCGTGGGTTCCATGGAGATCTTCGGCGTGGACATCGGCGGATCCGGGATCAAGGGCGCTCCCGTGGATCTGGACCGCGGAGACCTGGCGCAGGAGCGCCACAAAGTGCTGACACCGCACCCGGCCACGCCCGAGGGCGTGGCCGACGGCGTGGCGGAGGTGGTCGGCCACTTCGACTGGTCGGGCCCGGTCGGCATCACCTTCCCGGGGGTCGTCACGGACGGCATCACCCGCACCGCCGCCAATGTCGACAAGGGCTGGATCGACACGGACGCCCGCACGCTGCTGGGCGAGCGGATCGGTCAGCCCGTCACCATCCTGAACGACGCGGACGCGGCCGGGGTGGCGGAGATGACCTTCGGCGCGGGCAAGGGCCGTAAGGGCACGGTCATCCTGCTGACGTTCGGTACGGGCATCGGCAGCGCGGTCTTCACCGACGGCAAGCTCGTCCCCAACACCGAGCTGGGCCACCTGGAACTGCACGGCCACGACGCGGAGAAGCACGCCTCCACGAAGGCCAAGGAGGACGAGGACCTCAGCTGGCAGCACTGGGCGCACCGGGTCCAGAAGTACCTGCTGCACGTGGAGATGCTGTTCTCGCCGGAACTGTTCATCATCGGCGGCGGCGTGAGCCGCAAGGCGGAGAAGTTCCTGCCCCTCATCGAGAAGGTCCGCGCCGAGCTGGTCCCGGCGCAGCTGCAGAACAACGCGGGCATCGTGGGGGCGGCGATGGCGGCGGCGGGCTCGGCGCCGGGCAAGGGCTGAGCGGGGCCGTCAGGGCTGGGTGGACCAGGGCCGGCGGGGCCGCGAGGGCGGAGCAGGGCGGCAGGAGCAGGCCAGGCAGGTCGGCCCGGGGCGAGCCGGGCCGACGGACCTCAGGGCCGCTGAGGGCGGCGGGCCGCGGCTGCCGTGCCGGCCCCGGCCCGTACGGGCTTCGCGGCCGAGGACGAGGCGGGGGCGGCGGCTGCGGCTGCGGCCCGGGGGGCGCGCTCGTCGGCGGGGCCGCGCCCCTGGGCCAGGACGTACCGCCGCCGGGCCCGCATCAGGCGCACCTTGCGTACGGTGGCGATGAGGCCCGCGACGAGCGTTCCGCCGTACAGCCAGCCGGCGTGCACGGCGAGGGCGGTGACGAGGCCCATGACCTGCCCGCCGAAGCCCTCGGACCCGCCGGAGATCGGGAAGACCCCGACGGCGAAGGCGATCGGCACGCTGATCGGCGCGGTGACGAGGTCGGCGGGCCGGACCCAGAGGGCGGCGAGCGCGCTGACGGGCAGGAAGAGGAGCCCGTAGACGAGCTCCGAGCTGTCGAACAGCAGCCGGTCGACGCAGGCGAGCACGAACATGGTGAGCGAGGCGAACAGCCCGGCCCCGATCCCGGTGAGCCGGGGGTTGGGGAACCGCCGCAACGCGAGGACGACGGGCGGCACGCTCCGCACCCGTACCCGGTACACGGCTGAACCACCCGGCGCGGGCGGGGCGGGCGCGGCCTGCGGGGGCTGCCGGCGTTGCGGGGGACGTGTCCTGTGCTGCTCCACCTCCACAACGTAGGTCGCGGGGGGTGGGGAATCAGGCGTTGGACACGCGCTTTGGCCGACCTTGGGGTTGCGTTCGATGCCACACGGCCGAAAGCCGTCCCTGTTCGGGCCCGTGGGGCCGGCCCGTAGACTGGAGAATCGGTCCACTCCGGGCCCCGGCCGCCAACGGCCGAGCCGGCCCCGGGACGCCCTGCCCCCTGCCCCTCCCCGCCTCACTCCAGGAAGTCGCCAAAGTGTCGCTCACGATCGGAATCGTCGGTCTGCCAAATGTCGGCAAGTCGACCCTGTTCAACGCCCTGACCAAGAACGACGTGCTGGCGGCCAACTACCCGTTCGCCACGATCGAGCCGAACGTCGGCGTGGTCGGCGTCCCGGACCCGCGCCTGAACAAGCTCGCGGAGATCTTCAGCTCCCAGCGGCTCCTCCCGGCGACGGTGGACTTCGTCGACATCGCCGGCATCGTCCGAGGGGCTTCGGAGGGCGAGGGCCTGGGCAACAAGTTCCTGGCGAACATCCGCGAGTCCGACGCGATCTGCCAGGTCATCCGGGCCTTCAAGGACGAGAACGTCGTACACGTCGACGGCAAGGTCTCGCCGAAGGACGACATCGAGACGATCAACACCGAACTGATCCTCGCCGACCTCCAGTCCGTCGAGAAGGCCGTCCCGCGCCTGACGAAGGAGTCCCGCCTCCAGAAGGAGAAGGTCGCGGTCCTCGCCGCAGTCGAGGAGGCGAAGCAGATCCTGGAGACCGGCCAGACCCTGTTCGCCGCGGGCATCACGGCGAGCACGGAGAAGGGCAAGCTCCTCCACGAGCTGCACCTCCTCACCACCAAGCCGTTCCTGTACGTCTTCAACGTCGACGAGGACGAGCTGGTCGACGAGGACTTCAAGAACGAGCAGCGCGCCCTGGTCGCCCCCGCCGAGGCGATCTTCCTGAACGCCAAGATCGAGTCCGAGCTGATCGAGCTCGACGACGACGAGGCCCTCGAACTGCTCCAGTCCATGGGCCAGGAAGAGCCCGGCCTCGCCACCCTCGGCCGCGTCGGCTTCGAGACCCTGGGCCTCCAGACCTACCTCACGGCAGGCCCGAAGGAAGCCCGCGCCTGGACCATCAAGAAGGGCGCCACGGCCCCGGAGGCGGCCGGTGTCATCCACACCGACTTCCAGAAGGGCTTCATCAAGGCGGAGATCGTCTCCTTCGCCGACCTGGTGGAGACCGGCTCGGTCGCCGAGGCCCGCGCGAAGGGCAAGGCCCGCATGGAGGGCAAGGACTACGTCATGCAGGACGGGGACGTGGTGGAGTTCCGCTTCAACGTGTAGCGGGTGACTTCTCACCACGTTGTTGATCTGGCGAACATGCAGGTCAGGAGGGGCTCGACTCTTCGGGGTCGGGCCCCTTGCGTTTCCCGTGCCGGGATAGCTGACCCCTCGTCACCTGTCGTCAACCCTGGTCACCCGTGCCGTGCTGGGATGGTGCTGGGACGTGGATGTGGTGCCGGTGCTGGGTTCTGCTCTGGTTCGAGCTGTACTTCAAGAACGCGACTCTCGAGACCGAGACCGACCCGTACGTCGTCGTCCACTTGGCCAACAAGTGCGCCAGGACGCCCACGACACGATGGCTGACTACTTCTTCACCGACGGGCCGGCCATCAACGCGATCATCGTCGCCCTCGCGGATGCCTTCTACGAAGCAGCAGTCGATCAGCAGGCGGATTCGGCCTGAGTAAGCGCTGGGGGGTCAGACCTCCTTGATCTGTATGCGGTCCCCGCACAGTTTTGACCAGTCGTCGCGGTCCGAGGTCAGCACGAGCACGGGTGCCGGGGAGCGGAGCGCCATCGCGGCGACGAGGGCGTCGATGGCGTACTTGTGGCCGTGCGGGCCGCCGGCATCCCTCAGCAGCTGCACCGCGGTGAGACTGTCCGCCTGGGCAACTTCCTGGACCTGAAGGCGGGAGAGAAGCCAGCGCAGTCGGGCGGCGCCGGTCTTCCCGTAGACGGCCTCCACCACCGTCAGGGCCCACACGAGGACGGGCACGCCCGCGCGGCGAGCGGTCATTTCATCGGGGAGAAGCCGAGGATCGCGTGCATGCCGCGCAGTGCCCACTTCTCCGTCTCATCGTCGCCGTGGAGGAGCCGAGCCGGAGTGATGCCGGCGGCCAGGGACTCAAGGCCGTAGACGACCTGGGGTGCGTCCGTACCGGGCGGGAGGTCGCCGGCGGCGACGGCGACGTCGATGTCGCGGCGGAGGGAATCCCGCCAGCGGGCGCGGCCCTCGGCGATCCGGTCGTGGACGAGGCCGGTGCGGGCGTCGTAGTCGTAGGTGACCTGGGTGAGCAGGCAGCCCCCGGGGTAGCCGGGGTCGGCGGCGTAACGCACCCATGCGGCGCAGGCGGCCAACAGGCGTGGCAGCCCCGCGTCGAGGTGTCGCACTGGTTGCCAGACCTGGGTGCGGAAGTCCTCCATGACCAGGTCCACCGTTTCCAGTTGCAGCTTCTCCTTGCTGCGGAACTGGCCGATCACACCCGCCTTGCTCATCCCCAGCCGGTCCGCGAGCCGACCGATGGTGACACTGTCCAGGCCCTCCATGGATGCGAGTTCGGAGGCTGCACGGAGTACCGATCGCCGGGTTTCGAGTGCTGCCTGAGCCGATGCGCGTCCTGTCATGCCCGGAAGTTTAGCAAACGACCGTACGGCATTGACGTACGAACGATCGTACTCTTAAATCCTCGCCATGACGCTTTCCGGCTCCCCTTCCGCCCCTCCTGCCGTCTCCACCCGCCCGGCCTCCCTCGCGCTGTCGCTCGCCTGCGCGGGCACGTTCTTGAGCTTCCTCGATGCCACCGTGACCAACCTGGCGGTGCCGCTGATCGCCGTCGACTTCGAAGCCTCGCTGACCACCGTGTCGTGGGTCGCCACCGCCTACGTGATCCCCTTCGCCGCCCTGCTCGCGCCGGCTGGACCGCTGGCCGACGCGGTCGGCCGGGCCCGCCTGTTCCTGATCGGCGTCGCCGTCTTCACGGTGTCCTCGCTGCTGATCGCCCTCGCTCCGACCCTGCCCGTACTGCTCGGTGCCCGCGGACTCCAGGGCCTGGCGGCGGCGTTGCTGGTGCCCGCCTCGCTGGGCCTGGTCCTCGCGGAGGTCCCCGCCGAACGCAGACGCGCCGCGATCGGCATGTGGAGCGCGGCGGGCGCCTTGGCCGCTGCCGCGGGACCCGCCCTCGGCGGCGTCCTGGTCGAGGCGCTCGACTGGCGGGTGCTGTTCTGCCTCAACGTGCCGGTGGGCCTCTGGGTGCTGGTCGCCGGACGCAAGCTCGTGACGGGCGAGTCCCGCACCGGCCACGGGCCGGACCTCGCGGGCGGCCTGCTGCTCGCCCTCGGCGTCGGCTCGGCGGTCTACGGCCTGACGCAGGGCCCCGACCACGGCTGGTCCTCGGTACACGTCCTGGTCGCCGCCGGCGTCACTGTCCTCGCGGGCGTGGCGACCGTGCTGCGGGCGCTCCGGCATCAGCGGCCGGCGCTACGGCTCGACCTCTTCCGCAACCGGACGTTCGCCGTCGCGAGTGGCGTCTCCCTCGCGTACGGCACCGCGCTCTTCACCACGATGCTGCTCGGCGTGCTCTTCCTGACCGACGCCTGGGACTACTCCACGCTGGAGGCCGGCCTCGCCATGAGCCCGGCGGCACTCGTCACCGCCGTGGTCGGCATCGGAGTCGGCCGGCTCGCCGTCGCCCCGGCACCGCGCACGCTGGTGGCGGCGGGCTCGGCCCTGATCGCCGCCTCGACGGCCATCCTGGCTCTTCTGATCGACACCGAGCCGCATTTCTGGACGCTATGGCTCCCGACCGGAACGGTGATGGGAGTCGGCGTCGGCATGGCCACCGTCGGTATCTCCAGTGCTGCCGCCCTCTCCGCCCCGCCACAGCACTTCGCCGCCGCGACGGGCATGGTCATGGCAGCCCGCCAGGTCGGCGGCGCCCTCGGCATCGCAGCGACGGCCGTGATCATCGCGGAAGTCATGGGCGACGGCGCGGAACCGTACGCCGCCGTGTACTGGTTCGCCACGACCGTCAACCTGGCCGCCGCCGTCGGCGGTCTCGCTCTGCGCGTCACAGCCCCGCCCTTGTCCAAGCCCGCGGCCGCGGCCCACCCGGCCCCGGCCGTTGCCCGAACCCCCGAAGGAGACCAGCGATGAACTCAAAGCCGGGCCGTGTCCCCGTCCAGGGCCAGCCGGCCGACATCCTCGACCTCACCGCCGAGTTGTCCGACCCGTACTGCATGACCCCGGACGCCGCCGCCGGACTGCTCCGCGACCTCCCATGGAAGCGGCTGGCCGTGGTGGGCGACAGTGTCACCGCCGGAGTGATGGACCCCCTCCCCGGCTACCGCGACCGGTCCTTCGCCGACCGCTTCACCGACGCCCTTGCCGCCACCCGCCCCGGCTTCGCCGCGGTCAACCTGGCCACACCCCACCTCCTGCTCGACGAGATCCGTGACCGGCAACTCGCCGCTGCCCTGCAGTTTCAGCCGGACGTGGTGATGGTGAGTGCAGGCGGCAACGACGCCTTCCGCAGCTTCGACCCGGAGACACTGCGGGCCGAGCTGAGCGCGTTCCTCATGCCTCTCGCCGAGAGCGGCGCCTTCGTCGTCACCATCGGCCTGTTCGACGTCGCCCGTTCGGGCCTCGTCCCGCCGGAACACGCCGACGGCATGGCCCGCCGCTTCGACGAACTCGACCGCATCACCGCCGGCCTGGCACGCGCACTCGGTGGCATCCACGTCGACACCCACCACCATCCGCTGGCCGCCGACCCGGGCATCTATGCCGCCGACCGCATCCACGCCAACGCCCGCGGTCACGCGGTCGCCTTCGCCGCCATCGCGACCGCCCTGTCGAACCAGGCCCCGAACCGGGCGCCAGGCTGAACCTCCATCCGCCACCCGCGATGGGCCGCATACGCGGAGGCCCACCGCCGACCGTTGGCGAGCGCAAGAAGCGGCACATGAACGTCCATCCCGACCAGATCGCACCCTGGCGATGAGTTTTCCCGGGCGTTTGCCACCGACCACCCGCCCATCAAACGCTCCGAACCCGGTGGCCGGGGTCTGGACGACTACTTCACACGGGACTACGCCCGCAACATCGGCGCCGAGATCATGGGCCGCAACACGTTCGGGCGGCAGCGCGGGCCCTGGCAGGACCACGAGTGGCAGGGCTGGTGGGGTGACGAACCCCCGTTCCACACGCCGGTGTTCGTCATGACGCACCACAAGCGCCCGTCGTTCACGCTCTCCGGCAAGCGAAGATGCGGCGGGCCTCGTCGGGCTCGGCGCCGGCGCCCCAGCCGGTGCCGAAGTTCGCGGTGCCGAGCGCGTACTCGGACACGCGCAGTCCGGTCCGGTGGCCGAAGGACGTGTAACGCATGAGCTGTCCTTGCATGAGGGTGGGAAGGCGGTCGCGCCGGGGTGGAGGGGTGAGCGTCAGCCCGCGTTCGGCTGGGGTGCCGCGGACAGGCTCTGCTTGACGTACCGGCTGGTCTCGTCGGCGAGGATCTCGGGCAGGCCGGTCTCGATGCCGTAAAGGGCCCGGGCCGCGACGTCGGCGGCGGCGACCTTCTGATCGGCGGGCACACCGGCGGCCATGTCGGTGTCCATGTAGCCGACGTGCAGCGCCGAGACGGTGATCCCGCGCGGTGCCAGCTCCTCACGGGTCGCGTCGCTCAGCGCCCAGGCGGCGGCCTTGGACGCGGCGTAGGACCCGAGGCCGGCCGGGTGGAACCAGGACAGGGCGGACAGAACGTTGAGTACGCCGCCGCCGCCGTTGCCCTCGATGACGGGGGCGAAGGAGCGGGTCGCGGCGAGCGGGCCGAAGAAGTTGGTCTCCATCTCCCGGCGCACCTCAGCCAGGTCGCCTCCGATCAGCGACGCGCCGGTGGAGATGCCCGCGTTGTTGATCAGCAGTGTCGCGTCGGACGCCACGCGGGTGGCCTCCTGTATCGACGCCTCGTCCGTGACGTCCAGTCGCAGCGGGATGACACCCGGCACGTCGACCGTCTCGGGGCGTCGGGCCGCGCCGTACACCTTCGCGCCGCGCTCGACGAGCTGGGCCGCGAGGTGCCGTCCGAGGCCCCGGTTGGCGCCGGTGACGACCGCGACCGCGTTCTTCAGTTCCATGCCCGCTCCTGGTCTACGGCGGGTGCCGCCGGGGCACCCGCACGATTTAGATTATGTAGCCAATCTAAACACGGGTCTACGATAGATGCCAGTCGACATCCAAATGGGAGGGTGATCATGGGCCGCGTATCGCAGGCGCAGGCGGGGGAGAACCGCAGGCGGGTGGTGGACACCGCCTCGCGGCTGTTCCGGGAACAGGGGACTCAGGTGAGCGTCGCCGACCTGATGAAGGCGGCCGGCCTGACCCACGGCGCCTTCTACAAGCAGTTCGCTTCCAAGGAGGCGCTCGTCGGTGAGGCCGCCGCCCACGCCTTCGACGAGCTCGCCCGGGGGCGCACCGCAGGGCTCGCGCGGTATGAAGGGCAGCGCGACGCCGCCCAGCGGGCGCTGATCGACGCCTACCTCTCCGTCGAACACCGCGACGACCCGGCGGACGGCTGCCCGGTCGCCGCGCTCGCCACGGACATCGCACGCGAAGGCGGGGGCCGTGAGGCCCGTCGTGTCTACACCGAGGGGGTGGCCGAATTCGCCGACTTCCTCGGCGGTGACGACCAGGACGGCATCGTCCGCCTCTGCACCCTGTTCGGTGCGCTGGTCCTGTCCCGGGCCACCAAGGGATCCCCGCTCTCGGAGGAGATCCTTGCCGCCGCGCACGCAGCCTTGATCAGGGGCGTGGCGGTCGAGTAGGCGATGCGGGTGATCCAGCGAACACGGGGTCGAGCTGACGCTGTCCGCGGCACCTGGCCCTGTGCTCACTGTGGATCGTGCCGGATTGGTTCGGCGTCATCTGTGATGCGCAGGATCTGCTGTGCCGCCGACGCCCTTTCCGCGTCTGAAGCGACCGGTGCAGGGCAGGGGGAGCGGCCCTGACCGTACCGGCTGACCTGTCACCCCGTCGCTGATCCAGCGAACCAGGCCTCGCGCCGGGCCTGGTTCTGTAACGCACGGGGGGAATGACAGGGGCGCGGATCGCGCTGAACGGTTACCGTTCCCTCCCCAGCGGGCACCTTCCGCGCACGCTGGCCGGTTGCCGTCCGAGGAGTTGCCCGCCATGCCGCAGATCACCGTCGACTACTCCAGCACGCTCGACACGGCCTTCGACCGGCAGGCCTTCGCGCTGGCTCTGCACCCGCTCGTCGTCTCCATCGTCGACGCTCGCCTGGAGGCCTGCAAGACCCGCTTCCGCCGGGTCGAGGACTTCGCCGTCGGCGCCGAGACCGCAGGACGCGCCGTGCTGCACATCGAGATCGGCCTGCTCCACGGCCGTACCGACGCCAACAAGATCCGCCTCGCGGACGCCGTGCTCGCTTTGATCGCCGCGCACGTCAAGCCGGTCGACGGCGTCACCGTGCACTCCTCCGTCGAGATCCCCACCCTGGACGGGTCCTACCGAACGCGCTGAGCCCACGCGTTGCCTTCCGCACTGCTCCTCAGCCCACCGGACACCCGTGCCGCGCCGCCGAAGCGGTGGTGAACGCCGTCAGCAGCCTTTGGCCGTCCTCGCCGCGGACCGTCTTCCGGGCGTACTTTCCGGCGTCCTGCAGCGGCAGTTCCTCGAACTTGAAGTACGCAGGGCCCAGAGCGCCCTCGCACGGGTGCGACCGCATGAGCGCGCCCTTCACGCTGCCGGGGTAGCGCTTGTCGAGGTACATCTCCTGTCGGGCGGACGGGCCGTAGTACGCGGTCAGGCGGATGCTGTGGTTCTTGGCCGGGAGGTCCAGGGAGCACTCCTCGGTGAGGGCGCGGCCGGCCGGCATCTCCGAGGCTGTTGTGAGTCCCAGTCGGGCGATGTCCCGCGCGGTGACGACGTCTCGGCAGGTTCCCTTCGTCCGGACGACGGGCAGCTTCTGCCCTTCGGTGCGGTCCACTGTCGCGGGGCGCTTACCGAGAGGGCCCTCGCAGCCGAAGCGCTTCGCCGCGCGGCGTGCCGACTCGGTGGTGAAGCGGGCCAGGCCGCGGACCTGCTCGTCGGAGAGTTTCCTGATGTCCTCGGGTACGTCCGCCATGACGAGGAGGCCCTTGCCGGGCAACGGTGCGCAGTCGACGAGGACCGCGGCCGCGGGGTTGTATCCCGCGTCGAACGAGCCGTTCCAGCCGTAGCCGATCGGTGCTGCCGAGGTCTCCTCCGCCGCGCCGGAGGCGCGATGCGCCGCCGCCGGGCGGAGGGACAGTTCGAGCCGTACGCCACCGGAATCCTCGCCCCGGGCCCGTGCCGTGCAGTGTTCGGTCTCGTGGCCCATCCACTCCCCGGCGTGACCGCGGAATTCCAGCTCCGCGCCGCCGAGGAACTCCCCTGCCTCCTCGACCGCCAGGGACCCCCGGCACGTGTCGGCGGGGTCCGATTCCTCGTCCCAGGGGCCGAAGGCCCAGATCAGCCCGCCCGCGGTCAGCGCCAGGACGAGCGCCGGCACCGCCAACCCGGTCCGTCGTCGTCCGGTCATGGGGTTCCCTTCACGGAGGAGTCAGAGGGGCCGGAGGGCTCGGCCGGTGTTGCGCAGCCGTGCGCCTTCGCCGAGCGTTCGGCGAACGTCTTCAAGGTCGCGAGCGCGTACGTCCGATCCGCCTTTGTTCTCCTTGCCTCGTCGCGCGGTGCTGAGAGGGTGAAGAACGCGGGTGCCGCGTCGGCGGGGCAGTCGGCCGTGGTCCAGTACGCGCCGTTCCGCAGAACGCCCGACCGCTGCCCGGACTCGGCCGGATCGGGGGCCCCGGCCCGCTCGACGTAGTCGTGGAACGCGCCCTCCGCGTACGGGCCGTAATGCGCGGTGATCAGGTGCGTGATGCCCTCCCGCGTGTTGCCCAGGGCGCAGGTCTCGTACGGGGCGGTGCCCCGCTCGCTCTCCCAGGCCCGGGTCACGGTCTTCCCCCGGGCGGCGATCCCGGCGCAGGTGCCCTTGGCGTCCGCCGGGGTTACGTACTCGTCCTCGTTCACCGGGAGCGGCGCGGTTTTCAGCGGCTCGTCGAGTTCGGCGTCGCAGCCGTACCGGCGGGAGGCGTTGGCGGCCGTGTCGGTGGCGATGCCGGCCACCGCCGTACGGGCGGCCAGCAGGTGATCGGCGACGGGTACGTCGTAGTCGCTGTCCGCTTTCGACGGCAGCTCCACCGCGACCTGGAGCGTCCGGGACGGCGCCTTCCGGCCGCGCAGCCCACCGGGGCACTCCACCCGCAGCGAGGCGCTCACCTCACTGCCCTCGACCCGGTCGTCCGCACCCGTGCTGCCGGTCACGCCCGGGGGAAGCGGCAGCGGGAAGTCGGAGACGCGCGGGATTCCCTTCTCGGCCGCCTCGTCCTCCTGGACCTGCGCCCGGATCTGCGCCTCCGCCCGGATCCGGACCCGGTGCGTCGGCTCCCAGCGTCCCGCGCCCCAGGAAAGCGTGCAGTTCAGCAGGGCCCGGCTCTCCTGGCTGGGATCCAGCATCGTGCCGTACTCCTCCAGGACCCCGGCACGATCCGCCGGTACGAAGCCGCGCAACCGCTCACCGGGCAGCAGCCCCGCGCACGCCCGGTCCAGCTGACGCAGATTGTCGGAGCGCTGCTGGGCGCGATCGGCCGAGAACCACACGACGGTGCCGGCTACGACCATCGCCAGCACACCGCCCGCCAGCGCGTAGGGAAACCATGCGCGCCGCCCCCGTATCCACCGCATTCCGTTCCATTCCCCCGACGTTCCGGTGTGCCCCGGGCACGTGGGTCCGGGCCCGGTTCACGCGTCCCGATCGTAGATCGGGCGGGCCGGGCGGTTCCGGCCGGGGTCCGAAGGGGTACTACCTGAGTAGGTCCCCTTGGGGAGGCTGATTCGATGCCGTGGTTCGCATGGTTGCTCGCCGCCGCGGCGCTCGGCGCTGCGGAGTTCTTCACCCTGACGCTGGTCTTCGGGCTGCTGGCCGGCGCGGCCCTGGTCGCCGCCGTCGTGGCCGGTGTGGGCGTCGGCCTGCTCGGTCAGCTCGTGGCGCTCGGACTGGCGGCGGCAGCGGGCCTCGCCCTCGTCCGCCCCATCGCGATGCGGCAGCTCACCCAGGGGCCTCTGACCCGTGACGGCAGCGACGCGCTGATCGGCAAGCGCGCGGAGGTCGTGCAGGAGGTCACCGCGACCCATGGCCTGATCAAGCTCTCCGGTGAGGAGTGGACCGCCCGCGCTCTCGACGAAAGCCATGTGATCCCGGTGGGAGCGCTGGTGGACGTCATGGAGATCGAGGGTGCCACAGCCGTCGTCTATCCCCGTGAGCTCCTTCCATGACCGGTTGAAACACGTAGCGCTGAACACGTAGCGCCGGACCCCCGGCGCCGCGCCCGTAGCGAGCAGCGACGGAGGAAGAAGCATGGATCCGGTGGTCATACCGATTCTCGTGGCGGCGCTCGTCGTGGTCTTCCTCGTGGCGGCCACCGTGCGGATCGTTCCGCAGGCGCGCCGCTACAACATCGAGCGGTTCGGCCGGTACCGCCGGACCCTCCAGCCCGGCCTGAACTTCGTCCTGCCGGTGGCCGACCGGGTCAACACCAAGCTCGACGTGCGTGAGCAGGTGTATTCGTCCGACCCCAAACCGGTGATCACCGAGGACAACCTCGTGGTCAACATCGACACCGTGCTCTATTACCAGATCACCGACCCGCGGGCCGCGGCCTACGAGGTCGCCGACTATCTGCAGGCCATCGACCAGCTCACCGTGACCACCCTGAGGAACGTCATCGGCTCCATGGACCTGGAGGCGACGCTCACCTCGCGCGAGGAGATCAACGCCCGGCTCCGTGCCGTCCTCGACGACGCGACCGGGAAGTGGGGCATCCGGGTCAACCGGGTCGAGATCAAGGCCATCGACCCGCCGAACACCATCAAAGAGGCGATGGAGAAGCAGATGCGGGCCGAGCGTGACAAGCGCGCGGCCATCCTGCACGCCGAAGGTGAGCGGCAGGCCAAGATCCTCACCGCGGAGGGTACGAAGCAGAAGGACATCCTGGAGGCCCAGGGCACGCAGCAGGCCATGATCCTGCGGGCCGACGGTGAGTCGAAGGCCGTGGAGCTCGTCTTCCAGGCCGTCCACCGCAACAATGCCGACGCGAAGGTCCTGGCGTACAAGTACCTGGAGACGCTCCCGCATCTGGCGCAGAGCGACAACAACACCTTCTGGGTGATCCCGGGCGAGCTGACCGAGGCGATCCGCACCGTCACCACCGCGTTCGGCGACCAGTCGGCCGGGACGGGTCTGTCGGCCGCGGAGCGCGAGGACGCGGCCGCCGATGTCGCGGACAGCGACAAGGACGGCGTCGGGGCGCCGGAGATCGAGCCGAACTCGACCCTCGCGCTGGACGCCGTCGCCGCCGCCGACGAGGCCGCGAAGCAGGCGGCCGCCGCGGTGAGCGACGCGAAGGCCGAGGCGGAGGCGGCAGGAGAGACCCGGCTGCCGGGGCGGCGGTAGGCCACCGCGCCGGAGACCAACGGCACGAGCACAACGGCACGAAGCCCCGCGGGGTTTCGTGCCGTTGTGGTGAAGGCCGAGGCGGAGGCCGCGCGCCGCGTCACACCGCCAGCGGCACCGCGTGGATCTCGTCCGCCGTGTGGCCCGCGCGTTCGTGGATCCGCTGGACGGCGTCGGCGGAGGGGGCGGTGGACAGGCAGTAGACCGTGCCGGATTCCGGGTCCGCCCAGGCGCGTTCGAAGTGGACGCCCTCTTCCTTCTCGATCGCCGCGTCGGCCGCGTGCGCTTCCTTCAGCTCCGCCGACGTGATGCCCTTCATGCCCCGGTGGACATCCATGTACATGCCCATGACTCGTACACCTCCGGATGTTCGGTGTTCGGTTGTGTCCCCTCTTCCATGCTGCACCCGATGCCGAACAGGGGCGCGTCCTACCGCCCGTCCGCCTCCACCCGCAGATCCGCCACCCCCGCCGGCTTCTCCGGGTCCTGCGAGCGGACCGTGACCCGGACCTTCCTGGCCGTGTCGCCCGCCAGGAAAGGGCGCCAGAAGCGGCCGTCGAGGGAGGTCTCCAACGTGTGGGACGCGGGCGGTACGTCGCTCCAGCGCGGGGTCACCGCCGTGATCCGCAGCGGGCGCGGGCCCAGGTCCACCGTCAGGGAGCCCGTCGCGCCGTCGGGGGACCAGGACGTCGCCGGGCTCCCGTCCACCGCCGCCTCCGCGTACAGGCCCGGGGCCTCGGAGGTCGCCGTCACCGGACGGCAGCGCGCCGCGTCGGCCGTCGGGACCAGGTCCGGGCGGCGGGTGGGCAGGGTCAGGGTGGAGGTCAGGCGGCGCGGCCCCGCTGCCGTGTGGACGGTGAACGGGGTGCCCGAGGTCAGCCGGACCGTGGTCGTCCGGGGCCCGATCCCGACCTCGTACGCCGCGTCCCGGAACCGCAGGCCCTTCAGCGTGACGCCCTCGTGCAGCTGGGGCGGCAGCGTCGGGTCGAGCCGTACGCCGTCCTCGCGGAGCCGGAGCCCCGTCAGGCCGTGTGTGAACACCTGGAGGAAGCCGCCCTTGCCGGTCAGGAAGTCGTCGGCAGGGAAGCCGGACAGCGGGTCCTCCGAGCCCGCCTTGTCGCCGCGCGCCTCGGAGAACAGGTCGTACGGGCCCCGCAGATACGGCCGTACCGAGCGCTGCATGTACGTGTACGCCGAGCAGCCCGGCTCCCCGATCGCCGCCGCGTCGATCGCGTGCACGGAGTCCGTCATCGCCGGGCCGTCCGGGTCGGTACGGGCCGCGTAGTAGTCCAGGGTGGCCGCCGCCGCGCCCGGCTCCATCGGCCACTCCAGGGGGTAGGTCAGCAGGACCGTGTCCGCCTGCTTGATCGTGGAGCCGTTGTAGCCCGCGTACTGGAGGAAGACCTTCTTCTCCGCGTCGTACGGGATACGGAGACGGTCCGCGACCCGGTTCCAGCCGGCGGGCGGGTTCTGGCCGAGGAGGCGGGCGGCGCGGGTCGCGTTGCGCAGGGCGGTGGCGGCGACCGCGTTGGTGAACACGCCGTCGTCGACGCCGTTGCTGTACTCGTCGGGCCCCGCCACGTCGTTGACGGAGTAGCTGCCGTCCGGGTTCGCCGTGGCGCGCGACTGCCAGAAGTCGGCGATGCCCTTCAGGAGCGGCCAGCCGCGGGCCGCCAGCCAGTCGCGGTCGCCGGTGGCGAGGTAGTACTGCCAGACGGCCAGCGACACATCGCCCTGGAGGTGATTCTGGGTCAGGCAGTGCGGCGGGTCCACGCTGTGGCACTCGGAGTTCAGCCGGCCGCGGCTCGCGCTCGTCCAGGGGTAGAACAGGCCGTCGTGGCCCAGCTCCTCGGCGTTCGCCCGGGCCGCGCCACGGGTGCGGTAGCGGTACTCGACGACGGAGCGCGCCAGTTCCGGGCGGGTGGCGAGCAGCCCCGGGAACATCCACGTCTCGGCGTCCCAGAACACCAGGCCCGCGTAGTTGTCACTGGTCAGACCGGCCGGGGCGATGCTGTCCGAGGAGCCACGCCGGGTGTTCGCCAGCAGCCCGTACTGGGCGGAGCGCAGCCAGCCCTGCAGCTCGCGGTCGCCGGGGACCAGGACGTCGGCGGACCACGCCTCGCGCCAGGCCGCCTCGTTCGCCGCGAACACCCGGGCCCAGCCGCGCCGCGCCGCCCGCTGCGCCGCCTCGCGGGCGTCCTCGGCGGGAGCGGCGGAGGTGAGGGCGGTGTCGACGCCGACGTACTTCTCGAAGGTGTACGTCCGGCCCTCGCGGACCGGGGTGGCGCGGGGGGAAGCGCCGGGGTGCAGGGTCTCGACGACGCCCGAGCCGCGCCGCATCGCCTGCGCGATCGCCCCCTCGACGTTCGTGCCGAGCGTGCGGAACGTGCCGTTCTCGCGGAGCGTGATCCGGCGCGCGCCCCGCTCGTCGAGCCGGCCGGTGACGGTCGTGTCGCCGCTCCAGCGCGGGGTCATCCGCAGGCGTACGGCACCGGTGTGGACGTCGGATCGGTCGGCCAGGACGTCGTAGGTGAGGTCGGTCGCGCGGCCGTCCGCGGTCGTCCACCGCAGGGAGGTGCGCACGAGGCCGCAGGAGAGGAAGACGGTCTGCCGGTAGTGCGAGATCCGGCCCGCCGGGGTGGCTTCGCCCAGGGTCTCCCCGCCGACGCGGAGGTCGATCCCGGTCCAGCTGGGCAGCGCGGCGACCGCCTCCCGCCCCTCGGTGACGGCCTTGTCCGCCGCGTACAGCCCGGAGACGAACGCGCCGTCGTAGCGGGGGGTGTAGAGCGGCCACCCGGTCTTCTCCCCGGTGGCCGCGTGCCCGGCGCCGGTGGCCGGGACCCGGTGGCCGAGATAGCCGTTGCCGATGTACGGGTCGTAGCCGTCGGCCTCCCCGAAGCGGGTGGAGGAGGGCGCCCAGGCGCGGTCGGAGGTGTTCCCGCAGGCGGGGGGACGGCCGTCGGAGCCGGGCCCGGGGGAGTCGGACGGGCGGCCCTGGCCGGGCGTCGGTACGGGCTCGGGCCCGGCGGCCACGGCGACCGGCGGCAGCGGGGTGATCAGGGCGGCGACGACCAGGGGCGCGAGGGCGAGGGAGGAGAGGCGGGGGAGGCTCACGGTACGAAGGTAGGGAGACGGCGGCGCGGTCGGCGGCCACGGCACGCACAGCCCCCGCACGGGGCGCCCGCCTGCCCGCCGGATGGAGCAGATCCGGCCACGGGGGAGGGCCTTGAGCTCCATCGGGGACGCCCCTACCCCGCCATCCCCGTCTTCAGCCCCGCCCCGCACAGCGGCACCAC
>NZ_QWFA01000013.1 GCF_003501885.1 Streptomyces globisporus
GGGTGGGGGAGCGGTGGGGCGAACGGGGTATCTGTGAATTGCGGTGAGGTTACCGATCCCCGTCATTCGTTCGAATCTACAAGACGGGGACGGAGACCAGCCAACTCCTTCAGTGTTTCGGTGACTGCACCGGCCGGGGCCGGGCTTGTGTACTGGGCCACACACCACGTGAACACCACATGAACGAGCCAGTCGAGGCAGGCCGTCCCCGGCCCCGGCGAACGACCGATTGAGAAGAAGAGAGCCACTCATGGACTTCCTTCGCCCCGCCAGCTGGGAGGAGGCGCTCGCCGCCAAGGCCGAGCACCCCACGGCTGTGCCCATCGCGGGCGGCACCGATGTGATGGTCGAGATCAACTTCGACCACCGGCGGCCCGAGTACCTCCTGGACCTGAACCGCATCGGTGAGCTGTCCGAGTGGGAGGTGGGCCAGGAGAAGGTGCGGCTCGGCGCCTCCGTGCCGTACAGCAGCATCATGGACCACCTGCGCGCCGAGCTGCCCGGCCTGGCGCTGGCCTCGCACACGGTCGCCTCCCCGCAGATCCGCAACCGCGGCGGCGTCGGCGGCAACCTCGGCACCGCCTCGCCGGCCGGTGACGCGCACCCGGCCCTCCTCGCGGCCCGCCAAGCAGTTCGCCGCCCTCGCGTCCGGCGCCTGCAACCCGATCGACGACGTGCGCGGGACGGCGAAGTACCGCAGGCACGCGGTCGGCATCATGGCCCGCCGCACGCTCGGCTGGACCTGGGAGCAGTACCGCGGCGCGGGCCGCACGCTGGAAGGAGCTGCGTAATCATGCGAGTCAATTTCACGGTCAACGGCCGTCAGCAGGAAGCCGACGACGTCTGGGAGGGCGAGTCCCTCCTCTACGTCCTGCGTGAGCGCATGGGCCTGCCCGGCTCCAAGAACGCCTGCGAGCAGGGCGAGTGCGGTTCCTGCACCGTCCGCCTGGACGGCGTCCCGGTCTGCGCGTGCCTGGTGGCCGCCGGTCAGGTCGAGGGCCGCGAGGTCGTCACCGTCGAGGGCCTGGCCGACTACGCCAAGCACCGCGAGGACGCCCACCCGGGCGGCGGCTGCGCCTCCGGCGCCTGCGGCACCACCCTGGACTCCGCCAAGCGCTGGCAGGCCCGGCCCACCGACGGCCAGACCGGCGAGGCCGTCGAACTGGCCCCGATCCAGCAGGCGTTCATCGACGCCGGAGCCGTCCAGTGCGGCTTCTGCACCCCCGGTCTGCTGGTCGCCGCCGACGAACTGCTGGAGAACACCCCCTCCCCGTCCGACCAGGACATCCGCGAGGCGCTCTCCGGCAACCTGTGCCGCTGCACCGGATACGAGAAGATCCTCGACGCGGTCCGCCTCGCGGCCGCCCGCCAGGGAGAGGCGGCCCAGTCATGACGACGCGCCCCGAAGCCACCACGCGCCCCGCGGCCACCATGCCGAAGGCCCAGAACGTACCGTCCGGAACCCCGACCAAGATCACCCAGGGTTCGCCCACCAAGGGCGGCATCGGCGAGTCCACGCTCCGCCCCGACGGCACTCTCAAGGTCACCGGCGAGTTCGCGTACTCCTCCGACATGTGGCACGAGGACATGCTGTGGGGCCAGACCCTGCGCTCCACCGTCGCCCACGCGGAGATCGTCTCCATCGACACCTCCGAGGCGCTGGCCACCTCCGGCGTCTACGCGGTGATGACGTACGACGACCTGCCCGCCGCGATGAAGAACTACGGCCTGGAGATCCAGGACACGCCGGTTCTCGCCCACGGCAAGGTCCGCCACCACGGTGAGCCGGTCGCCATCGTGGCCGCCGACCACCCGGAGACGGCCCGCCGCGCAGCCGCCAAGATCAAGATCGAGTACCGCGAGCTGCCGCTCATCACCGATGAGGCCTCGGCGACCGCCCCCGACGCCGTCCTCGTCCACGAGGGCCGCGACGACCACCACATCGGCCACGTCCCGCACCCCAACATCGTGCACCGCCAGCCGATCATCCGCGGCGACGCCGACGAGGCCGCCAAGCGCGCCGACGTCATCGTCAAGGGCGAGTACACCTTCGGCATGCAGGACCAGGCCTTCCTCGGCCCCGAGTCCGGCCTCGCCGTGCCCTTCGGCCTGCCCGAGGACAAGGTCCGTATGACGCTCTCCGGCGTCGGCGGGGCCTTCGGCGGCCGCGAGGACATCTCGATGCAGATCCACGCCTGCCTGCTGGCGCTCCGCACCGGCAAGCCGGTCAAGATCGTCTACAACCGGTTCGAGTCCTTCTTCGGCCACGTCCACCGGCACCCGGCCAAGCTCCACTACGAGCACGGCGCCACCAAGGACGGCAAGCTCACGCACATGAAGTGCCGCATCGTCCTGGACGGCGGGGCCTACGCCTCCGCCTCCCCGGCGGTCGTCGGCAACGCCTCCTCGCTCTCGGTCGGCCCGTACAGGATCGAGGACGTCGACATCGAGGCGATCGCCCTCTACACCAACAACCCGCCCTGCGGCGCGATGCGCGGCTTCGGCGCGGTCCAGGCGTGCTTCGCCTACGAGGCGCAGATGGACAAGCTCGCCGCGAAGCTCGACATGGACCCGGTGGAGTTCCGCCAGCTCAACGCCATGGAGCAGGGCACCCTGCTGCCCACCGGCCAGCCCTGCGACTCGCCGGCCCCGGTCGCCGAGCTGCTGCGCCGGGTCAAGGCCCGGACGTACGCGCCCTGCCCGGCGGACTCTCCAACACCACCCACGGCGAAGGCGTCGTCCGTGGCGTCGGCTACGCGGTCGGCCTGAAGAACGTCGGCTTCTCCGAGGGCTTCGACGACTACTCCACCGCCCGCGTGCGGATGGAGGTCATCAACGGCGAACCGGTCGCCACCGTGCACACCGCGATGGCCGAGGTCGGCCAGGGCGGTGTCACCGTCCACGCCCAGATCGCCCGTACCGAGCTCGGTGTCAACCAGGTCACCATCCACCCCGCCGACACCCGCGTCGGCAGACGTACGTCACCGGCGGAGCGGTCAAGAACTCCTGCGAAGCCGTACGGGAACAGGTCCTGGAGATCGGCCGCCGCAAGTTCGGCACCTACCACCCGGCCTGGGCCACCGCCGAACTCCTCCTGGAGGGCGGCAAGGTCGTCACCGACGGCGGCGAGGTCCTCGCGGACCTGGCCGACGTGCTGGAGGACGAGGCCATCGACATCGAGCTGGAGTGGCGCCACCGGCCCACCGAGGCCTTCGACCTCCGCACCGGACAGGGCAACGGCCACGTCCAGTACTCGTTCGCCGCCCACCGCGCGGTCGTCGAGGTCGACACCGAGCTCGGCCTGGTCAAGGTCATCGAACTGGCCTGCGCCCAGGACGTCGGCAAGGCGCTCAACCCGCTCTCCGTCCTCGGCCAGATCCAGGGCGGCACGCTCCAGGGCATGGGCGTCGCGGTGATGGAGGAGATCATCGTCGACCCGAAGACCGCGAAGGTGCGCAACCCCTCCTTCACGGACTACCTGCTCCCCACGATCCTCGACACGCCGACGATCCCGGTCGACGTGCTCGAACTCGCCGACGAGCACGCCCCGTACGGGCTGCGCGGCANCGACGGGCCTTGAGCTCAACAGGACACCGGTGCGGCCCGAACACCTCACCACCACCTGAGAGCCTGCCGGGTGACCTCCCACCGGTCGTCACCCGGCAGCCTCCGAGCGGTCCCCCCATTTTTCCGGGCGGTGCGCAGCCGAGAACGTCACACTTTTCCGCACCCCGCACCGCCCGGAGGACCAAGTACCGCACCGCTCGCGGTTCTTCCCCGCCGTGCCCGAGAGCACGGCAGCGCCTCACGGATCATCCGTGCCGCCGGCACATCCGTTCTGCTTCAACAGTTCGTCCCGGCCGTCCCCGGGTCGTGCAGCCGACGCAGTCATCCCAAATCCCGCATTCAGGAATCTCCAAGCGGGTGCCCCTGTGAACCTTGGGAGTCAGGCATCATGACCCAGCAGTCAGTGGAACCGAAAACCAGTCCGGAAAGCGCGGGCCCCGGCTCACGTGTCCCCGCCGGAAGATCATGGCTCGACCGGTACTTCCACATATCCGAACGAGGATCCACGGTCGCGCGCGAGCTGCGCGGCGGCGTCACGACCTTCATGGCCATGGCGTACATCCTCCTGCTCAACCCGCTGATCCTGGGCGGGGAGGACGTCAACGGCAACCTCCTCAGCCAGCCCGGCCTGATCACCGCCACCGCCTTCGCGGCAGCCGCGACGACCCTGCTCATGGGCTTCGTCGGCAAGGTGCCCCTGGCGCTCGCCGCCGGGCTCAGCGTCTCCGGTGTCCTCGCCTCGCAGGTCGCGCCCAACATGACCTGGCCGCAGGCCATGGGCATGTGTGTGATCTACGGTGTGGTGATCTGTCTCCTGGTGGTCACCGGCCTCCGTGAGATGATCATGAACGCGATCCCGCTCGCGCTCAAGCACGGCATCACCATGGGCATCGGGCTCTTCATCGCCCTCATCGGTCTCTACAAGGCCGGATTCGTCCACCAGGGCCAGGCGACCCCCGTCACCCTCGGCCCGGCCGGTGAACTCGCCGGCTGGCCCGTCCTGATCTTCTGCGTGACGCTCCTGCTCATCTTCATGCTCCAGGCGCGCAATATTCCCGGCGCGATCCTGATCGGCATCGTCGTCGGCACGCTGGTCGCGATCGTCATCAACGCGATCGTCGACATCGACCCCAAGAAGTGGAGCAGCGGCCCGCCGGAGCTGGAGGGCAGCGCGGTCTCCACCCCCGACTTCTCGCTCTTCGGGAACGTCGAGTTCGGCGGCTGGGGCGACGTCGGCGTGATGACCGTCGGCATGATCGTCTTCACCCTGGTGCTGGCCGGCTTCTTCGACGCGATGGCCACCATCATCGGCGTCGGCACCGAGGCCAAACTCGCCGACGACAAGGGCCGTATGCCGGGCCTGTCCAAGGCGCTGTTCATCGACGGCGCCGGCGGCGTCATCGGCGGTGTCGCCTCGGGCTCCGGCCAGACGGTCTTCGTCGAATCGGCCACCGGCGTCGGCGAAGGGGCCCGGACCGGGTTCGCCTCCGTCATCACCGGCCTCTTCTTCGCCGCCTGCCTCTTCTTCACCCCGCTCACCGCGATCGTGCCGACCGAGGTGGCCTCCGCCGCCCTCGTCGTCATCGGCGCGATGATGATGCAGAACGCCCGGCACGTGGACTGGGGTGACCGCTCGGTCGCCATCCCGGTCTTCCTGACCGTGGTCCTGATGCCCTTCACGTACACCATCACCACCGGTGTCGCCGCGGGTGTCATCTCGTACAGCGCCATCAAGCTCGCCCAGGGCCGGGCCCGCGAGGTCGGGGCCTTCATGTGGGGGCTGACGGTGATCTTCATCGTCTTCTTCGCCCTCAACCCGATCGAGAGCTGGCTGGGCGTCCACTGACGCCCGGGCCCCCTTCCCGCTTAAGGAGAAACGGCATGCTGGACATCGCCGAAGAGCTGCACCGGTGGGTCTCGCAGGGACGCGAGTTCGCCGTCGCCACCGTGGTGGCCGTCGGCGGCAGCGCGCCCCGGCAGCCCGGCGCGGCCCTCGCCGTCGACCGCGACGGCACGGCCATCGGGTCGGTCTCCGGCGGCTGCGTGGAGGGGGCCGTCTACGAACTGTGCCAACAGGCCATGGAGGACGGCCGGCCCGTCCGTGAGCGCTTCGGCTACAGCGACGAGGACGCCTTCGCGGTCGGTCTGACCTGCGGCGGCATCATCGACATCCTGGTGACCCCGGTCCGGGCGGACGACCCCGCCCGGCCGGTGTTCGCCGCCGCGCTCGCGGCCGCCGCCGAGGGGACGGCGGCCGCACTGGCCCGGGTCACGGACGGCCCCGAGGAACTGCTCGGCCTGCCGCTGCTGGTCCGCCCCGACGGGAGTTACGAGGGCGGGCTCGGCGGCCACCCGGCGCTCGACCGGACCGCCGCCGCCGAGACCCGGGCCCTGCTGGACGCGGGCCGCACCGGACCGCTCGCCATCGGCGCGGAGGGCTCCCGCTGCGGTCGGCCCATCGAGCTGCTGGTCGAGTCCAGCGTGCCGCCGCCCCGCATGATCGTGTTCGGCGCCATCGACTTCGCGGCGGCGTTGGTGCGGGCCGGGAAGTTCCTCGGCTACCGGGTCACCGTCTGCGACGCCCGCCCCGTCTTCGCCACCGCCGCCCGCTTCCCCGAGGCCGACGAGATCGTCGTCGAATGGCCCCACCGCTACCTCGCCGGGACCGAGACCGACGCCCGTACCGTGCTCTGCGTCCTCACCCACGACGCCAAGTTCGACGTACCGCTGCTGGAGGCGGCCCTCCGCCTCCCGGTCGCCTACGTCGGCGCGATGGGCTCGCGCCGCACCCACCTGGAGCGCAACGACCGGCTGCGCGAGGTCGGCCTCACCGACCGGGAACTCGCCCGGCTGCACTCGCCGATCGGCCTCGACCTCGGAGCCCGTACGCCGGAGGAGACGGCCCTGTCCATCGCGGCCGAGATCGTCGCGGTCCGGCGCGGCGGCAGTGGCGTACCGCTCACCGGGGCCCACACCCCCATCCACCACGACAGCAGTGGACAGCCGCTCGCCTCGGTCGCCTGAAACGCCCGTCAACACCCCGTCCGTCCCGGGCGGGTTACCGCCACGGCGGTTTCCCGCCCGCCCGGAACGCAGCGGTCACCCCGGATCAACCGGTAGATCAGCTGCATGACTTCTTCCCCCTCCTCCGTTCCCGGCCGGGCGAGATCCGCTCGCTCAGGACGCAGAGCCCTGCTCCTGGCGACCTCGGCGGCCCTCCTGGGCGGCATGCTGGTCCCCTTCGCCGGTGCGGGCACCGCCGGTGCAGCCCCCGCACCGCGCCCCGAGGCCCCGAGCTCCGACGCCACCACGGACAGCCACACCATCACCCTGGTCACCGGTGACGTGGTGCGGTACGTGGACGGCCCCGGCGCCCGGGACACCGTCACCGTGGACCGCCCCGACGGCGCGAGCGGCGGCGTACGCATCCAGCAGGCGGGCGAGGACGTGTACGTCCTGCCCGACGAGGCCACCACCCTGATCGCGGCGGGCACCCTGGACCGGCGGCTGTTCAACGTCTCGGCCCTGGTCCGGATGGGGTACGACGACGAGAGCACCGGGGCCGTCCCGGTCATCGCCACCTATCCGCCCGAGCGCGCCAGGGCCCTGCCCGCAGCTCCGCGCGGCGCGAAGAAGGTCCGCACCCTCGCCTCCATCCACGGGGCCGCGCTCAGCGCCGACAAGGACGGGGCGCGCACGTTCTGGGACGCCATCACCCGTACGCCGAGTGCCCGTTCGCTCGACGGCGGGATCGCGAAGCTCTGGCTGGACGGCCGCTCCGATGCGCTGCTCGCCGAGTCCGTGCCGCAGGTGAAGGCCCCCGAGGCGTGGGCCGCCGGCTTCGACGGCAAGGGCACCAGGGTCGCCGTCCTGGACACCGGCATCGACGCCGACCACCCGGACGTCAAGGACCGCCTCGTCGGCGCCCGCAGCTTCGTCCCCGGCGAGGAGGTCGACGACAAGCACGGCCACGGCACGCACGTCGCCTCCACCATCGCCGGAGCCGGCGCGGCGTCCGAGGGCGCGAACAAGGGCGTCGCCCCGGCGGCCGACCTGCTCGTCGGCAAGGTCCTCAGCGACGAGGGCTCCGGCGCGGACTCCGGGATCATCGAGGCCATGGAGTGGGCGAAGGCCGAAGGGGCCGACATCGTCTCCATGAGCCTCGGCTCCCCGGTACCCGACGACGGCACCGACCCGATGTCCCAGGCGGTGAACTCCCTCTCGGCGGACGGCGGTCCGCTCTTCGTGATCGCGGCGGGCAACGCGTACGGGGCGGGCACGATCGGCTCGCCCGGCTCGGCGGAGCAGGCGCTCACCGTCGCCGCCGTCGACAAGCAGGACGGCCGCGCCGACTTCTCCTCCATGGGCCCGCTGGTCCGCTCGCACGGACTGAAGCCCGACCTGTCGGCCCCCGGCGTCGACATCAACGCCGCCGCCTCGCAGTCCGTTCCCGGCACCGAGGGCATGTACCGGTCGATGTCCGGAACGTCGATGGCCACCCCCCATGTCGCGGGCGCGGCCGCCATTCTGAAGCAGCGTCACCCCGAATGGAGCGGTCAGCGCATCAAGGACGCGCTGATGACCTCGTCCCAGAAGCTGGACGCGTACACCCCGTACCAGCAGGGCACCGGCCGGCTCGATGTGAAGGCGGCGATCGACACCACGATCGAGGCCACCGGCTCGGTCGAGGTCGCCTCCTACGCCTGGCCGCACGGCCCGTCCGACGAGGTCGCCGACCGCACGATCACCTACCGCAACACGGGTGACAAGGACGTCACGCTGAACCTGGCCACCGACACGGACGAGGCGGCCTGCACGCTCTCCACCGACACACTGACCGTCCCGGCGGGCGGCACCGCCGAGGCGGTCCTGTCCCTGGACCCGGCGAAGGTCGCTGTCGACACCACCTTCTCCGGCCAGGTCGTGGCCACCGACGCGGCCGGCACGACGGTCGCGCACACCGGCTTCGCGCTCACCAAGGAGAAGGAACTGCACGATCTGACGCTGAAGCTCCGCGACCGGTCGGGCAAGCCGATGGACGGCCTCGCCGTCCTCGGAGAACTGGGCGACCCGCAGCTCGGCCTCGTCCAGATCAGCGGTGGCGAGACCACGCTGCGCCTGCCTCCCGGCAACTACACCGCCTGGGCCTCCGTGGACGTCGACGGCGACCGCCCCGACTCCCGGGCCGTCGCGTTCCTCGCGGCCCCCGAGACGATCCTGACCGGCTCCACCACGGTCACCCTCGACGCGTCCGAGGCCCGCAAGGTCAGCGTGCGCACCCCGAAGGAGACCGAGACCCGCCAGCTCCGCTACGACATGGCGCGCACCGCTCCGGACGGCACCGTCCAGCGTGACGCGTACCAGATACCGCTCACCCACGACCAGTTGTGGGCGAGCCCCACCAAGAAGGTGAAGGAGGGCGACTTCAGCTTCCTGACCCGCTGGCGGCAGGACGAGGAGCTGATCGACGTCGAGGCCGACGGCCGTGACGTACCGGTCCACGTCCAGGGCGGCGCGGCGATCGCCGAGGACAGCGAGCAGAAGCCGAACGCGGTGTACGCGGGCAAGGGCGCACCGGCGGACTACAAGGGCCTGAACACTCGCGGCAAGGCCGTCGTGATCACCCGCAGCGCCGACGTCACCCCCGCCGAACGTCTCGCGGTCGCGCTGGCCGCCGGGGCGAAGGCCCTGTTCGTCGTCAACGACGAGCGAGGCGTGGCGATGGAGAGCTACACCCCGTGGGGCGAGGAGACCACGATCCCGGTCGCCTCGGTCCAGAAGTCGGCGGGCGAGACGCTGATCAGCGCGGCGAAGCGAGGCAAGAAGATCGAGATCGACCAGAAGAGGTTCGCGGACTACCTCTACGACCTGGTCGACCGCCACGACGGCACCATCCCGGACCGCTCGCTGGCCTTCGCGCCCTCGGCGCGTCAGCTCGCGAAGGTGGAGAACACCTTCTACGGCCACAAGAAGACGCTCGGCGGCGGCTACCGCTACGACATCCCGGACTACGGTCCCGGCCTCGGCTTCGAGGAGTACGAGCAGTTCCCGGACGTCCGCACCGAATGGGTCAATCCGCTGCCGGGAGACTCCTTCTGGTACGAGAACCACTCGGTCCTCAACGCGGAGGAGTCCGACCGCGCACACGAGATGCGCAGCGCTGAGCTGGACTACCGGGCGGGCAAGGACTACCCCGCCGAGTGGTTCGCCCCGGTGACCCGCCCTCGCCTGGGCACCGGCTACTGGGGCCCGTTCCGTACGGTCAACAACGATCTTCAGTTCAACATCACCCCGTGGACGGACGCGGGCGCCGGCCACTCCGGCTCGATGCCCGAGAACGAGTACGACACCACTTCGTACGCCTTCTACCAGGGCGACACCGAGCTCAAGAAGGGCGCGGGCAGGGCGGGTTACATCGGTGACCTCTCCGCCGAGAAGCGCCCCTACCGCCTGGTCATCGACTCGGAACGCGACGCGAAGACCTGGAAGACATCGACCCGTACGCACTCCGAGTGGGGCTTCGTCTCCGGCGCCCTGGACGACGCCGGCCCCTACCAGGCCGACATCCCGCTGCTCCAGCTGGACTACGCCGTCGACACCGACCTGGCGGGCGACGTCCGCGCCGGCCGCACGACGGAGATCGGCCTCACCTCCGGCACCCAGGAATGGCTGCCGGGCGCGGTGAAGGCGAACAAGGCTTCGCTGTCGGTCAGTTACGACGACGGCAAGCACTGGACGAAGGTGGACCTCCGGAAGAAGAAGACCGGCGAGTGGACCGCGAAGTTCCGCACCCCCTCGAAGGGCGCGACCTCGGCCTCGCTCAAGGCCCACGCGGAGGGCCCCGGCGGCCTCGTCGTCGACCAGGAGATCATCCGGGCCTTCGGCCTGAAGTGACCCGCTGACCTGGTCCCGCACCCCTGCGACGGGAGTGCGGGACCAGGTGCGTCGGCCTCAGGCCGGAAGGACTGCGGACACCCGGCCGAACCGGGCCAGCAGATGCCAGACCCGCTTGAGGTCCTGCGCGTCGTACCGGCCGGCCCGCACCGCGTCGCCGATGATCCGGGCGTCCAGCCATCCGTCGACCGCCAGGGCGGAGCCGAGGGCGACGAACTCGGGCCCCCGGTAGCCGGGATGGAGCCGCAGCTCCTCCACGGAGAGCCGGAACCCCGGATGCCACTCGACGGGGCAGGGCAGCAGGCGGGCCGCGGCCTCCACCGCCGTCCCCCGGTGGGCCGGGTCGAGCACGAGCGCCTCCACGTCGCGGTCCAGCCGGACCGGGGCATGGATCTGCGCCTCGACGTAGTCGTCCAGGGCATCACGGTCGTCCGCCGCCGCCAGCTCGACGAGCCCCGACATCCGGGCCGCGACCCCGAAGTGCACGGGTTCGGCGGCGCTGTCGGGATAGCAGAACGTGGCCGCGCCGAGCACCTCCGGCACCAGCCTGAAGTGCGCCGAACCGAACCGGGGCGCGGCGCCGAACGGCGTCCGACGCAGGTCCAGCGCCCCGTAGACGGGCCGCTCGGCGGCCTCCGCCCGGTCGTACGCGCCGCCGAAGATCCGACTCTCCCACCGCCACCGGTCACCGCCGGGGTGTGCGGTGAGCCCCCCGTTGCTGGTGCCGGTCACGAACTGGGAGACGTACAGACCGTCCCCGCCCAGCCGTTCGAGGATCGGCATCCCCGCCACCGCCCGGTCGGGGTGGAAGTTCAGGGTGACACGGGGTCCGGGAGCCAGGGGCGCGCCCGAGGACAGTGAGGAGACGTGCTCCAGCGCCCGCCTGCGGGGAGAGGGGGCCGGGTGATCGGTGTTCATCGTGACAGTGTGCCCGGGCGGCTTCGGGGGAGCACCTGAATACCCGGCCCGGCCGGTGCGGTTGGATGGCCCCATGAGCGTTCATGACGTGGCCCGTCGGCTGCCTGGCATATCCGCCCTCACCGATCTCTGCCGTTCCCTGGCGATGCTCGACGCGATCCTGTGTGCGGAGTGGGACCACCGCTGGCACGGCTTCGACGCGCAGTGGTCGCCGAGCGAGGCGGTGGCCTCGATGCGGGACGGGTCGGGTGGCGAGTACTCCATCGTCTTCTCCGCCGCCGGCGCGTACGCCCGGGGCTTCGACCACGAGTCGCCGATGAGCCCGTACGTGGATGACGTCCCCTGGCCCGGGGTGCTCGACGAGGTGCCCGAGGTGTTCCGCCCATACGTGGACGAGCCGTCGTTCTGCGACGAGTTCGGGCTGCCCGTCGTCACCGCCTGCCTCTGGCGCGAGAGCGGCGACGACCGCTGGCGGACGGGGGCCGTGGAGTTCCCGGAGGACGGGGAGGACTCCGACGGGGCCGACTGGCTCTTCCAACTCCTCGTCACCGGGACCCCCGAGTCGTACCAGGAGTGGGCCGAGGACTACTTCGAGGTGGACATCGACCTCGAAGCCGTACGCCATGTCTTCGCCTTGCGACCGCTGACGGACGAGATCGTCGCCGCGATCAACCCGGAGCGGATTCCCGCCGAACTGGCCAAGGACATCAAGGAGATCGGGTATCCGGTCGGCGCGGGGGAGTGAGCCGGTGAGCCGCCCGGGGCCGGCCCGCCTGCGGTATCGGGGTCAGTCGTCCTCCTCCGCGCCGGTGCGCGGGCGGAAGCGTGGCCGCTTGCCGCAGCCGTAGGCCCGGGTGGCCCCTTGCGGGCCCGGGCGGGCCCCCGTGCTCGGGAGGCCCGCCCGGGTCCGTGCTCACTTGCCGTTCTGCAGGGCCGTCCATGTGGCCGGGCCCACCTGGCCGTCGACGCCCAGCTTGCGGGTGGTCTGGTAGGTGCGGACCGCCGTGTCCGTGGTCGGGCCGAAGCTGCCGTCCACGCCCACCGTCTTGCCGAGCGCCGCCGTCAGGGCGCGCTGGAGGCGCTTCACCGCATCGCCCGAACTGCCCTGCTTCAGCAGCGGGGTCGTGCCGGCCGACAGCAGGGCCGTCCAGGTCTTCGGGCCGACCATGCCGTCCGGGTCGAGGGAGCGGGCCCGCTGGAACGCCTCGACAGCGCTCTTCGTGGTGGCGCCGAAGAGGCCGTCCACCTTGCCGGGGTTGTACTTCTGCGCGGTGAGCAGCGTCTGGACGGCGGTCACCTGCGGGCCCGACGAGCCGGACTGCTGCGTGGTGTAGAGGGGGAACGTCAGACCGTCTCCGCCGTTGCCCGGGTCACCGCCGATCAGCTCCATGTAGTAGTCCCAGTCCCAGTGGGGGCCGGGGTCGGTGTGGTCGTTGCCGGGCACCTCGACGTGGCCGACGATGTGCGCCCGGTCCTTCGGGATGCGGAACTTGGCGCTGAGGTGCGACGTCAGCGCGGCCGACGAGCGGTACATCGCGTCGGTGAACCAGGCCGGTTCGTCGACCCACCCCTCGTGCTCGATCCCGACGGACGAGGCGTTGGCGCTGCGCGCGTGCCACGCCGTGTCCTTGTCCCGGACCGTCTGGGTGACCTCCCCGTCCGATGACCGGATCACATAGTGGGCGCTGACCTGGGACGCCGGGTTCTGGAACCAGCTGATGGAGCCCGCGTACGAGCCCTGGGTGACATGGACGACCACCTTGTCGACGGCCGCGGTGCGGCCTACGGCGAAGTTCTCGGCGTGGGCGGGCACCCAGCGCGCCGAGGGGTAGTCCTCGCTCTGCGCGTAGACGTCGGACGCCGACACCTCGCCCTTCTCCGGGGCGACCGGGCGGGACGGTACGAGCACCTCCTCGCCGCCGGTCACCGTCGCGGACACGCCCTCGGCGAGGAAGGTGAAGACCGCGTCCGCGTAGAGCGCGGCCGCCGGCCCGTCGGCGGCGCTGTAGCGGGCCACCGCCGGATACCAGGCGTCCACGTCCCGGCGCTCGGCGGCGTCCAGGCCCAGCGCGTCGGCGTGGTCGCGCAGCACGGCCGCGCCGCCGAGGATGTTGGCGGTCGTGTCCCGGCGCAGCCGGGCCGCGCTCTCGCCGGTCAGCTCGGCGGCCTTCTCCAGGGAACGGTTCGTGGGGTTGCTCGCCAGGTGCATCACGCCGTAGCCGTTCGCCTGGCTCGGCTTGCCCGCGTGTCCGTTCAGCCGGGACTCGCCGTAGCCCACGGCGGCCAGCAGGTCGCGCGGTACGCCGTACTCCTGGGACGCCTCGGCGAAGGCGCGGTTCATCGGGTCGGCCGTGTCCGCCCGCGGGGCGGCGTTCGTCGGCTGCCCGGCGGCGAGAAGGGCCGCGGCGGTGAGGGCCGCCACGGCACAGGCGCGGGCCCGGGTTCGGGCGGCGGTGCGTAGGCGCATGAGGGCTCCTGCTCTGTGGGAGGTAGTAAAAAGCCCTCGGACCCGGGTGGGCCAGAGGGATGCCGAACCCGGCCAGGCTATCGACGTGAGGCGAGCATGACAAAGGGATGCCTTGGTGATTCGACTGGCAACATCCTGCAAATTCAAGGGAGTTGCCTGGCCCGCTGAGCCTGTCGGGTGACATCGAGCGTCACCCGACAGGGGTGCCGGTACCGGTTGACGCGGGCCGTCGCTACCAGCGGTCGCGGTGGATGACGTCCGCCACGGGACGTCGCCGGACAGGCCCGAAGTTACCCGCGGGCCACCCCACCGGAACCGCGGCGAACGTCGCCATGTCCTCCGGGATGCCCAGCTCCTTCTTCCACTCCTGCTCCAGCATCAGATGCCAGATGGTGATGTTCGCCGCCAGCCCCAGTCCCCTGGCCGCCAGCAGCAGGTTCTGCACCCCGGGATAGACGCAGGAGCCCTCCGCCAGCGCCTGGAAGCGGGTCTGCGTGTTCATCATGTGCTCCGTGCCCGCCGGACCGAGCGCCCGCGCCGACGCGGCGAGCCCCTCCTCGTCCAGGCGCGGCTCCGGGAACCGGTAGCACGGCACGATCAGTACCGGGGTGTCGGCGAAGTGGTCGCGCTGGTACTCGATCGCCGCGACCATCCGGCCGTACGCCGCCTCGTCCATGCCCTCGGGGGCGTACTTCCCGGTCGTCGCCAGATACGCGTCCACGCACCGCTTCCAGAGCGGGGCGAGCCGCGCCATCACCTCGCGGTCGGTCACCACCACGTACTCGTAACACTGCATGTTGCCGCCGCTGGGCCCCCAGACGGCCGCCTGTATCAGCTGCTCGACCAGCTCCTCGGGCACCGGCTCCGGCTTGAGCCGGCGCATGGCGCGCATCGTGGACATGGTGTCGAAGAGAGCGGGGCCGCCGAGGGCGGACGGGTCGGCCTGAACCGTTTTCATGGTCATGATCGCGGATTTTACGGTTCCGACCGGCGCGCCAGAAGGGCTCCTGGCAGCCGGACTTCGCCGCCTCCGCGTCCGCCGTCCCGGCTCCGGACCCGCCGCCTCAGGTCCGCGTCAGCCGCACCACCGGGATGTCCCGCTCGGTACCCGCCTGATACTCCCCGTAGCGTGGGAACAGCTCCACCAGACCCGGCCAGACCCGCGCCTTCTCCTCGGCCGGCAGCGTCGCCGCGAGCGCCCCGAACCGCTCCGTCTTCACCCGGAGTTGGACCTCCGGATTCGCCTGGAGGTTCAGATACCACAGCGGCGGACGGTCCGAGCCGCCGTTGGACGCCACGATCAGATAGTCCTCGCCGTCCCGCCCGTACATCAGCACCGTGCGCCGCACCGTCCCGCTGCGCCGGCCGACGTAGTCCATCAGCAGACAGGGGACCCCGAGCTGGGTGGTGCCCTTCGTGCCGCCGGAGGACTCGTACAGCTCGGCCTGCCGGGCGACCCAGTCGGCGGGGCTCAGCGCGACCTCCGCATTGCCGTCCTGCTCGGCCGTCATGGGTATCTCCTTCTCTCGTGGCGTCCCGTACGGGCTGCGCCTCCATCCTGGCATCCCCGCACCTCCCTCCCTCGTCACCGCACCCCGGATTCGTACACCTGGACAGCCCTCCCACCGCACGGGGGAACGCGGGCCGGGGGTCCGCCCGCGAAGGCGTATAAAGGGTCCTTCCGGAGCAGCCGGCGTCCCCCGATGGCCCCTCCCCCCACCTCCCCTCACCACGCGGCCGGCGTCACCGCGTCACCGAGCCCAGGAGAGCCGAATGAGCACGTCGGAAGAGATCAGCACGCTGCTGGTGACGAAGTTCGGAACCGACCCCGAGGCCATCCGCCCCGATGTTCCGCTGCACCGGCTGCGACTCGACTCCCTCGCCCTGGAGGAGCTGCGGCTGCACATCGAGGACCGGCTGGACGTGGACCTGGAGGACGTCGCGCTCACCTCGCGCGACACCGTCGGCCGCCTCGTCGAGGCCGTGCAGGGGAAGGTCACCGCATGAGCGCGGCCGCCGCAGCGCCCTACCGCCGGACCCCGCCCGCCCCGTTCGCCGCCGCCGTCACCGGCGTCGGCCTGGTCACCTCGGCCGGTACGGGCGTCGACGCCGCCTGGCACGGCGTCACCGAGGGCCTCGCGCCGTCAGCCGCGCCCCGGCCCGAACTGGGCGGTCTGCCCTGCGACTTCTTCTACTCCGTCACCGACTGCGACCCGGGGGCCGTCCTCGGCGTGGCCACCCAGCGGCTGATGGACCGCTTCGCCCAGCTCGCCGTCATCGCCGCCCGTGAGGCCGTCGCCGACGCCGGACTGGACCCGGCCGTCTGGGACAGCGGCCGCGTCGGCGTCGTCATCGGCTCCGCCCACGGCGGACTGCCCTTCTACGACGAACAGGCCGCCGCGCTCGCCGCCCGCGGCCCCCGCCGCGTCTCCCCGAAACTCGCCCCGCTCAGCGTCGTCAACGGCGCGGCCAGCAGCGTCAGCCTGGACCTCGGCGTCCACGGACCCAGCCAGGCCGTCTCCACCGCCTGCTCCTCCGGCACCGTCGCCATCGGCACCGCCCACCAGATGCTCCGCTCCGGGGCCTGCGACATCGTCATCACGGGCGGTGCGGAGTCCACCTGCACCCGCCTCCTGCTCGCCAGCGCCTGCAGTCTCAAGGCCGTCTCCACCCGCCGCGAGGACCCCGCGGCCGCCTGCCGCCCCTTCGACACCCACCGCGACGGCTTCGTCGTCGGCGAGGGCGCGGGCCTGCTCGTCCTGGAACACCCGGACCACGCCCGCGCCCGGGGCGCCACCGTCCGCGCCCACGTGAACGGTTACGGGGCCTCCAGCGACGCCCACTCAGCCGTCGCCCCGGACCCGGAAGGACTCGGCATCGAACGCGCCCTGCGCACCGCGCTCACCGACGCCGGCCTCTCCCCGGCCGACGTCGGGCACGTCAACGCCCACGGCACCTCGACGCTCTCCAACGACCTGATCGAGGCGACGATGCTGCGCCGCGTCCTCGGCGACAGCCCCCTGGTGACCTCCACCAAGGCGATGACCGGCCACACCCTCGGCGCGGCGGGCGGCATCGAGGCCGCCCTCACCGTGCTCGCCCTCCAGCACCAACTGGTCCCACCCACCGTCAACCTGGACGCACCGGACCCGCAGATCCCGATCGAGGTGGTCGCCAAGGAAGCCCGCGCCGCCTCCTTCGACTGTGCCGTCAAGACCTCGCTCGGCTTCGGCGGGCACAACGCGGCACTCGTCCTCACCAGGCCCTGAGCGGAAGGGAACGCAGCACCACATGCCCGAGGAGATCATCCGGACCCTGTCCGCCGACGGAGTGCGCTACGGCTACCGCGTCCTGCCGTACGACCGGAGCGGCGGGGCCGCCCCCCGTACCGAACCGACGCTCATTCTCGGCGGCGCGCTCCAGGGCATGTTCGGCTGGCCCCAGATGGACGACCACCTGGGTCCGGCCGCCGACGTGGTCACCGCCGACCTGCCCGGCATGGGCGGCGCCGACCCGCTCCCGCCGGGCCCCAGCGCCGATCTGCTGCGCCGCGCCGTCCTCGGCATCGCCGACGACCTCGGCGCCCCCCGGCTCAACGTCTTCGGCTTCTCCTACGGCACCGCCATCGCCTTCGGCTTCGCCCAGCACCATCCGGACCGGGTGGCCCGGCTCGCCCTCGGCGGGGTGCCTGTCCACATCGACGCCGCCCAGGTCGCCTGTTGGGAGCGGGCCAGGCGGCAACTGGCCGCCGGGGACCGTGAGGGGTTCGCCGCCACGGCGGCCGACGCGCTGATGTGCCTGGACCCGGAACGCCCAGTACACCGCCGGGAGTTGGCCCGGCGCTATGTGCGGCGCTCCTTCCTCCACGCGCTCACCCACTCGCCCCACGCCGCGGACTCCCTCTACCGGGCGCTGGCCGACCGGCCCGACTTCACCGGCGGGCTCACCGGCGTACCGGCGCTCGTCTTCGCCGGGGAGCACGACACGGTCACCTCGCCCGCGCGGCAGCGGGAGTTCGCCGCGACGATCGAGGGGAGCCGGTTCCTGACGGTCGAGGAGTCCGACCACTGGGTGGTCCTGGAGCGGGCCGAGGAGGTGGCCTCGCTGGTCACCGGGTTCTTCACCGGGCGGGAGCCGGTGGCCCCTACGACCTGTGCGACCGGTGCGGTCGTGCTGCCGCGGCAGGCCACGGCCCCGGCCGGGCGGACCTGAGCTTCGGTCCGCCGCGGCCGGGGCCGTGTGCCCTGCGTCCTACCACCAGGGCCAGAGGCCGCCGACCTTGATCCGCACCACCTGCGGATCGTGGTCGCTCGCCTGGTCCGCGAACTCGGCGTTGATGTGCACCACGTCGTAGTCGAGGCGGTGGACGCCGGGGCTCGTCAGGATGTGGTCCAGCGTCTGCGAGTTGCCGTCGAAGACATAGCTGTACCGCTCGCCGACGGGCAGCGTGTTGATCAGCGGCTTGAGCGCCTTCCCCTCGGTCAGCGCCTTCATCGTCGGGGAGAACTCGAAGTCGTTGAAGTCCCCGAGCGCGACGACCCGTGCCGACCGGTCCGCCTTCAGCAGTGAGGTGACGAAGGTGTTGACCTCGGCCGCCTGCTGGATCCGCTGCGACTCCGAGGACCGCGTCGGCTCCTGGTAGCGGCCGTGCAGCGGCTGGTCGCCGCCCTTGGACGCGAAGTGGTTGCCGATGACGAAGACCGGCTTGCCCCGGAAGACGAACTCGCCCACCAGCGGCTTGCGGCTGTCCTCCCACGCCGGGCTCGCCGGGTTGATCCGGCCCGGGGACGCGGACAGCTTGACGCCCAGCCAGGTGTCGACGGCCCGCACCGGCGTGGTGGCGTCGCCGCCCGGCCGGTCGGTGAAGGAGACCCGCTTGGGGTTGTAGAGGAAGACGTTGCGGATGTTGCCGCCCGGCTGACCGCCGTCCTTGTTGTTTTCCGGCGCGATGTAGCGCCAGGCGTAACGCGGCCCGCCCTTCGCGACGACCGCGTCCGTGAACCGCTTCAGCGTCGCCTCGGAGCCCGTCGTGCCGTCGTTCACCGCACCGTTGTCGTCCTGGATCTCCTCCAGCGAGACGATGTCGGGGGAGGACAGGTTGACCGCGACGCCCTCGGCCAGGGTGTCGAACTTGGCCTGGTCGTCGTTCGCGTCGAGGTTCTCCACGTTGTACGTGGCGACCGCCAGCTCGTCCTTCTTCTGCTTGCGGGTCACCTCGCGCCGCAGCTTGTTGTCGACGACCGTGCCCAGCTCGGTGGCCTGCACGTTGTAGCCGCCGTAGCTCGCGTAGTCGAGCACGCCGGTGGTGCGGCCCTTCAGCACGTCGCCCACGTTCGCCGCGGGGACCGGCTGCGCCGGGTTCAGCGACATGACCTTCAGGCGGCCGGTGTTCTGGTCCTCGTACGAGGCGTAGAGCGTGCCGCCGCGCCGGGTCGGGTTCTCCTTCGGCTTGACCGTCACCCAGATCTCGTCGTACGCGGTCGTCGCCCCGGTCACCCGGGTGTCGGCGATCTGGATCCGGGAGCCCTCCAGCGCCTCGTACAGGTCCAGCGCGTGCGTGGCCGGGTCCAGCGGGAGCGCGTCGATCGCCCCGCCGTCCGCCGAGGGCACGTAACGGCCGGGCACCGAGCGGGCGTCGAGGACGACCGGGGCGGGCAGCGCGTTGCCGGAGGAGAGCACGGTGACGCGGGGCGCGGTGATCTGGGTGAGCGACTGGGTGCCGGTGCCCGGGTAGTACTCCGCGACCTTTCCGCTGACCAGGACGGAGTCCCCGGCCTTCACGGTCGGCGCGGTGGAGCCGGTGTAGACGAACAGGCCCTCGCCGGTGCGCGGGTCGTTGTCCGGTGCGGTGTCCTGGATCCAGAAGCCGCGCGAGCCACTGCTCCGGACGCCCGTGACGATGCCCGGGACACCGGTGACCGCCGCGCCCTCCAGCGGGGAGACGCGGGTGGTGCCCTGGATGTCGTGGATCCGGACGTCGCCGGGCTCGGTCGGGCCGGGCTCCTCCGGCGGCTGCCCGCCGCCGGACGTCTCGCCCTTGGCGTTGACCGGGGTGGGCGCGCCCGCGGTGAGGTCGGCGGCGTTGTCGTCGGTGTCGGCGAGCGAGGCGGCGCGCGCGACGGAGGTGGTGGCCGAGGCGCCGGGGACCGGGCCGCCGCCTTCCCGGACGACCGCGGAGCCGTACCCGACCAGATCGACGATCCGGGTGTCCGCCGCGCAGTCCGCCGCCGACTTGCAGGTCAGCGGGGCCGTCCCGGAGACCAGGGCGACGGTGCCGCTGCCCGCCGCCATGGCGACGGTTCCGGTGGCGTCCGCGGTGGGCAGCGCGACCGTACCGCCGGTGCCCGCGGCCTGCGCGACCAGATAGCGGCCGCCGGGCGCGATCGACCCGGACAGCTCGGAGACCTGCCACTGCGATCCGGCTGACGGGCTGCCCGGCAGGTACTGGACGCTGAGGCCGCCGACCTCGAAGGGCGCCGAGCCGGCGTTGGCCAACTCGACGAAGTCCCGGGTCAGCGTCGCGCCGGAGTTGCCCCCGCCGCCGTACACCTCGGAGATGACGGCGGTGGCCGACGGCGCCGCCTGGGCGGCGGGCAGGGCGGTCACCGCGAGAGCGACGGCGACGGCGCCGGTCAGCAGTACGGAACCGGATCTGTATATCTGCACGGGAGGAGCCCCCAACTGAACTGAGTAGTAGGGGCAAAAGCTATGCGCGTAGAACGGGGCATGACAAGGCGCTGGAGGTTAATTCCGCGCGTATCCACGGTGATCGTGACAACAACACGCCCGGTCGCGGTCCTGGAGAGGGCTGCGACCGGGCGTGTTGCGAAGGACTCCGCCCCGCCCTGTCGGCGGCGGTCGAGGCGGGAGCCGGTCACTGACGGATACGGTCGCGGATCCAGACCCCGGCCTCCTTCAGGACCCCGGTCCCCGTCCAGTTGCTGCCGCTGCAGGTGCCGGTCTTGAAGGCGGCGCCGGAGCGGTGGTCGTCGGAGTAGTTCCAGTTGGTCCAGGAGATCTTCTTGCGCTTCATCAGGTCGAGGTAGCGCTGCGACATGGCGAAGTCGTTCGCCCCCTCGCCCGCGTAGTTCTGCGTCCCGAACTCCGTGACGAACACGGGCAGTCGGTCGGAGGCCCGGTCGAGGGTGTTGAGGTACTCCTCGCGGTGCGAGGCCGCGTAGAAGTGGAAGGTGTACATGATGTTCGAGGCGTTGACGGGGTTGTTCACGACCTCCGACTCGTCGGAACCCTCGGACACCCCGAAGGACGACCAGGCGCGCGTGCCGACCAGGACGACCGCGTCGGGGTCCTCGGCCCGGATCACCGGGATGATCTGCTCGGCGTACGACTTGATGGCCGACCAGCTCACCCCTGAGGGCTCGTTGGCGATCTCGTAGAGCACACCCGGGTGGTTCTTGTACTTCTTCGCCATCGCCGTGAAGAAGGTCTTGGCCCGCGCCAGATTCGCGTTCGGATCGCCCGGGGTCAGCATGTGCCAGTCGATGACCGCGTACATGCCGCGCGCGTGCGCCGCGTCGACGAACTTCTGCGCACGGGCGGTGAATCCGGCCGGATCCGTCTCGTAACCGCCCTCCTGTACGTAGGTGGAGACGCGCAGCACGTCGGAGCGCCAGTCCTGGGCGAGCGCGTCGAGCGAGCCGTCGGTGACGCACTGGGCGTACCACTGGGTGCCGTGCGTGCTCATGCCGTTCAGTGCGACCGCCTGGCCGGAGGCGTTGCAGAGCCGGCGGCCGCAGACCGAGAGCTGTCCGTTGGCGGCGAGCGGGGTGGCGGCGGTGGGAGCGGCGGGCGCCGGTGCGGCCCCGGCGCGGACGGGAGCCATCAGCGCGGTGACGACACCGAGCGCGGACGCGGCGAGCAGGGCCTTGCGGGCCATTCCGCGGCGGGCGGTCGTGACGGTGGGGCCGGTGGGGGGAGTGGGGCGCTGGTGCATGGTGGTGCTCCCTTCGGAGGGGGTGGGAGGCGCCATGTCGGCATAACTGAAAGTAAAGCTTCCTTCCAATTGGCGTCAACGGTGGTGGGAAACTTTCCTTCCTATGAGGAACGCATGCTGAGGACTGCGGTTCACCCGGCCCGGGGGAAGGTCGACGCGGTTCCGGCGACACCAGGGCCGTAGCGGGTCGCGGCCTTGTCGAGGGCCGTTTCGAGGCGGCGTAGTTTGTCGTCGCGTTGGTCGAGGGTGAGCTGGCGGATGGCGCCCTCGGCGGGCCGGAGGCGTTCGGCTCGTACGGCGAGGGTGCGGACGCGGGCGCGCTGGAGGCCGAGACCGGTGAGGAGGTCGTGGGCGCAGGCGGCCAACGCGGGGGTGTGGGCGGTGGGTTCGGCGAGGGTTCGGGTACGGGTGGTCTGGGTGCGGTCGGCGTAGGTGACGGTGAGCGTGAGCGCCGGGGCGATCTCGCCGCTCGTACGCAGCCGTCGGCCGAGGTCCTGGACCAGGCCGAGGACCGCCCGGTGGTGCCGTTCGGTATCCAGTTCGTCGCGGTCGAAGCGGTGGACGGCGCTCATGGTCCTGGGTGCGGCGCCGGGGACGACAGGGCGCTCATCGATGCCGAGGGCGCGATGGTGGGCCTGTCGGGCGGCTGTGGCGCCGAGGATGCGCTGAAGGGTGGGTAGTTGGGCGTCGGCGATGTCGCCGACCGAGGTGATGCCGTAGCGGGAGAGGGTGCGGGCTGTTCTGGGGCCGATGCCGGGCAGGGCGGAGGCCGGTCTGGTGCGGAGGAAGGCGGCGATCTCGTACGGGTCGTCGCGGACCACGGTGGCGGCGCCCGGCGGGGTGGCGTCGGCGGCCATCGCGGCGATCGAGCGGGTCGGGCCGGCGCCGGCCGAGCACTGGACGCCGTGGAGGGCGAGCAGGCGCAGTCGCACCACGGCGACCAGGCCTTCGGTGTCGCGGCCCCAGTAGGTCAGGGCGCCGGTGAGGTCGGCGTACGCGGACCAGTCGGCGGGCAGGGGCTCGACGCGGCAGCTGATCCCGTCGACGACCGTGAGCAGCTGCCCGTAGAGTTCGTCGGTCCGTTCGGCGGGGTGGAAGTGGATCCGCAGGATCGCCCGCGGTCGCGGGCGGCTGGTGCCGCTCATCCCGGGCTCCCGGGGCTTCGGTGTCCGAAGCGGGTGAGGTCGGCCGAGCGGGTTCCGGCGGGCCGGAGGTCGCTCCAGGGGTGCAGGCGGGCTCCCGCGGTGCCGTCGGGGATGGTCCGCGCGGGCGCGGGCTGGGCCGGCGTGGGGGAGGGGTCTTGGCCGAGGAGGTCGAGGACGGCCTGTGGCCCGTGGGTGGCGCGGGCGGTCGCGAGTTCGTCGAGGTCCCAGGCCATTTCTCCGACGACGGTGCGCCGGGGGCCGCGGGCTTCGACGGTGCCGCGTACGAGGAGCAGGCCGTGGTGGAAGACGGTGTGGGCGCACCGTTCGTGGGAGTCCTCGAAGAAGGCGAGGTCGACGAGACCGGAGCCGTCTTCGAGGGTGACGAAGATGATGCGCTTGCCCGAGGCGATGGGCGGGGTCTGGGTGGACGCGCGGACGCCGGCGACCAGGACACGCTGCCCGGGGTGCATCGCCCGTAGGTGCTTCGCGTCGGTGGCGCCGATCTCGCGGAGCAGCCGGTGGTGGTCCTCCATGAGGTGCCGGGAGACGTCGATCTTGAGGACGCCGAGTTCGGCGTCGAGGCGTTCGCGGGCGGTCATCTCCCGCAGTCCGGACGCCCCGGCGGCGTGCGGGGTGGTGGCCAGAGGCAATTGCCCGGGTCCGGGGCGCGTGCGGGCCTGACGGTGGAGCTCGGTCACCTGGAGCAGCAGGTCCCGCCGGGACGCCTCGCCCTTGACCTGGTCGAGGGCGCCGATGCTGATGAGGCGCTCGACGGTGGGCAGTTTGGGGTGGGCGCGGGCGTAGAAGTCCTGGAGGGAGGTGTAGGGCCGGCCTGCGGTGATCCGGGCGACCTCGTCGTCGGAGATGCCGTGCACCGTGGACAGGGAGATCCTTACACCCCACCCCGCTCCGGTCCGCTCCACCGCGTACTGGGCCTGGGAGGTGTTGATGTCGACGGGCAGGACGGGAACGTCGTGGCGGCGGGCGTCGGCGACGATGACCCGGGCCGGCCACATCCCCGGGTCGTGCTCCAGCAGCCCGGCGTAGAGAGCGGCCGGGTGGTGGGCCTTGAGCCACGCGGACTGGAGCGCGGGCACGGCGAACGCGACGGCGTGGGCCCGGCAGAACCCGTACGCGCCGAACGAGGCGACGACGTCCCAGACCTCGTCGAGCACCGTCGGGCCGTACCCGCGGGCGCCCGCCTGCTGCCGGAACCAAGCCTCGACCTTCGGCAGCCGCTCCTTGTCGCTGAGGGCGCGGCGGGCCACCTCTCCGAGGGCGCGGTCGCAGCCGGTCATGACCGCGAGGATGTCGATGATCTGCTCGTGCCAGATCGTCACCCCGTAGGTGTCGCGCAGGACCGGTTCCAGGTCAGGATGCGGGTAGGCGGGGGCGGCGCCGTGACGGGCGGCGATGTAGAGGGCGGGCATCCCGCCCTGGACCGGTCCCGGGCGGAACAGGCTGATGTCGGCGATGACGTCCTGCGGGCCGCGGGGCTGGAGCCGGCCGACCAGGTCCTGCTGGCCGGGGGACTCCAGCTGGAACATCCCCACCGTGTCCGAGGCCTGGATGAGGGCGAACGCGAACCGGTCGTCCAGGGGCACGTGGTCGGGGTTGTCGAGGTCGATGGCCCGGCCGGTCGTCCGGCGGATCTCCGTGACGGCGTGCGCCATCGCCGACTGCATCCGCACCCCGAGGACGTCGAGCTTGAGCAGGCCCAGGTCTTCGACGTCCTCCTTGTCGGCCTGGAGCATCGGGTACTCGCCGCCGGGGGTGGGCTGGACCGGCAGCCGGTCCAGGAGGCTGGTGTCGGAGAGGATCACGCCGCACGGGTGCATCGCGATCCCGCGCGGCAGCGCGTCCAGCCCTTCGGAGAGTTCCCACAGCGGCCCGTACCGCCCGGCCTGGGACGCCAGCTCCCGCAGCTCCGGCAGCTCGGAGAGAGCGGAGCGGATGTCGCACGCCCGGATGTGCGGGAACGACTTCGCGATCCGGTCCACGGTGGCCGGGGCGATCCCGAGTGCGAGGCCGGTGTCCCGCAGGGCGTGCCGGGCCCGGTAGGTCTCGGGCATCCCCGTGACCGCGACCCGATCCCGCCCGAAGCGGTCGATGATCCGGTCGTAGACCTCCAGCCGGCGCGCGGACTCCACGTCGATGTCGATGTCCGGCAGCGAGGCGCGGCGCTCGGACAGGAACCGCTCGAACAGCAGGTTGTGCTCCAGTGGGTTCGCGGTGGCCACGAAGAGGCTGTGGTTGACCATGGAGCCGGCGCCGGATCCGCGGGCGGCGACCCTGATGCCCATGTCCCGTACGTCGGCGACGACCTGGGCGACGGCGAGGAAATACGCCTCGTAGTGCAGGCGGCCGATGACGCCGAGCTCGTAGTCGAGCTGGTCCATCGAACGGCGGTCCCGGTCGAGGCCGCGGGCTGCCATGCCGCTCTCGCACCGCTGCCGCAGCAGCCGCATCGCCCCGCCCGGGCCCGCCTCTGCGCCGACCACGGACGGCTCGGGGAAGTGCGGGACCCCGAGCCCCAGGTCCCTCACCGGGTCGACCTCGCACGCCTCCGCGACGGCCGCGGTGTCGGCGATCAGCCGCACGGCCCGCGCCCGGCCGCTCCCGGCGGCGGCCGCTACCCGTTCCGCGATCTCGGTCATCGCGGACCCGTCCTTCAGCCAGCGTTCCCCGCAGTCCAGCCGCCGCCGGTCGACGGGCCGCAGGAGCCGGGCCGCGTCCAGCACGTCCGCGACCCGGTGCTGGACCGCGTCGGCGTACCGTACGGCGTTGGTCAGCACGGCCGGGATGCCGAGGCGATCGGCGAGCGCCAGGGTGTGCGCGGCCAGACGGACCGATCCGGCGCCGGTGCCGGACAGCCCCCAGCACACGATCTCCAGCCGCAGCCCGCCACCGACGGCCTCCCGCCACGGTGCGAGGAGCCGCTCGGCGATGTCCGGGCGGCCACCGGCGAGCGCCCGCAGCGGCTCCGACGCCGGGCCGAGCAGCACCATGAGCCCCTCACCCGCGTACCGGCCGAGCATCTCCCACGAAGCTGCCGGCGGCGTACCCCCGGCGAAGGCCTCGGCGTGCGCGGCGGACACCATCCGGCACAGCCGCGCCCACCCGGACGCGTTCCGGGCCAGGAACGTCGCCCGGAACGGCGCCTCGGCTACGTGCGCACCGCCGCGCACCGGGGTGCGGCGGCGGGCCTCGGCCGACGGCATGTGGGGGGCTATGCCGAGGTCGACGCCGAACACCGGCTTCACGCCCGCGGCCGCGGCGGCCTTCGCGAAGCGCACCGTGCCGGTGACCATGTCGCGGTCGGTCAGCGCCAGCACCCCGATCCCGCGCTCGGACGCCCGTGCGACGAGGTCATGGGGGTGCGAGGCACCGTAGCGGGCCGAAAACCCACTACTGACATGCAAGTGAGGAACGCTTCCCTGCATGGCAACCTCCGCCTATAACCCCCTCAAACATGATGAAACGACCTCACTACACTCGACTGTATCGAACATTAATTCGAACATGCGAGTTCGAGTCGCACAAATTTCAGCCAGCAGGATGCTGTGGCTGAGCATCAGACCTGTCCGGTGAGCGCTGGACCTGTCGCGTGTGTGTGTTCCATGTGGCGAGCAGGGGGTGTCCAGCCGGGGTGACCTGGGATGTTCTCCGAGAATCCTGACCGCAGACTCGGCAGCGGAACCTACGCTGGCCCCCCTTCAGGCCACCCAGGGAGCAGCGTGCTGCCGTTCGCCTACCGGACTGCCGTTCGTCTACCGGATCACCGAGGGCTACGGCCTGGTCGGCCTGCTCTGCCCGACGAAGGCCTCGTGGAGATCGTCCGGGAGGACGAGGGCGGGCAGGCCACGAGCACGGTCGTGGACGAGAAGCAGTTCGAGGCGGTGACCTCCCAGCTCGTCGGCGCGCGTGCTGGCGGCAGCCTCGGGAGTACAGGGCCGTGTCGGCTGCTTCCCGGACTCCCGCCTCCAGGTTCGACATGGGCGGCCCTCGGGGTCCGCTCAGGGTTTCGGGAATCCTGAGGTGGGGGGAGGACTTGCTTATTGGTAACCTGTGGGTTACCAATATGAGATGGACCCGTTCGTCGCGCTGGCCGATCCCGTACGTCGTGATCTGCTGCGCGCACTCGCCTCCGGCCCGGCCCGGGTTATCGACCTCGCGGCGCGGCATCCGATCAGCAGGCCCGCGGTGAGCAAGCATCTGCGCGTGCTCACCGAGGCGGGGCTGGTCACGGCCGAGGACCGCGGTCGCGAGCGTCACTACGCGCTCGCCCGCCCGGGCCTCGCCCCGGTCCGCGCCCTGCTCGACGAGCTCGCCGGGCGGCGGCCCCCGATCCCCGAGAGCGCCTTCGACGCCCTCGACCTGGAGGTCCGCAGAACCGTCCACGACCGCCGGGCCGGCACCGACGCCGTTCCCGGTACCGGAAGACCTCAGGAGGAATCCGCATGACCAGCACCCCCACCGGGCGTCGCGTGACCATCGACGGCCTGGACAGCATCGCCTTCGACCGCATCTTCCGGGCCGGCATCGAGGACGTCTGGGCGGCGGTCACCGAGTCGGACCGTCTGGCCCGATGGATCGGCGAATGGACCGGAGACCCGTCGACCGGCTCGGTCGACTTCCGGATGCTCTACGAGGGCGACGAGCACCAGGCCGAGGTCTTCACCATCCAGGAGTGCCAGGCCCCCCGCCGTCTGGTACTCACGTCGCAAGTGCCCGGTGAGGAACTCGTCTGGCACATGACGCTCACGCTCGTCGAGCACGAGGGCGCCACGACCCTCACCTTCACCCAGTCCGTCGGGGACGACCCGGCGATGGCGGGCGGAGTGGGCCCCGGCTGGGACTACTACCTCGACCGGCTCGTCGCCGCCGAGACCGGCGGCGACCCGGCATCCGTCGACTTTGGGGACTACCACCCGGTCCACACACAGCACTACCTCGACATGTTCAGCTGAGCCCGACGAGTCGCGCCGTACCAGCAGGGCGTCTGCCGGGTGGCCAGGCGGTCGTCCAGGAGCCGGCACGGAGCGTCCTGCTGCTTCCGCCCCGCCCGGAACGCCCGCCCGGCGCAATCTCAGGCCAGACCGGCAGTGAGGTCGGGGCGTAGCCGGTGCCAGGAGGGGTGGCGCAGGCGTCCGGCGCGGGTGCGGGAGGTGTAGCGGACCTCACCGGCGAGGCGGGGGAGCACCCACCGGGCCCCGGCCACTGGGGGAGCCTGCGCGAAGGGGCAGGTGTCGGTGGCCGCGGCTTGGAGGAGTTCGGCGAGGCGGGTGCGTTCGGTACGGCTCCAGCCGGTGCCGACGCTGCCCGCGTAGTGCAGCAGTCCGTCGTGCCGCTCGCCGACCAGGACGGCCCCGGGCAGGCCGGTCAGCCGTCCGTGTCCGGGGACCCACCCGCCGATCACGACATCGGCGAGCCGGTGGACTTTGATCTTCACCCAGGCCTTGGAGCGTGCCCCGGGCTCGTACCGGGAGGTGAGCCGCTTCGCGATCAGCCCCTCCAGCCCGGCCTCCCGGGCCATCTCCCACGCCTCGGCGCCGTGCCCGCTGACCGCCGCGGGCGTCGACCAGGCGGCCCCGGCCAGCCCAAGACCTTCCAGTACTTTCCTCCGCTTCGCGTACGGCAGTCCGGTGAGGAGCCGGCCGTCGAGGTGCACGACGTCGAAGATCATCAGGTGCGCGGGAACCCGGCTCGCCATACGCACGGCCCGGGCCGGGGCGCCGGCGAGGCCCATCCTCTGCTGGAGGCGCTCGAAGTCGCTGTGGCCCTGATCGTCGAGCGCAACGATCTCCCCGTCCAGCACGGCGCTCCGCGCGCCGAGGGCGCTGACGAGGGGGAGCAGCTCGGGATAGGCGGCGGTGATGTCCCAGCCCGAACGAGCGCGCAGGAGGATGGTGCCGTCGCCCGGCAGGTAGACCATGGCCCGCTGTCCGTCCTGCTTCACCTCGAACGCCCACCGGTCCTCCACAGCCGCGGACGGCAGAGGGCCGGGTGTTGCGAGCATCGGCTCGATGCTCGGCAGCACGGCACCCGGAGCAGCAGGAGGAGGGTCAGGAGGCACTGCGCTTCTTCGCGGCCGTCTTCTTCGTCGTCTTCTTCGACGCCGTGGATCTCTTCGAGGCGGCCGCCTTCTTCGCAGGTGTCTTCCTGGCGGTCTTCTTCGACGGCCGCATCTCGTGCACGGTGGCGTCCGCGCCATCCTCACCGCGGGATTCCTTCGCGGCCTCGACGGAGGCGTTCAGGGCGGCCATCAGGTCCACGACCTCGCCCTTCTCCTTCCCCTCGTCCTCGGCCGGGGCAGGGAGGGGCTTGCCCTCCGCCTTCGCGGCGATAATGTCCTCCAGGGCCTCGCGGTACTCGTCGTGGAAGCCGGACAGGTCCTCGATCGTCATCCGCTCGGCCAGCTGCAGGGCCTGCTCGATCTCCTCATCGCCGACCTCGACCTCGCGCGGGGCCAGCTCGTCGGGGCTGCGGACCTCGTCGGGCCACTTCATGGAGTGCAGCACGATCGCACCCTCCCGGATCCGCAGCAGCCCCAGGCGCTCACGCCCGTGCCACGCGAACTTCGCCACCGCCACCTTCGAGGACCGCTCCAGAGCTCTGCGCAGCAGGGTGTAGGGCTTGGCGGCGACCTGTCCGTCGGCGGCGAGGTAGTAGGAGTCGCTGATGCGGACCGGGTCGATCGTGTCGGCGTCGACGAACGCGGCGATCTCGATCGCCTTCGCCGTAGGCAGCGGTATGTGCTCCAGCTCTTCGTCCGTCACGGGGACCGTGTGGTCCTTCGCGATCTCGTAGCCCTTGCCGATCTCGTCCGGGGAGACGGCCTCGCCGTCGAGCTCGCAGATCTTACGCGTCCGCACCCGGCCCATGTCCGCAAGGTGCACCCGGTGGAAGTGGACGTCGTGGTCCTCGGTCGCGGACACGATCTTCACGGGGATCGTGACCAGCCCGAAGCTGATGGCACCGGCCCACAACGGTCGCGGCATCACTTCCACCTCCAGAATCCCTGCGCGGCTGCTCGCTCGGCGAGTAAGGGCCGGGGAACGCCTGGTCGAGGCGGTCCGGACACCTTCGTCGTACTCCTGATCCTCACGCTGGGCAGAGCGGCCCGCATCTTCACCTCGCCGCCGGCTGGTGATCGCCCCCGGGGTTCCGGGGCCCGGGGCATCGGCGCGGCGATCTGCCTTCGACTGGCAGCCGAAGGACACGACGTCGCCGTCGCCTACCGGTAGGACGCCGAGGCGGCCGAGGGCGTAGCCGAAGGGGTGCGCGCGCTGGGCCGGGCGGCTGTTGTGGTCGCGGTCGATACCTCCGCGGCGGCGGACGTGGACCGTTCGATACTGCGGCTGCGCGCCTGGGGCCGGTCACCGGGCTGGTGAACAACGCCGGGGCGAGCGGGCCCGTCGGGCCTCTGACCGACGCCGACCCGGAAGGTATGCGGCAGGCCCTGGAGGTCAACCTCCTGGGATACTTGTTGTGCGCCCGCCGGGCCATCTGCAACATGTCGACGGGAGGGGGGATCGTGAACATCTCCTCCGCCGCAGCGACCCTCGGCAGCCCGGGCACCTACGTGCACTGGGCGGCGGCGAAGGCCGCCGTGGACGCCATGACGATCGGGCTGTCCAAGGAGGTGGCGGCCAACGGCATCCGGGTCGACTGTGTCGCTCCCGGCACGATCCGGACCGATTTCCGCGCCGACCCCCAGCGCCCCGCCGAAGCCGCGGAGAACGTCCCCATGGGCCGTGCCGGCCAGCCCGGGGAGATTGCCGGGACGGTCGCCTGGCTGCTGTCGGACGACGCCTCGTACGCGACCGGCACGGTGTTGAGGATCGCCGGCGGGATGTGAGCACGAGCCGCCCCCCCGCCAGAGCGACCGGGGGAGCGGCCGGGCCGATCCCCCTGCTTCCACGAGACGGCGACCACCAAGGCCGGCGCCCTGGCAGGGGGCGTCTCTGACAGTCCTCCCCCGTGGGGCCTGTTGGAGCTTGATGCGCTTGGCGGAAGGGTCCGTCGGGGCCCTTCCGCCAAGCGTCCTTCCTGGACGTGCCGGTGTGCCGCTGCGCCGCTCAGTCCTCCCGCAGCGGATAGACCGCCAGCGAGAACGAGTGCCCCGCCGGATCCCCGTACACCCGCACGTCCCGGGGCCCGCTGTTGCTGTCGCCGGTGTCGACGGGCCGGGCGCCCAGGGATATCGCCTCCCGCTCGGCCTCGTCGATGTCCTCACGCGCCACCAGGATCCGCAGATGCGCCTGCTGCGAATCCTCCGGGCGCGGCCAGCTCGGCGGGGCGTAGCCGTGGTCGCGGCGGACCGCCAGCCGGACGCCGTCGTTGCCGACGACCTCGATGAAGTCGGGGTCGCTGCCGATCCGGGTCTCGGCGCCGAAGAGACCGGCGTAGAACTCGGCCAGCTCCATGGGCTCGGCACAGTCAAGGACGAGGACGCTCGTTTTCTCCACAGTCATGCGGGAACGGGTACCCCCGGCGGGCGTGAGCACGCCGGGCCGGACTCGTCCCGGGAAACCGGAACCGGGCCACCGGTGCGGCCGCGTCCCGGATGAGGAAACACCCCACGCGACCTAAGGTGCGAACCATGGCACGGAGCGCGGCGCAGCCCGGGCCGACCGGGGGCGACGCAGCCCCGGACGGCCCCGACCCCCGGCGTTGGCAGGCGCTCGCCGTCTGCCTGGTCGCGGGCTTCATGACCCTGCTGGACGTCTCCATCGTCAACGTCGCCCTCCCCTCCATCCGGGAGGGCCTGGACACCCCCGAGTCCGACCTCCAATGGGTGCTCTCCGGCTACGCCCTCGCCTTCGGCCTCTTCCTCATCCCGGCCGGACGCCTCGGCGACGCGCGGGGCCGCCGGGCGGTCTTCATGGCCGGACTCGCCCTCTTCACCCTGGCCTCCGCCGCCTGCGGCGCCGCCCAGTCCAGCCTGTGGCTGGTGATCGCCCGCCTGGTCCAGGGCATCGCGGGCGGTCTGATCTCCCCGCAGATCTCCGCCCTGATCCAGCAGATGTTCTCCGGGCGCGAGCGCGGCCGGGCCTTCGGCATGTTCGGCACCGTCGTCGGCATTTCCACGGCCGTCGGGCCGCTGCTCGGCGGACTCCTCATCCAGGCCGCCGGACCCGAGCACGGCTGGCGCTGGGTCTTCTACGTCAACCTCCCGCTCGGTGTCGTCTGCCTCCTGCTGGCCCACCGGCTGCTGCCCGACACTCCCTCCGCGACCCGGGTCCGCCCCCGCGACCTGGACCCGTTCGGCGTGCTGCTCCTCGGCGCCGGGGTACTGGCCCTGCTGCTGCCGTTCGTCCAGGCCCAGCAGTGGCCCGGCAACACGAAATGGCTGCTGCTGCTCCTGGCCGCCACCCTGCTCGCCGCGTTCGTCGCCTGGGAGTCGCGGTGCACGGGCGGACGCGTCCAGCCGGTCCTGGACCTGTCGCTGTTCCGGCTGCGCTCCTACTGGCTGGGCTGCCTGCTGATCCTGCTCTACTTCGCCGGCTTCACCTCGATCTTCTTCGTCACGACCCTCTACCTCCAGTCCGGCCTCGGCTACTCCGCCCTCCTGGCCGGACTCGCCGTCACCCCCTTCGCCCTCGGCTCCGGCGTCGCCGCCTCCATCGGCGGCCGGCTCGTCGGCCGCTTCGGCCGCCCGCTCGTGGTGGCGGGCCTGGCCATGGTCGCGCTCGGCCTCGCGGGCACCGCCCTCGCCGTCCACCTGGTCCCCGGCCGCGGAGCGGGCTGGGCCATGGCCGCCCCGCTGCTCCTCGCCGGCCTCGGCAGCGGCCTGGTCATCGCCCCGAACCAGACCCTCACCCTGGCGGAGGTCCCGGTCCACCAGGCGGGAAGCGCCGGGGGCACTCTCCAGACCGGCCAGCGGGTCGGCTCCGCGATCGGCATCGCCGCCGTCGGCGCGGTGTTCTTCGCCCAGGTCGGCCCGGACGGCTGGGCCGACGCCTACGACCACGGCCTCATCGTCTCCGTCGCCTTCGTGCTGGCCGCCCTGATCGTGGCGGTGGCCGATGTCGGGGCGGGCCGACGGGGCAGACGACGTAACGAGCGCCAGGACACCGACGCATCGAGGAGCACGGCATGAGCGACACGACCACGGACACCACCGACGACAGCGCCGGGAGCGGCGGTAACGACTCCTACGGCCACAAGCCGTTCAAGCGGTCCAAGAGCCACTTCCCCGACCGGATCACGGCGGACGGCCGTGACGGATGGCCCGTCGAACCCGGCCGCTACCGGCTCGCCGTCAGCCGGGCCTGCCCCTGGGCGAGCCGCGCCCTGGTCTCCCGGCGGCTCCTCGGCCTGGAGGACGCCCTCTCCCTCGCCGTCGCCGACCCGATCCAGGACGACCGCAGCTGGCGCTTCACCCTCGACCCGGACGGCAAGGACCCCGTCCTCGGCATCCGCTATCTGAGCGAGGCCTACGACGCCCGGGAGCGCGATTACCCCGGCGGTGTCAGCGTGCCGGCGATCGTGGACGTACCGAGCGGGCAGCTCGTCACCAACGACTACCAGCAGATCACCCTCGACCTCGCCACCGAATGGACCGCCCTGCACCGCCCCGGCGCTCCCGACCTCTATCCCGCACCGCTGCGCGCGGAGATCGACGAGGTGATGGAGGGCGTCTACCGGGACATCAACAACGGCGTCTACAGGTGCGGTTTCGCCAGCTCGCAGGAGGAGTACGAGGAGGCGTACGCCGCGCTCTTCGCCCGCCTGGACCAGGTCTCCGCCCGCCTCGCCGACCGCCGCTACCTGGTCGGCGACACCATCACCGAGGCCGACATCCGCCTCTTCACCACCCTGGTCCGCTTCGACCCCGTCTACCACGGCCACTTCAAGTGCAACCGGAACAAGCTGACCGAGGACCCCGTCCTGTGGGCGTACGCCCGCGACCTCTACCAGACGCCCGGATTCGGCGACACCGTCGACTTCGACCACATCAAGCGGCACTACTACCAGGTGCACACGGGCATCAACCCGACCGGCATCGTCCCCGCCGGCCCCGACCTCTCCGGCTGGACCACCCCGCACCACCGCGAACAGCTCGGCGGCCGCCCCTTCGGCGACGGCACACCCCCGGGACCGGTACCGCCGGGCGAGCGGGTCACCCCGCCGGACGCCGCCTGACCCGGGTGTTCACCCAGGCGCGGGCGGCGGTGGTGGCGCGAGCGTGCCCCTGGCCAGTGGCGTACGGGCCAGGCGCACGCAGCCCGTGGCGATCAGGGCCAGCGCGAGAAGCTCGGGCACCAGCCACCACCCGGTCCGCAGCTCCTCCTCGAACAGCGTCACCCCGTACAGGATGCTGATCAGCGCGTCCCCCAGCGTCAGCATCGGCTGAACGGCCACCAGACTGCCCGCCTGCAGGGCGTTCTGGAGCAGGAAGAGCGCACCCACCCCGGCCGCCGCCGTGGCGTACAGCTGCCAGGACGCCAGCAGCGCGACCACCCCGCCGTCGTCCAGGCTTGCCATCGCGTCCTTCATCAGCGCGGCCGTCAGTGCGTACCCGCAGGCGGCGGCCAGACCCAGCAGCGCCGCCCGGGCGTTGCCCCTGGCGCGGAGCGCGGCAACGATCAGCCCCGTCTCGAACACCCCGGTCACCAGTAGCGCCGGAATCCACGCGAAGCCCTCCACCGTGTCGCGGCCCTCGACCGGGGCGGCCGCCGCCATACCGAGCGCCAGGCCCGCCGTGACCGCCGCGACCCCGGACCAGACGGCCGCGTCCGCCCGCACCCGCATCACCAGACCGGCGACCAGCAGGGTCAGCGGCAGCTCGATCACGAAGATCGGCTGGACCACCGCGATCGGCCCCGTGGCCAGGGCGATGGCCTGGCAGACCGCCGCCACGATCACCAGACCGATCCCCGCCAGCCACACCTTCTGCCGCACCAGACGGGTCATCAGCGACAGCCGCATCGCCTCGCTGTCGGGCACCTCCATCGCCGCCCGGCGCTGGAGAACCGAGGCGGAACCGTTGCTGAGGGCGGTCAGGACGGCGAACAGGACACTGATCACCCGGCCCATCCTGGCGGCGGCCCGCCCCGGGCGCGCGGCGCGGAGGTCCGGTGGGCGTAACGCACGTACTCCGCGACTTGCGGACCGTATCCGACCGCAAGCCCCGGTAGCGTGCGGGCCATGGCCGCGAAAACGCACCGCACCGCCGCACCGCCCGCCGTCCTCTCCACCCGGGCGCTGAACCGCGCGACCCTGGACCGGCAGCTCCTGCTGCGCCGGTCACCGATGTCCGCGAAGGACGCGGTCACCCATCTCGTCGGGCTCCAGGCCCAGAACACCAAGCCCCCGTACTTCCAGCTGTACGCCCGGCTCGCGGACTTCGACCCCGAGGAGCTGTCGGCCCTGATGGAGTCCCGGGAGGCCGTCCGGACCGTCTCCCTGCGCTCCACCCTCCACACCCATACGGCGGACGACGCGCTCACCCTGGTCCCGCTGGTGCGGGCGCCGCGCGACCGGGAGCTGAGGAGTTTCCGGCGCGGGCTGGAAGGCGTGGACCTGGACCGGCTGGCGGCGGTGACCGAGGAGTTCGTCGAGGAGCGCCCGCGCCCGCTGGGGGAGTTGCGCGAGGAGCTCCTCACCCACTGGCCGGACGCCGACCCCCTCGCGCTCTCCTCCGCGGCCCGCTGTCTGCTGCCCCTGGTCCAGGTCACCCCGCGCGGGCTGTGGGGCCGCAGCGGACAGGTGGCCCTGACCACCGTCGAGTACTGGCTCGGCCGATCCGCCGAACCCGCGTCCGCGCTGACGCTCGACGCCACCGTGCGGCGCTACCTGGGCGCGTTCGGCCCCGCATCGGTGATGGACTTCCAGTCATGGGCGGGCCTCACCCGCACCAAGGAGGTCTTCGAACGGCTGCGGCCCGGGCTGCTCACCTTCCGCGACGAGCGGGGCGTCGAGCTGTTCGACCTCCCGGACGCCCCGCGCCCCGACCCGGACACCCCGGCCCCACCGCGCTTCCTGCCCGAGTTCGACAACGTCCTGCTCGGTCACGCCGACCGCACCCGGGCCATCCCCGAGGCCAACAAGGGACGCAACGGGAAGGGCAAACAGACGTACGGAAGTATGCTCGTCGACGGCTTCCTCGACGCCCTCTGGCGCGTCGACCGCGAGGGCGGGACAGCCATCCTGACCGTGCAGGCGCTGCGGAAAACGACCCGCGCGGAGCGTACGGAGATCACCGAGGAGGCGGCGCGGATGCTGACGGTGATGACGGACGCGACGGACCACGACGTCCGGTTCGGTACGTTCCTGGACTTCGATGACTGAACCCCGCGCGACCGGCGGCCCGAGGTCAGGGCAGCAGCCCCGCCCGGCGCGCTGCCACCACCGCCTCCAGCCGGGTGTGCGCCCCCAGCTTCCGCATCGCGGACCGCAGATACCCCTTCACCGTCTCCGGCCGCAGCCCCAGCCGCTCGGCCGCCGCCGCGTTCGTCGCGCCCGCCGCCACACACGCCACCACGTCCACCTCGCGCGGGGCGAGGCGGACCTCCCGGGCCGTGGACGCCTTGGCCCCCGACGCCGAGGCGAGCCGCCCGCAGACCTCCAGCAGCTCGTCCCGCAGGGCCGGGTCGACGACCCTCGGGACCAGGGCGCGCAGATCGCGGTGGGCCTCGCGCACGTCCTCCCAGGCACCCGGCACCGCGTCCGGTTCGCTCACCCGCTCCCGGCCCGCCGCCAGCAACTGCCGCGCCGAGTCCCGTACCGCGAGCGACTGCTCCACATCACGGGCGGCCGCCACCACCGCGTCGAACGTCCGGTCGCCGAGCGTCACCGGCGTACGCAGCGCCCCGTACAGCACGCCCCGCACCGCGCGCCGGACGACGACGGGGACCGCGACGACCGAACGCAGGCCCTCCGCCGCCACCGCCGCGTCGTACTCATGGCTGATGTGGCGGGAGATGGCGTAGTCGGTCACCGCGCAGGGCCGGGACAGCGCGATGGCCTTGCCGCCGAGGCCGCTCCCGGCGGAGATGACGAGCCCCCGCAGCGCGCTGGTCTGCGCCCCGTTCAGCTCGGCGATCCGTGCGTGGCGCGCGTCCGACAGCAGCCCGCCGAACACCACGGGAAGTCCGCTCGTGCGGCGCAGCCTCAACAGCGCTGCCTGCATCTCCACCGCATCGACCGCTTCCGGCACTCCGACGCCCCTCCGCCCGGTCCGCGCAGCCCCCCGGACGGGGGAGAGGAACACCCCCGTCCGGGGGTGGTGAGACCTGGGTCACTGTTTACATGATGTTAGGCGACCGGTCCGTAATGAGGAGGGCACATGTCGGCAACCAGCGCGACCGAGACGTTCCGGGCCGCCCGGGACTTCCTGCTGGAGCACCGCGAGGACTACGAGCGGGCGTACACCGGCTTCCGCTGGCCGCGGGCGGACCACTTCAACTGGGCGCTGGACTGGTTCGACGTCATCGCCGAGAACAACGACCGGACCGCCCTGCACATCGTGGAGGAGGACGGCCGGCGCACCGAGGTGTCCTTCGCCGCGATGTCGATGCGTTCCGACCGGACCGCCAACTGGCTGAAGGCGCAGGGCGTAAGGGAGGGCGACCGCATCCTCGTGATGCTCGGCAACCAGGTCGAGCTGTGGGAGACCGCCCTCGCCGCGATGAAGCTGCGCGCCGTCGTCATCCCCGCCACCCCGCTGCTGGGCCCCGCCGACCTGCGCGACCGGGTGGAGCGCGGCCGGGTGCGCCATGTGCTGGTGCGGGACGCGGACACCGCGAAGTTCGACGAGGTCCCCGGCCGCTACACCCGGATCGCGGTCGGCGAGGAGGTGGCGGGCTGGCTGCCGTACGCCAAGGCGGCCGAGGCGCCCGCCGCGTTCACGCCCGGGCGCGAGACGGACGCGGACGAACCGCTGATGCTCTACTTCACCTCGGGCACCACCGCCAGTCCCAAGCTGGTCGAGCACACCCATGTGTCCTATCCCGTGGGTCACTTGGCGACGATGTACTGGATCGGCCTCAAGCCCGGGGACGTCCATCTGAACATCTCCTCGCCCGGCTGGGCCAAGCACGCCTGGTCCAACCTCTTCGCCCCGTGGACCGCCGAGGCCACCGTCTTCATCTTCAACTACACCCGCTTCGACGCGGGCCGGCTGATGGCCGAGATGGACCGCTCGGGCATCACCAGCTTCTGTGCCCCGCCCACGGTCTGGCGGATGCTCATCCAGGCGGACCTGAGTCGGCTGGACACCCCGCCGCGCGAGGTCGTCGCGGCCGGAGAGCCGCTGAACCCCGAGGTCATCGAGACGGTCCGGCGGGAGTGGGGCGTCACCATCCGGGACGGCTTCGGGCAGACCGAGACCGCCGTCCAGGTCGCCAACTCCCCGGGCCAGCCCCTCAAGACCGGCTCCATGGGCCGCCCGAGTCCCGGCTTCACCGTCGAACTCCTCGACCCGGTGACCGGGCAGCCCGGTGCGGCGGAGGGCGAGATCGCCCTCGACCTGTCCGACCGCCCCGTCGGTCTGATGACCGGCTACCACGGCGACCCCGACCGTACGGCCGAGGCGATGGCCGGCGGCTACTACCGCACGGGGGACATCGGTGCCCGCGACGAGGACGGCTACATCACCTACGTCGGCCGCGCCGACGACGTGTTCAAGGCATCCGACTACAAGATCTCGCCGTTCGAGCTGGAGAGTGCCCTGCTGGAGCACGAGGCGGTCGCCGAGGCCGCCGTCGTGCCTGCCCCCGACCCGCTCCGCCTCGCCGTCCCGAAGGCGTACGTCGTGCTCGCGGACGGCTGGGAGCCGGGACCGGACACCGCGAAGGTCCTCTTCGAGCACTCCCGGGCGGTCCTCGCCCCGTACAAACGCATCCGCAGGCTGGAGTTCGCGGAGCTGCCCAAGACCGTCTCGGGCAAGATCCGCCGCATCGAGCTCCGCGAACGCACCGCTCTCGGCACCGGCGCCGAGTACGACGAGGGAGACCTGAAGTGACCCTGCTCTCGTACGCGCACGGCACCGGCGACACCGCGCTGCTCGGCGACACCATCGGCCGCAACCTCGACCGGACGGCCGCCGCGCACGGCGACCGCGAGGCCCTCGTCGACGTGTCCTCCGGCCGGCGCTGGACGTACACGGAATTCGTCGCGGACGTCGACGAACTGGCCCGGGCCCTGATGGCGTCGGGGGTCGCGAAGGGCGACCGGGTCGGCATCTGGGCGGTCAACTGCCCCGAGTGGGTGTTCGTCCAGTACGCCACCGCCCGGATCGGGGCCGTCATGGTCACCGTCAACCCGGCCTACCGCGCCCACGAGGTGGAGTTCGTCCTGAAGCAGGCGGGCATCTCCCTGCTGATCGCCTCGCTCGCGCACCGCACCAGCGACTACCGCGCCCTCGTCGACGAGGTCCGCGGCAACTGCCCCGACCTGCGGGCCGTCCACTACATCGGCGATCCGTCCTGGGCGGAGCTGACCGCCGCCGCCCCCGCCGTCACGCGCGACCAACTGGCCGCCCGCGAGGCGGAGCTCTCCTGCGACGACCCGATCAACATCCAGTACACCTCCGGCACCACCGGCTTCCCCAAGGGGGCGACGCTCTCCCACCACAACATCCTCAACAACGGCTATTTCGTGGGGGAGACGATCGCCTGCACCGAGGCGGACCGGGTCTGCCTTCCGGTGCCCTTCTACCACTGCTTCGGCATGGTGATGGGCAACCTCGCCTGCACCTCGCACGGCGCCTGCATCGTCATCCCCGGCCCGTCCTTCGAACCCGCCACCGTGCTGGCCGCCGTCCAGCAGGAGCGCTGCACCTCGCTGTACGGGGTGCCCACCATGTTCATCGCCGAACTGAACCTGCCGGACTTCGCCGCGTACGACCTCTCCTCGCTGCGCACCGGGATCATGGCCGGTTCCCCCTGTCCGGCCGAGGTGATGAAGCGGGTGGTCGCCGAGATGCACATGGCCGAGGTGTCCATCTGCTACGGGATGACGGAGACGTCCCCCGTCTCCACCCAGACCCGCCGCGACGACGACCTGGAGCGCCGCACCGGCACGGTGGGCCGCGTGCTGCCGCACATCGAGGTCAAGGTCGTCGACCCGGTCACCGGTGTCACGCTGCCGCGCGGCAGCTCGGGCGAACTGCGCACCCGGGGCTACAGCGTGATGCTCGGCTACTGGGACCGGCCCGACCGCACCGCCGAGGTGATCGACGCCGGGCGGTGGATGCACACGGGCGACCTGGCGGTGATGGGCGAGGACGGTTACGTCCAGGTCGTCGGCCGGATCAAGGACATGATCATCCGGGGCGGCGAGAACGTGTACCCGAGGGAGATCGAGGAGTTCCTGCACGGCCACCCGAAGATCGCCGACGTGCAGGTGGTCGGAATCCCGGACGAGCGCTACGGCGAGGAGATCCTGGCCTGCGTCATCCCCCGGGACCCGGCCGACCCGCCCACCCTGGAGGAGCTCACCGAGCACTGCCGGGAGCGGCTCGCGCACTACAAGATCCCGCGCAGGCTGCGGATTCTGGAGACCTTCCCGATGACGGTCAGCGGGAAGGTCCGCAAGATCGAACTGCGCGAGACGTACGCGGACTGAAAACCTGATGTCGATCCAGGTGCGCCATGCCGGCTCCATGGCCGGCAAGGGGTGGGCCGTAGCACACGGGCAGACTTCCTCCACAGCTGCAACCACCACCGAAGCCACACCGCACTCGGCGACCACCCACCCATCACCCGGGTCAGCAACCCTGCGGGTCAATGCACTTGGGTCCACGGCTGTGAGCTGCGGTCCGAGACCGAGGACGGCATGTTCTGTTCCGCCCAGACCACCTTGCCGGTGACTGTGCGGGACGAACCCCATCGGCGGCACAGCATGTTGATGAGCTGAAGGCCTCGCCCGCCCTCGTCGCTGAGGCCCGCGTGCTGGATCTGGGGCAGGTCGGGGCCGGTGTCCGACACCTCCACGACGAAGCGTTCACCGCGCAGCAGCCGCAGCTCGCCGGGGCCGTTCCCGTAGCGCAGTGCGTTGCCGACCAGTTCGGAGACGACGAGCTCGGAGACGTCGGCGAGTTCCTCGAGCCCCCATGCGGCGAGCTGGCCGGTGACGAGACCACGGGCGGCCGAGGCGGCCCGGCCGTCCTGCGGCAGCTCCCACACCCGCAGGTCCCCGGCCGGGAGTGCGGCGCTCGTGGTGACGAGGAGCACCGCCTCGTCGAACCGGGCGGCGGCGGCCGGGGCGCGCTCCACCAGACCGCCCTTCTCCAGCGACCCCGGAGGCAGGCTCAGCGCCGCCGCACGCAGCCGGTCCAGCTGGGCCTCCACGTCCTCGTCCCGGGACTTGATCAGGCCGTCCGTGTACATGACCAGGTGGGCGCCGTCCGGGACGCGCAGCCGCAGGGGGTCGTACGGAATCACGCCCGCCCCCAACGGCGCGCCGGTCGGCACCGGGACGAGGGCGGCGGCTCCCTGCCCGTCGAGGAGCAGCGGCGGCAGGTGCCCGGCGCTCGCCAGAGTGTAGGAGGAGTCGGCGGGGTCGTAGACCGCGCACAGGCAGGTCGAGACCTGCTCGTCCTCCAGGTCGCGGGTGGCCAGGTCGAGCCGCGCGAGGATCCGTTCGGGGGCCATGTCCAGGGTCATCAGCGTGCGGGCCACCGTCCGCAGGCGCCCCATGGTGGCGGCGGCGGGCAGCCCGTGCCCCATCACGTCGCCCACCATCAGGGCTGTCCGTCCGCCGGGCAGGGCCATCACGTCGTACCAGTCCCCGCCCACGCCGTGATGCGCCGCCGCGGGCGCGTACTCGGAGTGCACCCGTAGGCCCGGCGTCGCCGGGGTGACGCGCGGCAGCAGGGAGCGCTGCAACGAGACGACGTGCTCGCGCTCCCGCCCGTACAGACGCGCGTTGTCGATGAAGATTGCCGCCTTGGAGGCGAGCTGCTCCGCCAGCGCCAGGTCGGTGGTGGAGAACGGCGGGGTTCCGCGGCCGCGCACGAAATCGGCGCTGCCCAGCAGCAGCCCACGGGCGATCAGGGGCACGGCCAGGTAGCTGTGCACGCCGGCGGCACGCAACTGCGCGGCGGCGCTCGCAGTGGGCGCGACGTGGATGAAGTCGTCGTCGCGCACCCTGCTCAGGAGCACCGGCTTGCCCTGCCGGAGGACGTAACGGTGGAGCAGCGTCTCGTGCGGCTGCTCGGCGTGCACGAAGATCTCCCCCACCGGGGTCGGCTCCAGGCTGGAGAGCTCCTCGATGGCGCACAGCGCCGTGGCCCGCATCTGCGGGACGCCGGGTCCGGTCTTGTCAGAGCCCTCGTCGCCCCGCAGGACGCTCTCGAGGATGTCCACGGCCGCCCCGTCCGCGAAACCGGGCACGGTGAACTCGGCGAGTTCTCGTGCGGTGCGCTCCAGGTCCAGGGTCGTGCCGATGCGGGAGCTGGCGGAATTCAGCCAGGCGAGACGGCTGCGCGTGGTGAACCGGTCCGGCGGCAGGACGCCTCTGCTCCGGCGGAACCGTACGTTCGCGCCGACCGAGCGTTGCCCGGCGGAGCCCCGGCCGGGCAGGCGCCGTCTACCACTGCCGGCGTTCACTCTTCCGCCTCCAAACAGAACTCGACGCCTCTTGGTGCCCAGTGTGCACCGGAAACGGCCTCGGCACCTCCGGATCCCCGGACGGGGATCACCTGTGCGGGACTGTGCCCCGGCGCCCGTTCCCGGCCCTACTGGTCTGGCTTCCGGATTCCGTACTGGGACACCTGGGGTGCCGGCATCGAAGGCCCGGATGGCTGTCGACTGGTCCTCAGCACCCGCAGCCGGACCAACTCTGACCTTCGGAAGAACAGTACGGTCCTTCCCCTGGGGCGGACGTGGAAGAACAAGCTGAGCGGGCGGGTCAGGCGGCTTCGATGATGTCGGGGTCGCCCCGGGTCGCCGCCGCCCACTCGATGAGCAGCACCTCGTACGTCGCCGCCTCCACCGCGGACCAGTCCGTTCCGGTGGCGTCGACGAGCGCACGGATGGCCTCGTTGGCCTGCTCGGCGGCGGGCGCGGGGCGGTCGGCGGGGTGGGAGCTGTCGGGGAGTAAAGCCATGCGCACAGCTTATCCGCCACCACTGACAGCGAGGGCTCCCGAATCGTCCGAGGCCCCCGAAGTGTCCGGAACCGGTGGGGTCTTCGTGGGCTTCGGGGCCGGCGACGGCCGGGGGACGGCCGACAGTTCGCGTCGCATGCAGACCCGGGGCCAGCGGTCGAGGCCGTGCTGGGCCTCCTCGGCGCGGATCGCTCGGAGCCCGTCGGTGAGTTCGTGCTCGGTCAGGACCCGGAAGCCGATGCGGGCGTAGTACGGGGCGTTCCACGGCACGTCGGTGAAGGTCGTCAGGGTGAGCGCCGTCATGCCCCGCCGCACGGCCAGGGCGGCGAGATGGGCGATGAGGTCCCGCCCGATACCCCGGCGGGCGGCGGCCGGGTCGACCGAGACCTGCTCGATGTGCAGGGCGTCGTCGACGGGATCGGCGAGCACATAGCCGAGCGGCCGGTCGCCGGTGGCGGAGAGGGGGTCGGTGGCCACCCAGCAACGGCCTGCCTGCCGGTAGCTCTCCAGCAGGTCGAGCGGGGGCGGATCGTCGTCGGCCACGAAGGCCATGCCCAGGGCGCGGAACGGTTCCCCTGCGGCGCGCTCGATGTCCTGCAGCAGCGGGAGATCCGAGCGTCTGGCGGAGCGGATACGCATGTACTCAGTGTGCCGCGCCGGAGGCCGGACCGGTACGCGGGTGGCCGGATCCGCCTCCCCGGGCCGGGCCCGGTTCGTTCGTTCAGGCGCCGGTGCTCACCAGCTCGTCGGCCGGGCTGTTCACCGGCTGCGGGGTCCCGGTCAGGTCCAGGACGAAGAGGGGGAGGCCGACGCCGTCCGCGCGGGCCCGGGCGTCGGGGGCGTACCCCGCGAGGGAGAAGAACACCCCGGTCGCCGAGGTGCCCAGCGCGTTGAGCCAGAGGGTCTCGACCGCGCGGAGCGTCGCCGGGCGGGTGCTGGAGTCGACCCGGGCGATGACGCCGTCGCCCCGCAGATCGATGCCGGAGGCCGGGCCCGCGCCGGGCCGGCCGACGTCCCGGTAGCCGAGCCAGGTCAGGTAGAGGCCGGCCGTGCTCACCGCGTCGTGGCCCGTACGGATCGTCATCGGGCTGAATGCGGGGCGCGGGTGCGCTGCGGTGCGCGGCAGGGGGATGTGGGCCGGCGAGACCGGTGCGGCGGGGGACCCGGCGGTGGCCACGGGGCGCACCGGTATCCGCAGGACCGTGCCGCACGGGCAGCACAGCTCGGGCTGCGGCCACTGGTCCTCCCGGGCGCAGGACGAGCAGCGGACGGTGACCCAGACGTCGTTCCAGCTGCGGTGGCCGACCCGGACCGCCGGGGCGCCGGCCAGCAGCGGCGGGGCGGTGGGCATGCCGCACGGGCAGGGGTAGGCCGGGGTGCTGTAGGCGTGGTCCCGGTTGCAGACGGGGCACCGGACCGGGACGGACTCCACGTATCTCTCCCTCCGGCACGGCCGCGCGACCGACTCCGCTCCGTGCCTGACTCGTCACCCCATCGTCCACCAGGAGCGAGGCGCTGGGGAGGGGATCGACGTACTTCATGCGTGCGTGCGGCGGTGCGCGCCCTTGACTGCGATCGCCCCAGCTTCTAGATTGCTTCCATATAGCAGAACTAAGTTTCCGTAATACGGAATTGGTGCTCTCAGGTGGCGCGACAGAGCCCGACTCCACCAATCCCGAGCAGGAGCTTCCATGCCTCGTATGACCGCTGCCCGAGCGGCAGTTGAGATCCTGAAGCGCGAAGGCGTCAGCAACGCGTTCGGCGTTCCGGGCGCGGCGATCAACCCCTTCTACGCGGCCCTCAAGGCCTCCGGCGGGGTCAACCACACGCTGGCCCGCCATGTCGAGGGCGCCTCCCACATGGCGGAGGGCTACACCCGGGCCAAGGCCGGCAACATCGGCGTCTGCATCGGTACGTCGGGCCCGGCGGGCACCGACATGATCACCGGGCTGTACTCGGCCATCGCCGACTCCATCCCGATCCTCTGCATCACCGGCCAGGCGCCGACGGCCGTCCTGCACAAGGAGGACTTCCAGGCCGTCGACATCGCCTCGATCGCCAAGCCGGTCACCAAGGCCGCGACCACCGTCCTGGAGGCCGCGCAGGTCCCCGGCGTCTTCCAGCAGGCCTTCCACCTGATGCGCACCGGCCGCCCCGGACCGGTCCTCATCGACCTGCCGATCGACGTCCAGCTCACCGAGATCGAGTTCGACCCCGAGCTGTACGAGCCCATCCCGGTGCACAAGCCCGCGGCCTCCCGCAAGCAGATCGAGCGGGCCGTGCAGATGCTGAACGCCTCGGAGCGCCCGGTGCTCGTCGCGGGCGGCGGCATCATCAACGCCGACGCCTCCGAGCTGCTCGTGGAGTTCGCCGAGCTGACCGGCGTCCCCGTCGTCCCGACCCTGATGGGCTGGGGCATCCTCCCCGACGACCACGAGCTGAACGCCGGCATGGTGGGCCTCCAGACCTCGCACCGCTACGGCAACGCGAACTTCCTGGAGTCCGACTTCGTCCTCGGCATCGGCAACCGCTGGGCCAACCGCCACACCGGCAAGCTGGACGTCTACACCCGGGGCCGCACCTTCGTCCACGTCGACATCGAGCCCACCCAGATCGGCAAGATCTTCGCCCCGGACCTCGGCATCGCCTCCGACGCCAAGGCCGCGCTGGAGCTCTTCGTCGAGGTGGCGCGCGAGCTGAAGGCGGCCGGCGAGCTGAAGGACCGCTCGGCCTGGGCCGCCTCCACGCAGGAGCGCAAGGCGACCCTCCAGCGCAGGACGCACTTCGACAACGTGCCGCTCAAGCCGCAGCGCGTGTACGAGGAGATGAACCGGGCGTTCGGCCCGGAGACCCGTTACGTCACCACCATCGGGCTCTCCCAGATCGCGGGCGCGCAGATGCTGCACGTCTACAAGCCGCGCCACTGGATCAACTGCGGCCAGGCGGGTCCGCTGGGCTGGACGATCCCGGCCGCGCTGGGTGTCGCCACCGCGGACCCGGAGGGCACGGTCGTCGCCCTCTCCGGCGACTACGACTTCCAGTTCATGCTGGAGGAGCTGGCCGTGGGTGCGCAGCACCGCATCCCGTACGTCCACGTCCTGGTGAACAACTCCTACCTCGGGCTGATCCGCCAGGCCCAGCGCAACTTCGACATCGACTTTCAGGTCAACCTGGAGTTCGAGAACCTCAACTCCCCGGAACTGGGCGTCTACGGCGTCGACCACGTCAAGGTCGTCGAGGGCCTCGGCTGCAAGGCGATCCGGGTCACCGAGCCGGACCAGCTGCTGCCGGCCTTCGAGGAGGCGAAGAAGCTGGCGGCGGAGTTCCGGGTGCCGGTGGTCGTCGAGGCGATTCTGGAGCGGGTCACGAACATCGCGATGAGCGGTACGGACATCGCGTCCGTCAACGAGTTCGAGGACATCGCCACGGACCCGTCCCACGCACCCACCGCGATCCGCCCCCTGGCCGTGTCCTGACCCGCCCGGCACCGAACGAGGGCCCCTGGCCCGGAGATGTCTCCGGGCCAGGGGCCCTCACGGTGCGGAAGCGTGATCAGCAGGGCCGGCCTGGAAGCCGGCGATCAGGGTGTCGAGGAGGAAGTGGAAACTCCGTGTGACGTCACCGGGCAGCCCGAAGCCGCCGGCGCCCTCCAGGGTGACGAACCCGTGAAGTGCTGATCGCAGCGTCCGTGCGGAGTCGACCACGCGCGCGTCGGGCAGACCGAAACCGGCGAGGACGGCGAGCAGAACCTGCAACGCCTCCTCGCCCGCGTCGTGGTCCTCCTCGTCACCGGCCGCCGGAGCGGGGACGGTGGCGGCATAGCGGCCGGGATGTTCCAGGGCCCAGTGGCGGTAGCCGTCCGCGAACGCTCGCACCGCGTTCGGGCCGGAACGGCCGACGCACTCCCGGGCCAGATGATGGGCGAGCTCGCGCTTGGCCCGGACGGAGATGCCGCGCCGCAGTTCGTGCAGGGAGCCGACGTGCTTGTACAGGGACGGCGGCCGTACGCCGAGCCTGTCGGCCAGCAGACCCATGGTCAGGCCCGCCCAGCCGACCTCGTCGGCGAGTGCCGCCCCCGCCGCGACGACGGCGTTCGTATCGAGGCCCGCCCTAGGCACGGGCGTGCGTTTCCAGGAAGGCCAGGATCAGGGACACCGTCTCCCCGGGGTACTGGTCGTGCGGGTAGTGGCCGGCTCCCTCGATCACCGCGACTTTCCCGACACCGGCAGGCATCGCGGCCACGATCGCCTCTCCCTCGGCGCGCGGATCGACCCAGTCGGGGTCGAGCGAGCCCTCCACGATCAGGGCGGGGCACCGTACGTTGCCCAACTGGGCGCCGGCGTCGGTCGGCGCCGACTGCCCCATCTTCCGCAAGGCCCGCATCCGGCCGGGCTCGCCCAGCATCGCTTCGACGCGGGCCAGCCGGTCGGCCCAGTCGGCCGGCTTGCGGCCCGGGTAGGCGTGGTCGAGATAGCGGGACCACAGCCCCGCGCTGCTGAACAGAGCGGCGCCGAGCAGCCGGAAGGCGCCCCTGCGGTACCTCTTCGAGCGGAAGTCGCCGAGCTTGATCGACTGCGCGCGCGTGAAGGGGCCCAGCTCGATGATGCCCCTGACCAGGCCGGGTTCCTGGGCGGCCGCGATGGTGGCGGCGCCGCCGGAGATGGAGTGGCCGACCAGGACGGCAGGGCCGCCGCCGAGGTGACGGATCACCGCGAGCAGGTCGCCCGCGATGTCGGTGCGTGAGTAGGAAGGCCATTGCGCACTCGACTCGCCGCAGCCCCGCAGATCGACCGCGGCCACGCGGTACCCCGCCGCCACCAGACGCGGCAGGACGAACCTGTACGCCGCGCGGCTGTCGCCCATGCCGTGGGCCAGGACAACCAGCGGGCCCTCGCCGGCGGCCTCGTAGGCGAGGGTGCCGCCCGGAACGGAGATGAACTCGGTCATGACATCTCCCAGCTCGGTAAGTGCAATAGCTGTAAGCTAATGCGATTAGCTAAAGGCTAATGCCAGTAGCCAAGGGCGTCAACCTTGGCCGGACGAGCTGGAGGAGTGCGGGCATGCGAGAAGGGCGTGGAGTACGGGACCGTATCCGTACTCCACGCCCTCGTTCAGGGGTGACAGGGACCGCGGCGGCGGCGATCGGCCCGGGCGAGGGCGTCTCCTTCAGGTCAGGAGACGGTCCCCGGGCCTTCACCACCGCACTGGCATCGCACAGCCGCCGCGGCCTCGTCGTCCTGCCCGTCCCGCGCGGCACCCCTCATCCGGGTGCGCGGTACGAGCAGGGGTATATAGGAGGCTCAGTCCTCGCGCAGGGCGCGGACCGCCTCCTCCACGCGCTTGCCGTAGTCGGCGTCGGCCGCGTGGAAGTGGGCGAGGTTCTTCTCGATCACGTCGTCGCGGGTGACCTGCGAGAGGCCTCCGGCGATGTTCGCGACCAGGCGGCCCTTCTCGTCCTCCGACATGAGCCGGAAGAGCTCGCCCGCCTGGAAGAAGTCGTCGTCCTTGGCGTGGGCGGGCGCCTCGTGCGTACCCGTCCAGCCGTGGATCGCGAGCGGCGCGGCGAGCGCCGCGTCGGTCTGCGCCGGACCGGCGTACGAGTTGGGCTCGTAGTTCTTGTCGTGGCGCGAGCCGTTGCGGGTCGCGTGGATGCCGTCGCGGCCGTAGTTGTCGACGACCGCCGTGCGCGGCGCGTTCACCGGCAGCTGGGTGTGGTTGACGCCCAGGCGGTAGCGGTGCGCGTCCGCGTAGGCGAACAGCCGGCCCTGGAGCATCTTGTCCGGGGAGGGGCCGATGCCGGGCACGAAGTTGTTCGGGGAGAACGCGGCCTGCTCGACCTCGGCGAAGACGTTGTCCGGGTTCCGGTCCAGGACCAGCCGGCCGACCCGCTGGAGCGGGTAGTCGCTGTGCGGCCACACCTTGGTGAGGTCGAACGGGTTGAACCGGTAGTCCGCGGCCTCGGCGGCCGGCATCACCTGGACGTACAGCGTCCAGGACGGGTTGACGCCGCGCTCGATGGCCTGGAGGAGGTCCGTCTGGTGCGAGTTGGCGTCCTTGCCGACGAGCTCGGCGGCCTGGTCGGCGGAGAGGGACCGTACGCCCTGGTTCGTCTTGAAGTGGTACTTGACGAAGAAGGCCTCGCCCTCGGCGTTCGTCCACTGGTAGGTGTGCGAGCCGTAGCCGTTCATGTGACGGTACGAGGCGGGGATGCCGCGGTCGCCCATCAGCCAGGTGATCTGGTGCGTCGCCTCGGGGGCGTGCGCCCAGAAGTCCCAGACGTTGTCCGGCTCCTGCTTGCCCGTGAACGGGTCGCGCTTCTGCGAGTGGATGAAGTCGGGGAACTTGATCGGGTCCTTGATGAAGAACACCGGGGTGTTGTTGCCGACCAGGTCGTAATTGCCCTCGTCCGTGTAGAACTTGAGGGCGAAGCCGCGCGGGTCGCGGACCGCGTCCGCGCCGCCGAGCGAGTCGGCGACGGTCGAGAAGCGGAGGAACGTCTCGGTGCGTTTGCCGACCGAGGAGAGGAAGTCGGCACGGGTGAAGCCCGTGACGTCGTCGGTCACCTCGAAGTAGCCGTACGCACCGGAACCACGGGCGTGCACCACGCGCTCCGGGATGCGCTCACGGTTGAAGCGGGCGAGCTTCTCCAGGAGGTGCTGGTCCTGGAGGAGGATCGGTCCACCGACACCGGCGGTGGCGGAGTTCTGGTTGTCGGCGACCGGGGCGCCTGACTCGGTCGTGAGCACACGCTTAGCCATGTGGCGGGATGACCTTTCGTACGAGCTGCTGACGGCTTGAGGAGCGTAGATTCGCCGCAGAGAGAACGTCAACAGTTTGTTGAAAACGAAGTATGTGGTTCCGGGCCGCGGCAGCGCCTGGGCGCGACAGGACAGGTGTCAGCGCCACCGCGGCCCGGAGATCAGGGGGCCCGTCGTGCGGGCCGTGGCCCCGTACGAGGCCAGGGGCTCCTTGCGGAGCCGGGAGGGGTCAGACCTGGGAGCCGGAGAGCCGCTCGACCGAGCGCAGCAGCGCCGAGTGGTCGAGGCCGCCGTCGCCCTGGGCGCGCAGGGAGGCGACCAGCTGGGCGACCACACCGCCGACGGGCAGGGCCGCGCCGACATTGCGGGCGGCGTCGGTGACGATGCCCATGTCCTTGTGGTGCAGGTCGATCCGGAAGCCGGGGGCGAAGTCCCGCTTCAGGAAGTTGTCCTTCTTGCGGGTCAGCACGGTCGAGCCGGCGAGGCCCCCGTTGAGGACGTCGAGCGCGGCGGCGAGGTCCACCCCGGACTTCTCCAGGAAGACCACGGCCTCGGCGCAGGCCTGGATGTTGACCGCGACGATCAGCTGGTTGGCGGCCTTCACCGTCTGGCCGGAGCCGTGCGGGCCGCAGAGCACGATGGTCTTGCCCAGCGCCTCCAGGAGCGGCTTCGCGGTGTCGAAGTCCGCCTGCTCGCCGCCGACCATGATGGACAGGACCGCCTCGATGGCTCCGGCCTCGCCGCCGGAGACCGGCGCGTCGAGGACCCGGATGCCCTTCTCCGCCGCGTTCTTGGCGAGGTCGACCGAGGTCTGCGGGGTGATGGAGGACATGTCCACCAGCAGCGCGCCGCTCCTGGCGTTCTCCAGGATGCCGTCCGGGCCGTAGGCGATGGCCTCGACCTGCGGCGATGCGGGCACCATCGTGATGACGACATCCGCGTCCCTGACCGCGTCCGCGATCGAGGAGGCGCCGGTGCCGCCGGCCGCGACCAGCCGGTCGATCTTGTCCTGCTCCAGGGTGTATCCGGTGACGGAGTAACCGGCCTTGATCAGGTTCTCCGACATGGGGGAGCCCATGATGCCGAGACCGATCCAGGCGACCTTGGGGAGGTTGTTGCTCATGAGGGTGCCTTCCTGAAAAACGTGTGTACGTAAGGGGGGCGGCCGGTCAGCCGGCCGCTCGGGCCGACGCCGGGAGCCAGTCGAAGGACTCGGCGCTCGGCCGGTCGCCCGGCTTGTACTCCAGGCCGACCCAGCCCGCGTAACCGGCGTCCTTCAGCTCGTCGAGCAGCCGCTCCAGCGGGAGCGAGCCGGTGCCCGGCGCGCCGCGTCCCGGGTTGTCGGCGATCTGGACGTGGCCGGTCTTCGCGGCGTACGCCTTGATGACCTGGCTCAGGTCCTCGCCGTTCATCGAGAGGTGGTAGAGGTCCAGCAGGAACTTGGCGTTCCCGAGGCCCGTCGCCGCGTTCACCTTGTCGACGACCTCGATCGCGGCCGGTGCGCTGACCAGCGGATAGAGCGGCGACTCCGGCTTGTTGAGGGTCTCGACCAGGAGGATCGCCCCGACGCGGTCCGCCGCGCGGGCGGCCAGTACCAGGTTCTCCAGCGCGAGCGCGTCCTGCACCTGCGGGTCCGCGCCCTCGACGCGGTTGCCGTACAGCGCGTTGAGCGCCGTGCAGCCGACCGAGGCGGCGAAGTCGGCCGCCACCTCGATGTTGGCGCGGAAGCGGTCCGACTCCTCGCCGGGCACGGAGAGCGCGCCGCGGTCGGGGCCGGGCAGCTGTCCGGCGTAGAAGTTCAGTCCCACCAGTTGGGTGCCGGCGTCGTCGAGCGCCTTCTTGAGGGCGTCGAGCTCCGCCTGCGGCGGGGTGGGGGTCTCGATCCAGGGCCACCACAGCTCGACCGCGGTGAAGCCCGCCGCGGCGGCTGCCGCGGGACGCTCCAGGAGCGGGAGTTCCGTGAAGAGGATCGAGAGGTTCACATCGAAGCGCTGGTCCGGGTATCCCATGAGGGTTTCGGCGCTCCTTCCGTATTGCGGAAGTTAGTTTCTGCTTAACGGAAGATTGCCCGGAGGGGGGTGGGGCTGTCAAGGGGGTGCCGCAAAATTCGCCCCGGTCGGCGGCGCACGGCAGGGGAGGTGCGGGCCCCTTCGGACCTGCGAACACGGGTGCCTTCGGGCATGCGAAAGCGGGGCGGAGGCCGCCTTCGACCCCCGCCCCGCCCGGCTCTCACGCCGTACGCGCCGCTCGCTATCCGGCCGGAACCGTGTCCTCGAAGCTCGTCCCCGCACTGCGGTACGCCCCGACCATCGCGTTCACCTGGGAGGGGGTGAGCACCTGGTCCTTCACATGCAGGACGTAGTCCACCTGCTGGTCGTAGGCGCGGGGTGCCGTGCTCGCCTGGCCCTCCAGGTCGATCAGCCACTGGTTGAAGTTGATCGACATCGGCCGCTCGGGCAGATACGCCGCCCCGTGCGTCCCGAAGTGCTGACCGTCGACGTAGTACGTGATCTGGTTGCCGTCGATCGTCACCACCAGGTCGTGCCAGCCCGCGTACGACGCCCGGACCTCACTGTGCGCGTTGACCGCCTCCCACGGGTCGGGCCGGTAGGTCTCCCACGAGGTCGTGTAGAGGATGTTGGCGGGCTCGCCCCAGCCGCCGTTCGGCAGATACTCGAAGTCGTACTCCGCGTAGTCGTCCGCCATCGGCGCCTTGAGGTCGTTGATGGTGAAGAAGGTCTGCACGATCCGGTCGCCGTCCGGGCCCGAGCGCGGGGTGTCGCTGAACTTCACCCGGGACGCGTAGGTCCCGTTCTTGAACTTCATCGACTTGGTCAGGATCTCGGTGTGCTTCGTCGAAGCGCCTGTGCCCGCCGTCGACGTCTCCAGGTTCATCACCGAGTTCCCGCTCTGCGAGGCGAAGGTGACGTTCTCGGGAGCCCAGGTCGCGCCCGGCACTCCGGGGCCGCCGGAGTTGGACCGTACGCTCCAGCCGTTGGCGTTGATCTTCGGGTCGGTGTGGGAGCTGTAGTCGAAGTCGTCGAAGAGCCGGGGGCCGTCGGTCGGCGGGTCCGTCGGGTCCGGCGGGTCGGTCGGGCCGTTGCCCCCGGGCGCCTCGCCCCACACGGTGGCCCCGTTCACGTGGGCCGTCACCTTGGACCAGTCGCCGTACGCCGTCCGGTCCGGGCCGAAGGAGTAGTCGTCGGACTGGACGAGCGAGGCCCAGGACGCCTGGTGGAAGCGGAGTTGCATGTCCCCGGTGTCCGCGCCCGGTGCGAGCGAGCCCGCCCCTGCGGTGAAGCCGATCTCCAGATAGCGGTCGGCGATGGCAGTCGGGTTCGCGAGCGTCCCGAACGTACCGGTGATGTTCGCGCACCCCTTCACCGCCCAGGAACAGGCGAACCGGTAGGCGGCGGAGGGCGAGTCGGCCTTGAAGTAGTACCGGACCTTGACGCCGCTGAGCGGTACGGAGGTGGAGCCGGCGTTGCGGACCTTCAGCCACGGCTCGCTCTGGTCGGCGCTCGCTCCGGACGCGCTCGTCCGGTACTGGACCACGATCCCGTCGGCCGCGGCGGAAGCCGAGGACGGCAGGGTGGCCAGACCGGTGGCGGCCAGGGCCACGGCGACGGCCGAGGCGGCGGCGGTGCGCAGCCTGGACCTGTGCGGATTCCTGCGTGATGTGTTCACGGGTGTTCCTCTCCGGAACGGTGGTGGGGGAGTGGTTACGGGTGGAGTCGCGCTGTTCCTGCGGAGGGGGACGCGGACACGGCCGTCGCGAGCGACCGCGCGTCCAGGGGGCGGTAGGGGACGCCCAGGGCGTCCAGCCGGGCGGTGTGGTGGCGCAGCCGCTCGACGAACCCCGGCCAGTCGCCGCGCCCGCCGGACCAGGAACGGTCGGCGAGTGCGCAGAGCCGGGGAAAGCTGAGGTACTCGATCTCCTCGGGGGTGCGGGCGTACTCCGTCCACAGCTGGACCTGGGTGCCGAGCACCCGGGCCCGCTCCGCCTCGGGCCAGTCGTGCGGCGCCGGTTCGTAGTCGTGGACCGTGTGCAGGGGAACCGGCGCGCCGGGCTGGGCGACCGGCTCGGTCGGGTCCGTGGACTGGGCGTAGTCGAGATAGGTCGCCCGGTGGTGCGCGGCGATCACCTGATGGCCGCGGCGGGCGGCGGCCCGGGCGTGCGTGGCGTCGCGCCAGGTCATCACCGTGAACTCCGGGGGGAGTTCGGCGCCGTTCTCGACCCAGCCGAGCGGGATCCGGCCGCGCTCCACCAGGAACGCCCCGACCCGGCCCATGAACCAGCCGTGCAGCTCGGCCGGGCCCGCGAGCCCGAGGGTCGCCGCGCGCCCCCGGGCGGCCCGGCTGTCCTCCCACTCGGTGGTCGGGCACTCCTCGCCGCCGATGTGGACGTACGGCGACGGGAAGACGTCCATCACCTCCTCCAGCACGGCCCGGCAGAAGTCGAAGACCCCCTCGTGGACGCCGAGGATCGTGTCGCACACCCCCCAGCGGGTCCACACGTCCAGCTGCCGGTCCGGGTGGTTGCCCAGCTCCGGGTAGGCGGCGAGCGCCGCCCGCACATGGCCGGGCATCTCGATCTCCGGCACGACGGTGATCCCGCGCTCCGCCGCGTACCGCACCAGCCCTCTCAACTCCGCCTTGGTGTACGCACCTTCGTGCGGCACCGCGTCGAAGTGCGCCCCGTCCGGACCGGTCGGGCCCTTCTGCGACCGGGCCCGCCGGGAGCCGACCGTGATCAGCCGGGGGTAGGCGTCGACCGGCATCCGCCAGCCCTGGTCGTCGGTGAGGTGGAGGTGCAGGACGTTCAGCTTGTGCAGCGCCAACAGGTCCACGTACCGGCGCAGATAGCCGATCGGCTGGAAGCGGCGCGCCACGTCCAGCATCGCCCCGCGCCACGGCCGGTCCGGTACGTCGGTGATCTCGACGCAGGGCAGCTCCCAGGAGCCGGTGCCCGCCGCCCCGCCCGACAGGGCCTCGGCGGGCAGGAGTTGGCGGATCGTCTGGATGCCCCGGAGCAGCCCGGTGCGGTGGGCGGCGCGCAACTGGAGCGCCTGCGGGGCGACCGTCAGTCCGTACCCCTCCTCGCCGAGGCCGCCGAGCCGGTCGTCCAGGGCGAGGACGACCCGGCCGTCGGGCGCCGGCACGAGGGGAAGCCCGGCGGGGTGGCCGACCAGGGTGCGCAGCAGGTCCGCCGCCGGTTCCGCGCCCGGCAGCGCGCGGACGGTGGTGTCCCGGTCCAGTGTGAGGCGGCCGCCGAGCGAGGAGACCTTGCTCGGGCGGGGGAGAAGGGAGAGGTCGGGGCGGGATGCGGG
>NZ_QWFA01000130.1 GCF_003501885.1 Streptomyces globisporus
GGCGGGGGGTGCCGTCGCGCTCGTACTTCCCGGACATGGCGGGCCAGCGGCTGCCGTAGCGCAGGGCGAGGAGACCCGCAAGCAGGATCAGCAGGCCGCCGGCGGCGGTGACATAGGGCCAGGCGGTGTGACTGAGGGCGTGGATGGTGGCCGCCGCGTCACCGGTGGTCCTGGCCGCCTCCTCGTCGAGGGCCGTGCTGTCGGAGGCGCCGGCCCAGGCGCTGAGGGTGGCGCCGAGGCCGCTGAGGGCCAGGAGCGCGGCGACGATCCGGCGGCCCGCGCCGCGTACGCGGCGGTGCGGGCACGGGGCTGGGGTACGGGAACAGCACTCACGCCCTCCACTATCCCCTACCGCCCCGACGCCCGTGGAGCCGGTCGGCCGTCAGCGGTTCAGCGGCCGTGGAGCCGGTTGGCCGTATGGACGGCGCGGAGCACGGCCGCCGCCTTGTTGCGGCATTCGGTGTCCTCGGCGACCGGGTCGGAGTCGGCGACGACGCCCGCCCCGGCCTGCACGTACGCGGTGCCGTCGCGAAGGAGCGCGGTCCGGATGGCGATGGCGGTGTCGGAGTCCCCGGCGAAGTCGAGGTAGCCGACGCAGCCCCCGTACAGTCCGCGGCGGCTCGGCTCCAGCTCCTCGATGATCTGCATGGCGCGGGGCTTGGGGGCTCCGGAGAGGGTGCCCGCGGGGAAGCAGGCGGTGAGGACGTCGAAGGCGGTGCGGTCCTCGGTGACGCGGCCGGTGACGGTGGAGACGATGTGCATCACGTGGGAGTAGCGCTCGATGGACATGAAGTCGACGACCTCGACGCTGCCCGGTTCGCAGACCCGGCCCAGGTCGTTGCGGCCGAGATCGACGAGCATCAGGTGCTCGGCGCGCTCCTTGGGGTCGGCGAGCAGTTCCTCGGCGAGCGCCTGGTCCTCCTGCGGGGTGGTGCCGCGGTGCCGGGTCCCGGCGATCGGGTGGACCATGGCCCGGCCGTCCTCGACCTTGACGAGGGCCTCGGGGCTGGAGCCGACGACGTCGAACCCGTCGAAGCGGAAGAGGTACATGTACGGGGACGGGTTGGTGGCCCGCAGGACCCTGTAGACGTCCAGGGCGCTCGCGGTGCAGGGCGTCTCGAAGCGCTGGGAGGGGACGACCTGGAAGGCCTCGCCCGCCCGGATCCGCTCCTTGATGTCGTCCACGGCGTCCTGGTAGGCCTCGCCGCCCCACAGTGCGGTGTACGGGGGCAGCTCGGACGGGGGCAGGACGGCGGGGGCGTTCTCGACCGGGCGGCGCAGGTCGCGCTCCATCGCGTCGAGGCGGGCGACGGCGTCCGCGTGGGCCTCGTCGACGCCGCTGGCGAGGTCGTTGTGGTTGATCGCGTTGGCGATCAGCAGGACGGTGCCGTTCTGGTGGTCGAGGACGGCGAGGTCCGAGGTGAGGAGCATGGTGAGCTCGGGCAGCTTCAGGTCGTCGCCGCCGTGCTCGCCGATCTTCTCCAGGCGGCGCACGATGTCGTAGCCGAGGTAGCCGACCATGCCGCCGGTGAACGGCGGGAGGCCCTCGTCCACGACCAGGTCGCGCGGGGTGTGCAGGGTCTCGACGGTGGCCCGCAGCGCGTCCAGCGGGTCGCCGGCCACGGGGACGCCGACGGGCGGGGTGCCCAGCCAGTGGGCCTCGCCGTCGCGGGTGGTGAGGGTGGCGTCGCTGCGGACGCCGATGAAGGAGTAGCGCGACCAGGTGCGGCCGTTCTCGGCGGACTCCAGCAGGAAGGTGCCGGGGCGTTCGGCGGCGAGCTTGCGGTACAGGCCGACCGGGGTGTCGCCGTCCGCGAGGAGGCGGCGGCTGACGGGGACGACGCGCCGGTCGACGGCCAGCTTGCGGAAGGTGTCGAGATCCATGGCCGGACCTTAGCTGTCGAGGAGGACGTCGGCGTCGAAGCAGGTGCGGTCGCCCGTGTGGCAGGCAGCGCCGGTCTGGTCGACCTTGACGAGGACGGTGTCGGCGTCGCAGTCCAGGGCGACGGACTTCACGTGCTGGACGTGACCCGAGGTGTCGCCCTTGACCCAGTACTCCTGGCGGCTGCGCGACCAGTAGGTGCAGCGGCCCGTCGTGAGGGTGCGGTGCAGCGCCTCGTCGTCCATCCAGCCGAGCATCAGCACCTCACCGGTGTCGTACTGCTGGGCGATGGCCGGGACCAGGCCGTCGGCGCCGCGCTTGAGGCGGGCGGCGATGGCGGGGTCGAGGTTGCCGGCGGGCGGGGTCGCGTCGGGCGTGCTGGTCATGGGGCCCATTGTGCCGTGGTTCCGGGCGCTTCCCGGCCGGACGTCCACTGGGCGGACCCGGGGTGACGGTCGTACGCTGGCGGGCATGTCGACCCATGCGAAGCGTGAACGTCTTCTGCTCGCCGATCTGTTGGAAGCGGCCGGTCCCGAGGCCCTGACCCTGTGCGACGGCTGGAAGACCCGCGACCTGGCCGCCCATGTGGTGGTCCGCGAACGCCGCGCGGACGCGGCGGGCGGGCTGCTGGTGAGTGCGCTGAAGGCCCGGCTGGAGCGGGTGCAGGCGGAGTTCGCGGCGAAGCCGTACGAGGAACTGATCCAGCTGATCCGTACCGGCCCGCCCCGGTTCTCCCCGATGGCCCTGAAGCAGATCGACGAGGCGGCCAACACGGTCGAGTTCTTCGTCCACGCGGAGGATGTCCGGCGGGCCCAGCCCGACTGGTCGCGCCGCGAGCTGGACCCGGTCTTCGCCGATGTGCTCTGGTCCCACACCGAGAAGACCTCCCGGCTGCTGGGCCGCAGGTCCCCCGTGGGGCTGGTGCTGCGCCGCCCGGACGGCCGGACGGCGGTGGCCCACAAGGGCACCCCCGGTGGTGACGGTGACCGGGGAGCCGGCCGAGCAGCTGCTGCTGTACGCGTTCGGCCGGCAGGACTCGGCGGACGTGCGGGTGGAGGGCGACGAGGCGGCGGTGGAGCGGCTGCGGAAGGCCGAGCTGGGGATGTAGTCCGCGTGGCGGGGTCGGTGGTCCGGCGGGGGTTCTGCCGGGACCGCCGCCCCCGGTCGGGCGGTCTCCGGGTCAGCGGGGCAGTTCGGCGCGGCGGAGTGCGGTGAGGGCGAGGCCCATCGCGCCGCCGGCCGCGCACACGGCCGCGCTGACCGCGAAGACCGGCCCGGTGCCCCAGAGGGCGACGGCGGCCCCGGTGACGGGGTAGCTCAGCGGGGCGATGGCGTAGGTGAAGAACGTCGACACGGACGTGACCCGGCCCAGGTACGCCGGGTCGGCGGCGGTCTGGACGAGGGCACCGCACAGCGCGCCGGCCAGACCGGCCGTGAGGCCGACGAACGCGGCGACCGCGGCGGCGAGGGCCACCGTGGGGACCTGGGCCAGGGCGGCGAGGCCGATGGCGCCGACGAGCGCCATCAGACACATCACGAGTCCGGCGCGCGGCACCCGGCCCCGGACGGCGAGGACGAGGGCGGACCCGGCCGCTCCGGCGGCGAATCCGGCGACGATCCAGCCCATGCCGGAGGCGCCCCAGCCGCGCTGCTCGGAGAGCAGGATCAGACCGAGGTTGAGCGGCCCGACGAAGCCGAGCTCGCTGAGGGCTATGACGAGCATCAGAGGGCCGAGCAGGGAGTGGCGGCGGATGTACCGGAGCCCGCCGACGAGGTCGTGCCAGGCGTTGGGGGCCTTCTCGGCGGCCGCCGCCTCGCCGGAGGTGTCCGGCCCGGGCAGGGGTCTGATCCGCAGGCTCAGGAGCAGCGGCAGGGACAGGGCGAAGAGCACTCCGGCGGCGGCGAAGGCGAGCGAGGGCCCGCCGGTCGCCACGGCGACCCCGCCCATCGGCGCGCCGATGATCGAGGAGCCGCGCGCGGCCAGGGCGCGCAGGCCCTGGATCCGGGCGAGCTGGCCCGGGGAGCTGATCCGGGGCGGCAGCGCCCCGACGGCGGGCAGGAACAGGGCGTCGACCGCGCCGAAGAGCAGGGCGACGACCACCAGGACGCCCACGGTGGGCGCGGTGAGGACCAGGATCGCGGCGAGGACGAGGACCAGAACGGCGCGGGCGGCGTCGCTGCCGATGACGACGCGGCGGGGCCCGAGCCGGTCGGCGAGCACTCCCCCGCCGAGCATGAGGAGCGCCCGGGGTATCGATCCCGCGGCGAGGACGAGGCCGGTGCCGGAGGCGCTGCCGGTACGGGCGGCGGCCCAGGCGAGGGCCATGAAGTAGACGCTGTCGCCGATCATCGACGCGGTGTACGCGCCGAGCCAGCGCAGGACGTTCGGGTCGCGGTGCGCGGGGCGTTCGGGGGCTTCCACGGCAGCGGTGACGGTCACGGGTCGGGTCCTTCCGGAGGCAGCGGCGCGGGGCTCAGGTCTCAGGGGGCGCAGGGCGCAGGTCTCAGGGGCGGAAGGGGAACCCGTACGTGTGCAGGGCGACGCTTTCCCGGCCCTCCGTGTCGCCCGCGTCGTCGCGGGCGCGGCCCGCTTCCTCGTAACGGTCGATCAGCGCGCCCATCTCCTGGCTGAGGGCGGCCAGCTCCGCGGCGGTGAGCCTGAGGAGGTTCTCCGAGCTCCAGGAGGCGCTGCGCCACTCCGCGTCCCAGGTGTGCCGTGCGCCCTGGTGGGCGCGGTAGAGCTCGACGTGCTGGTCGAAGGACATGCGGTTGGCGGCGGCATAGACGGCGGCCCTGTCCGGCGCGTCGTCGAAGTCCGCGTCGCTGAAGGTCAGCCCTCGGGAGGACGGCTGCCACCAGCGTTCCCGGCCGTCGGTGCCCTGGCCCTCGGCCGGTTCGATCAGTCCGTGGTCGGCGAGCTTGCGCAGGTGGTAGCTGACGAGGGAGACCGCCTCGTCGACCTGTTCGGCGAGCTGGGAGGCGGTGGCCGTGCGCTTGATGTGCAGGGCGCGGTAGAGCTTCAGGCGCAGGGGGTGGCCGATCGCCTTGAGGGTGTCGAGGTCGGAGATGCGGCGTCGCTCTTCACTGGGCATGACATGACCATAGATACGCAGGAAATGTTGCGCAAGAAGAATTGCACAATATTTGTTGCGGAGTTTTCGGGCGTCGGGCGGTGTCGGACGGCCGGGGTGTCTCAGGTGCCCAGCAGCCGCCGTGCCGCCAGGGCGAGCGAGACCTCGACCGCGTCCCGGGGGCGGGTGAGGCACCGGCCGGTGAGCTGTTCGAAGCGGCGGAGGCGGTTGAGGACGGTGTTGCGGTGGCAGTAGAGCCGGGCGCCCGCCCGCTGCGCCGAGCCGTCCGCGTCCAGCCAGGCGGTGAGGGTCTCCACGATGACGTCGCGGTCGGCGGGGTCCAGCCGGTCCAGCGGGCCCAGCACCCGGTCGGCGAGCGCGCCGGCGAGCGCCGGGGACGACACGACCAGGGCGTCCGGGAGGTGCTCGTCGAGCAGGACGGTCCCGCCGGAGGCCGGGCAGGCCCGCAGCGCGGTCTCCGCCAGCCGCCGGGCGTCGCCCAGGGCGGCCAGGCCCTCGACGGCGGAGCCGATCCCGGCCCGGGTCCCGGCCGGTACGTCCAGCGCGGCGGCCAGCTCGCTCAGCTCGCCGGGCGGGCCCGTCAGCGGCAGGATCGCGAACTCGGCGTCCGGGCCCGGGTGCCAGAGCGCGGTGGCTCCCGGGGCACCTGCGGGCAGCTCCACCGGCGGGCGGGCGACGGCCCCGGGCCCGGCTCCGGACCCCGGCTCGCGCGGGCCGGCGGCCACCGCGAGCACCGCGTACCGCCCCTGCTCCGGCAGCCCCAGCATCTCCGCCGCTTCGGCCAGGTCCGCGATCCGGGCGGTCCCGTCGAGCAGGGCGGCGACCATCAGCCGCTGGCGGTTCTCGCGGCGCCAGGACAGCCGCCGCTCGGCCTGCCGGTAGGCGTCCGCGACGACCCCGCAGTGCTCGTCCACGAAGTTCCACACATCGGCGGCGACATGGACGAGCAGCCGGATGTCGTCGGGGTCGCGCCGGGCGGTCTCGTCCACGAGGTCCTGCCAGACCATCGCGCCGCCCATCCGGAAAGCGTGCAGGACGGCATCGAGCGGCACGCCCTGCTCGGCGCGGATCTCGCCGATCCAGCGGGAGGTGCGGTGCGCCGACTCCCGGAACTCACGGGGCTGGATCAGGGAGCCGACGTTGTGCCGCAGGGAGTGGTGGACCTCCTGCCAGACCTCGGCCCGGTCGGAGTCGATCGCCGCCCGGTAGGCGGGCTCCTGGGCGTGCAGGGCCTCGACGAGCCGGTCGGTGAGCGCGGGCAGCGACGCGACGAGGACCCGGGCTGCCCGGTGCAGCACCTCGACGGACTCGCGGTCGGCCAGGGACCGGAAGCGGTGCGGCAACGGCGGTACCGGGGAGGGGCCGTGCAGCGCCCCGATCCGCGAACGTACGACCTGTGGCATGGCGGCCTCCACCGGGAATCGGCCCGCCGCGCGAGCGGCGGGCCCGGCGCACCGGCCCGGGCGGGCGCGAGCGCGGCGAGACGATCCTGACGCCCGCAGAATGACATACCGCCCAGTCGGTACCTAGAGGTCTGCGCCGAACTCGTCATCACGGTCTCGCAACCTCCCGGCCGTGGAACGGCCATGAGGGAGGTCAGGGGCTCAGCAGCCGGGCCAGCTCGGTGCGGGAGCGGATGGAGAGGGCGGCGAAGACGTTACGGAGGTGATGGTCGACCGTGCGGGGACTGAGCGAGAGCCGCAGCGCCACTTCGCGGTTGGTCGCCCCCTCGGCGACGCAGCGGGCGATGCGCTGCTGCTGGGGGGTGAGCGCCGCCAACGGGTCGCCCGCCAGGTCGGTCCGGGCTCCGGCCGGCTCCCCCGCCGCCCGTAGCTCCCCGGCCGCCCTCTCCGCCCAGGCGCGGGCCGAGCAGCGCTGGAAGCCGACCAGGGCGTCGCGCAGCGGGCGGCGGGCCTCGCGGGTACGCCGACGGCGGCGCAGCCACTGCCCGTACAGCAGATGGGTACGGGCCCGCTCGAAGTCGCCGCCGGCCTCTTCGTGGCGGGCCAGGGCCTCGGAGTAGCGGGCATCGGCCTCGTCGGCGGGGGCGAGGAGGGCCCGGCAGCGGGCCAGCTGGGCGGGGGCGCCCGGGTCGGCTGCCCGGGCGGCCCAGAAGGCGAACTCGTCGACGGCGGCGTGGAGTGCACGGGACTCCTCGGGAAGCCGTCCGTCCAGCACGGCGGCCTCGACCCAGCAGGGCACGGCGAGCGTCCGGGTGGCGAAGTGGCCGCGCCCCGGCCCGGCCTTGATCAGGGGGGCCAGCCGGGCGGCCGCCTCGCCCGGCCGCCCGGCGGCCAGGCCCGCCCGGGCCCGGGCCCAGGTGGCGAGGGTGACAGCCTGGACCAGCCCGTGCGGGCCCGCCTCGGCCATCGCGGCGTCCCCGTGTGCGTCGCACACCTCGGCAGGCCCTTCCACCGACGCGGCGAGGGCGAGCACGGCATGCAGATGGGCGGAGCTGTTGGGCTGCCCCGTGCGCCGGGCTGCATGCAGGCCCTCCAGGGCATGAGCCCGCGCACCGGCGTGCCGCCCGGCCCGCAGTTCGGCGTAGGCGAGGTGCTCGAGCGCCTGGGGCAGCAGCGTGTCGGGACCCCTGGTCCGTACGGCGGCGAGCGCGCGGGCGCCCGCGCGGCACGCGACGGCGATGTCGCCGAGGACCAGGGCCGCGACGCCGGCCCGGAGCAGCGCGGCCGGGTCGCCGGGGTCCCCGCCGGGGGCGAGGCAACGGCGGAGGCGGGCGTGCCCTTCGGCGGTGCGGCCTTCGAGCACGGCGCTCATGCCGGCCCGGTAGTGGTCCAGGGTCTCGTCCGCCGGGGTGCGGGCGAGACGCTTCATGGCGTCGAGGTAGCCGAGAGCGTCCCCTGCCGCCCAAGCCGCCTCGGCCGCGCCGAGAAGGGCGTCGAGCGCCCGGCGGTGATCGTGCGGCGCGAGGAGCGCGGCCGCGGCCAGCAGGACCTCGTGGGCGTCGGCCACGGGCCCGGAGCGGAGGGCCAGCATGCCGTCGACGTACGGGGCGAGCCCCGGCGTCGGGTCGGTGACGGCGACGCCAGGGGTGGTCGCAGGATCCGCGGGAGCGGCGTCGGCCGAGCGGGGCCCGGTTCTGGCCAGCAGGGCCCGGGCCAGGGGTGGGTTGCCCGCCAGCCGTGCCTGCTCGGCCGCCGCGGCGAACCGGGCTGCGCGCAGGGCCGGCCCGGTGGAGAGCAGGGCGGCACGGGCCAGTGCGGCGGCGCGGGCGGCGTGCGAGGAGGGGGCGACGGCGGCCGCTTCGAGCCCGGCGGCCAGCGCTGCGTCCGGACCGGAAGCGGCGCAGGCCCGCTGGACGAGGGCCGCGAGCGGGAGTGCGGTGGTTCGCGCCGTGCGGGCCTCCGGGAAGCCCGGCACGTCCCGGGCCCGCGAATCGTCCACCGCGCCCCGGTCGCCGGTCTCCGCCAACAGGGTGGCGAGCAGTTCGTGGGCGGCTCTGCGACGGGCCCAGGGGGCGTGGTGGAGCACAGCACGGGCGGCGAGACGGTGGGCGAAGTGAACGCGGCTGCCGGCCCGTTGGAGCAGGCCACCGAACCCGGTGCCGTCGAACAGGGCCCGGTCCAGGAAGGCCCGGGGCAGTCCGATGCGGGTGCCCGCGCGCAGCAGGAGCAGCGCGTCGGCCCCAGCGCCTTCCGGCTCGTGCTCCTGGGCCGCGGCGGCGAGCAGGAGCAGGGTGCGGGTCCGGTCCGGGAGGTCGTCGAGGCGTTCGGCGTGGGCGGCCAGCACCGCTTCGCCGCCGGGCAGGGGCCAGGGCAGCGGAGTGCGTCCGGCGAGCTGGTCCGGGGTGAGGCAGCCGGTGAGCCCGGCCAGCAGGCGCGGGTTTCCGCCCGCCTCGCGGAGGAGTTCGGCGCGCACGACCGGGTCGAGCCCTTCCGTGCCGGCGGCCAGCCGGTCCAGGAGCGCCGAGGCGGCCCCTTCGTCCAAGGGCGCGAGATGCAGCGTGGGCAGTCCGGCGAAGGCGGTGCCGTCCGCGGCCGAGAGGAGGAAGGCGATCCGGCTGCCCGCACCCGGCCCGCGGGCCGCGAAGGCGAGGGCGGCCCGCGACGCCGCGTCCCAGGCGTGCGCGTCGTCGACGCAGACCAGCAGCGGCCCGCGAGCGGCGAACTCCCGCAGCCGGCCGGCCAGGGCGTCGGGCGTGACGCCGGTGGGTGGAGCGCCCGGCGAAGCCCCGGCCGGCCCCACACCGAGCAGGGCGCCCAAGCCGCTGCAGGGCACGGCACGTTCGGCGGGGGCGGCCGTGGCGTACAACACGGAGCCACGGTCGCGGTGGGCCTCGGCTGCCGCGCGCAGCAGCGCCGTACGGCCGAGGCCGGGCGGCGCCGCCAGCACCAGCGCACTCCCGTCACCTCGCCGCAACAGCGCCAACAGCTTTTCCAGGGTGGCGAGTTCATCGTCCCGGCCGTACAGCCGGAGCGGACTGCGCACGGTCGTCGATGGGGTCACACCGGCACGGTACGTATCCGTAGGCCAGGGAGGAAGCGTCGCGTCCGCGTCCCGCCCGGTGCGGTGCGGGCTCCCATCCGAAGCCCTGCCGCGCTGTGCCGGAGCACAGCGCGGCAGGGTCCGGACGTCGGGTCTACGCCGTGTGCGGGCAGGTGCCCCGGTACTCCGCGATGGTCAGGCTCGGCCGCGGGAGCGGGCAGAGGAACTGCTCGTAGCGGGTGTCATTGTCGATGAATCGCTTCAGCCAGGAGATGCTGTACTTGGCGATCGTCGTGTTGGAGGTGTTCGGCGTGAAGTGCGAGGCGCCGCGCAGCTCCAGGTACGCCTTGTCCAGGGAGCCGGGCAGCGACTCGTAGAACGGTTCGGAGTGTGTGGCGACCGGGGCGACGCTGTCCCCGTCCGCCCCCACCACGAGGGTGGGCGTGCGCAGTTCGGGCCAGGTCTTGTCGGTGTTCCAGCCGGTCAGCGGAATCGCCGCCTTCAGCGATGTGCGGCTCTTGGCGGCTTCCAGGGAGCCACCGCCGCCCATCGAGTGACCCATCACACCGAGGCGCCCGGCGTCGACCCGTGCCCGGACCGAGCTGCGCTGGGTCAGGTAGTCCAGGGCCGCGAGGAGTTGGCGGCCCCGGCTGTCGGGCTGGTCGAGCGTGGTGTTGGTGTCGATGGTGAAGACGACGAAGCCCTGGGAGGCCAGGCGCGGTCCCAGCCAGGCGATCGAGGACTCGTACGCGGTGAAGCCGGGCGAGATGACGACCGCGCCGAAGGTACCGTCCGCGGTGGACGTCGGGTAGTGGATGGTGCCACCGCCGAATCCGCTCACGGCGAGCGAGGAGACGGAGGTCTGGGAGGTGGCGTACGAACCCCGGCTCGCCTCGATGGAGGCGTTGGTGGGGGCCGGGCCGCGCTCGTAGGGGTTGTCGGCCGCCTGGGCTCCGGGGACCAGGGCGGTCATCAGGAGACCGGCGGTGGCAGCGCCGGCGGTCACCAGACCCGTCAGCGTACGGGAGCGGCCCGTGAACGTACCGGAGCGGCTCGGGCGGGAAGAGCGCGGGGGGATGGTGCCGGAGGGGAGGTGCTGCTGCACGGGGGGATCCTCTCGGAGGTGGCGGGGAACCACACCACGCGAGACCCGTGAGCCCGTCGTCCAGAGGCTTTCGGAACCCCGCGCGGCCGCCGGCGTCGTTCGCCGGCGGTCGCCACTCTCACCCTGTGTCCCGGGGGTACGCATCGGCGGTATCACCGGTCTCGGCAGACCGGTGATACCGCCTCGCACTGCGTACGGGTTCAGCGGACCGGGTGGCCCGCGTCCCGCAGCGCGCCCTTGACCTCGGAGATCCGCAGGTCGCCGAAGTGGAAGACGGACGCGGCGAGCACCGCGTCGGCCCCCGCCCCGATCGCCGGGGCGAAGTCGCCGAGCCGGCCCGCGCCGCCGGAGGCGATGACGGGCACGGTGACGTGCTTCCGGACCGCCTCGATCATCTCGGTGTCGTAGCCGTCCTTGGTGCCGTCGGCGTCCATCGAGTTGAGCAGGATCTCGCCCGCGCCCAGCTCGGCGGCCCGGTGGGCCCACTCGACGGCGTCGATGCCGGTGCCCTTGCGGCCGCCGTGCGTGGTGACCTCGAACGTGCCCTCCGGAGTGCGGCGGGCGTCGACCGAGAGCACCAGGACCTGGCGTCCGAAGCGTTCGGCGATCTCGCGGATGAGGTCGGGGCGGGCGATGGCGGCGGTGTTGACGCCGACCTTGTCCGCTCCGGCGCGCAGCAGCTTGTCGACGTCCTCCGGGGTGCGGACGCCACCGCCGACGGTGAGCGGGATGAAGACCTGCTCGGCGGTGCGGCGGACCACGTCGTACGTCGTCTCGCGGTCGCCGCTGGAGGCGGTGATGTCGAGGAAGGTCAGCTCGTCGGCACCCTCGGCGTCGTACAGCTTGGCCATCTCGACGGGGTCGCCCGCGTCGCGGAGGTTCTGGAAGTTGACGCCCTTGACGACCCGGCCGTTGTCGACGTCGAGGCAGGGGATGACCCGTACGGCAAGTGTCACTTCGTGCCTCCTCGGTAGGCCTCGACCTCGACCTCGACGACCAGGCTCGGATCCACGAAACCGGATACGATGATCATCGAGGCGGCGGGGCGCACGGCGTCGAACAGCTCCTTGTGGGCGCGGCCGACCTCGTCCACGTCCCGGGCGTGCGTGATGTACATCCGGGTGCGGACGACGTCCTCGCGTCCCAGGCCCACCTGCTCCAGCGCCGCGAACGCGACGTCGAAAGAGGTGACGGCCTGCTCGTACGGGGAGCCCGCGGCGATCTGGCCGTTGACCACGGAGGTGCAGCCGGCCACCAGGACGAGCCCGCCCGGGAGTTCGACCGCGCGGGAGTAGCCGAACTTCTCCTCCCAGGGCGCGCCGGTGGAGATTCGGCGCACGCCCGTGGCCGGGGCGGCGGCGTCCGTCATGCGGCGACCGCCTTGAGCGCCTCTTCCAGCGTGAACGCCTTGGCGTACAGCGCCTTGCCGACGATCGCGCCCTCGACGCCTTCGGGGACGAGGAGGGAGATCGCGCGGAGGTCGTCCAGCGACGAGACGCCGCCGGAAGCGACGACCGGGCGGTCGGTGACCGCGCAGACGTCGCGCAGGAGGCCCAGGTTGGGGCCTTCCAGGGTGCCGTCCTTGGCGATGTCGGTGACGACGTAGCGGGCGCAGCCCTCGGCGTCGAGGCGGGCGAGGGTCTCGTAGAGGTCCCCGCCGTCGCGGGTCCAGCCGCGGCCGCGCAGGGTGGTGCCGCGGACGTCGAGGCCGACGGCGATCTTGTCGCCGTGCTCGGCGATGACCTTGGCGACCCACTCGGGGGTCTCCAGGGCGGCGGTGCCGAGGTTGACGCGGCGGCAGCCGGTGGCGAGCGCGGCCTCCAGCGAGGCGTCGTCGCGGATGCCGCCGGACAGCTCGACCTTGATGTCCATGGCCCCGGCGACCTCGGCGATCAGGGCGCGGTTGTCGCCCGTGCCGAAGGCGGCGTCCAGGTCGACGAGGTGCAGCCACTCGGCGCCGGCGGACTGCCAGGCGAGGGCGGCCTCCAGCGGGGAGCCGTAGGAGGTCTCGGAGCCGGACTCGCCGTGGACGAGGCGGACGGCCTGGCCGTCGCGGACGTCGACGGCGGGGAGCAGTTCAAGCTTCGGCATTACAGCGTCTCGATCCAGTTGGTCAGCAGCTGGGCGCCGGCATCGCCGGACTTCTCGGGGTGGAACTGGGTGGCCCACAGCGCGCCGTTCTCCACGGCGGCCACGAACCGTTCGCCGTGCGTGGACCAAGTGACCTTGGGGGCACGGATCTTGGCGTTGGTGACTTCGAGGGTCCAGTCGTGCGCCGCGTAGGAGTGCACGAAGTAGTACCGGGCCTCGGGATCCAGTCCGGCGAAGAGCCGGGAGTCCTCGGGGGCCTCCACGGTGTTCCAGCCCATGTGCGGAACGACGTCGGCCTTCAGGGGGCCGACCGTGCCGGGCCATTCGTCCAGGCCCTCGGTCTCCACGCCGTGCTCGATGCCGCGCTCGAAGAGGATCTGCATCCCGACGCAGATGCCCATGACGGGGCGGCCGCCGGCCAGCCGGCGGCCGACGATCCAGTCACCGCGGGCCCGCTTCAGCCCGTCCATACAGGCGGAGAACGCGCCGACGCCGGGGACGAGCAGCCCGTCGGCGTTCATCGCGCGGTCGAAGTCGCGGGTGATCTCGACGTCCGCGCCGACCCGGGCGAGGGCCCGCTCGGCGGACCGGACGTTGCCGAAGCCGTAGTCGAAGACGACGACCTTCTTCTGGTTCTCACTCATGACGTACCCGCTCTCAGTCCCACAGGCCCTGGATCCGCAGGATGCCCGCTACCAGGCACATCACGGATCCGATCGACAGCAGCACGATGACGCCCTTGGGCATCCCCTGCTTGGCGAAGGAGTAGACGCCGCCGGCCAGGAAGAGGCCGACGACGATCAGAATGGTGTTGAGGCCGGTCACAGGGCGCCCTTCGTGGAGGGCAGGATGCCGGCGGCGCGCGGGTCGTGCTCGGAGGCGTAGCGCAGGGCGCGGGCGAGCGCCTTGAACTGGCACTCGACGATGTGGTGCGCGTTGCGCCCGTACGGGACGTGGATGTGCAGGGCGATCTGCGCCTGGGCGACGAAGGACTCGAAGATGTGGCGGGTCATCGTCGTGTCGTAGGTCCCGATCATCGGGGCCATGTTCTCCGGCTCGGTGTGGATCAGGTACGGGCGGCCGGAGAGGTCGACGGTGACCTGGGCGAGCGACTCGTCCAGCGGGACGGTGCAGTTGCCGAAGCGGTAGATGCCGACCTTGTCGCCGAGGGCCTGCTTGAAGGCGGCGCCGAGCGCGAGCGCGGTGTCCTCGATGGTGTGGTGGGTGTCGATGTGCAGGTCGCCCTCGGTCTTGACCGTGAGGTCGAAGAGGCCGTGACGGCCGAGCTGGTCGAGCATGTGGTCGTAGAAGCCGACCCCGGTGGCGACATCGACCTTTCCGGTGCCGTCGAGGTTGATCTCGACGAGCACGGACGTTTCCTTGGTGGTGCGTTCCACGCGGCCTACGCGGGGGCTCATGCGTCGTGCTCCTTCTTGAGTTCGCGTACCGCATCGAGGAACGCGTCGTTCTCTGCCGGGGTGCCCGCGGTGACCCGCAGCCAGCCCGGTACGCCGTTGTCCCGGACCAGGACGCCCTTGTCGAGGATCCGCTGCCAGACGGCGTGGCTGTCGTCGAAGCGGCCGAACTGGACGAAGTTGGCGTCCGAGTCGGTGACCTCGTAGCCGGTGGCGCGCAGCTCGGCCACCAGCCGGTCGCGCTCGCTCTTGAGCTGCGCGACGTACCCCAGCAGCGTATCGGTGTGCTCCAGCGCGGCGAGCGCGGTGGCCTGGGTGACCGAGGAGAGGTGGTACGGGAGCCGCACCAGCTGGACGGCGTCGACCACGGCCGGGTCGGCGGCGAGGTAGCCGAGGCGGAGCCCGGCCGCGCCGAAGGCCTTGGACATGGTCCGGGAGACGATCAGGTTGCGGCGGCCCTCGATCAGCGGGAGCAGCGAGGGCTGGTGGCTGAACTCGCCGTACGCCTCGTCGACGACGACGATCGAGGGTCCTGCGGCCTGGGCGGCGTCGTACAGGGCGAGGACGGTGTCGGCCTCGACGGCGGTGCCGGTGGGGTTGTTGGGCGAGGTGATGAAGACGACCTCGGGCCGGTGCTCGGCGATGGCGGCGCGGGCGGCGTCCACGTCGATGGTGAAGTCGTCGTTGCGCGGCCCGGAGATCCAGCCGGTGCCCGTGCCCCGGGAGATCAGGGCGTGCATGGAGTACGAGGGTTCGAAGCCGATCGCGGTGCGGCCGGGCCCGCCGAAGGTCTGCAGCAGCTGCTGGAGGACCTCGTTGGAGCCGTTGGCGGCCCAGACGTGGGCCGCGGTCACCTCGTGCCCGGCGGTCCGCGACAGGTAGCGGGCCAGCTCGGTGCGGAGCTCGACGGCGTCCCGGTCGGGGTAGCGGTTGAGGCCGCGGGCGGCGTCGCGGACCCGCTCGGCGATCCGCTCGACCAGGGCCTCGGGGAGCGGGTAGGGGTTCTCGTTGGTGTTGAGGCGTACGGGGACGTCGAGCTGGGGCGCTCCGTACGGGGACTGGCCGCGCAGTTCGTCGCGGATGGGGAGCTCGTCCCAGGGGTTACGGGGGGTGGTGCTGCCGTTCGTCACTGCTGTGGGACCTTCCAGCCGAACCGTGCCTTGAGGGCGGCGCCGTGGGCGGGGAGGTCCTCCGCCTCGGCGAGGGTCACGACATGGTGGGTGACCTCGGCGAGCGCGTCGCGGGTGTAGTCGACGATGTGGATGCCGCGCAGGAAGGACTGCACGGAGAGGCCCGAGGAGTGGCAGGCGCAGCCGCCGGTGGGCAGGACGTGGTTGGAGCCGGCGCAGTAGTCGCCGAGGGAGACCGGGGCCCAGGGGCCGACGAAGATCGCTCCGGCGTTGCGGACCCGGTCGGCGACGGCGGCGGCGTCGGCGGTCTGGATCTCCAGGTGCTCGGCGCCGTACGCGTCGACGACCTTGAGGCCGTCCTCGATCGAGGAGACGAGGACGATCGCGGACTGGCGCCCGGCGAGCGCGGGCTCGATCCGGTCGGTGATGTGCTTGGTGGCGGCGACCTGCGGGACCAGCTCCGCCTCGGTGGCCGCAGCCAGCTCCTCGGAGTCGGTGACCAGGACGGCGGCGGCCATCGGGTCGTGCTCGGCCTGGCTGATCAGGTCGGCGGCGACGTGCACCGGGTCGGCGGTGGCGTCGGCGAGGATCGCGATCTCGGTGGGCCCGGCCTCGGCGTCGATGCCGATACGGCCCTTGAGGAGGCGCTTGGCGGCGGCGACGTAGATGTTGCCGGGGCCGGTGACCAGGTTGACCGGGGAGCAGTCCTCGGTGCCGTACGCGAACATCGCGACGGCCTGGGCGCCTCCGGCCGCGTACACCTCGTCCACGCCGAGCAGGGCGCAGGCGGCCAGGATCGTGGGGTGCGGGAGGCCGCCGAAGTCCTTCTGCGGCGGTGATGCGACGGCGACGCCCTCGACGCCCGCCTCCTGGGCCGGGACGACGTTCATCACGACGGAGGAGGGGTAGACCGAGCGGCCGCCGGGGACGTAGAGCCCGACGCGCTCGACGGGGACCCACTTCTCGGTGACGGTGCCGCCGGGGACGACCTGGGTGGTGTGCGTGGTGCGGCGCTGCTCGCGGTGGACGAGGCGGGCGCGGCGGATCGACTCCTCCAGCGCGGCGCGGACGGCGGGGTCCAGCTCTTCCAGCGCCCGGGTCAGGGCCTCGGCGGGCACCCGGACCGACTCGTTCCGGACACCGTCGAGCTTCTCTCCCCAGTCGATCACTGCCGCGGAGCCACGATGGCGTACGTCCTCGCAGATGGGCCGCACCGTCTTCAGGGCGGCTTCCACGTCGAACTCGGCACGGGGCAGCAGGTCGCGCAGGGCTCCGCCCTCGGGGAGGGCGTCGCCGCGCAGGTCGATTCGAGAGATCACACGGCAATTCTCTCAGACCGCCCAGGACGGCCGGTCCTCCGTATCACTGGCTGATACCGGTCGTCCGCACCACTGACTGATACGTGTCTCGGCCATGTCCGGCCGTCACTGCTGACCGCTGGCTTTCACCGCGTCACACAGGGGCATAACGGCTCTACGGCATGTGTGCCCCCGAGGGCATGGCGGCAGCGCTACAGCATGTGTGCACGGAGGGAGCGGCCGTGACCGAGCCGCACGAAGGCGACATCCCGGACGGCCTCAGCGCAGCGGAGCTGGGCATGTGGCAGTCCTTCCGCAACGGGACCACCTACGACTTGCGCAGTTACGACACGACCCGCAACGACCCGTTCGCCCCGCAGACGTGGGGGCCCGAGCGGAGCGTCGGCGCGCGCACGGTGGCGCGGCTGCTGCTTGACGGCCCGCCCGCCAGGCCCGGCCGGGTGGCGGCGCTGAAGCTCCGGGGGGTGCGGATCACCGGGAAGCTGGATCTGGCGGGCGGCCGCGTCTCTCCGTACGTGGAGCTGACCGGCTGCCGTTTCGAGCAGGAGGTGGTGCTTCCCGAGTGCCACTTCACGACGCTGCGGCTGGTGGGCTGCGCGCTGCCCCGGCTGGAGGCGGCGCGCCTGCAGACCGAGGGCGATCTGCATCTGCCGCGCTGCCGGATCGACCGGGGGATCCGGCTGACCGACGCCCAGATCGGCACGGACCTGCTGATCAACCAGCTCAGCGTGGGCCCGGACCGGCACGGGCGGGCCATCGTCGGGGACGGCATGGCGGTCGCGCAGGACCTCCAGGCCGAGATGATCGAGACGCTGGGCGAGCTGAGCCTGCGCGGCACGAAGGTGGGCGGTTCGCTGAGCCTGCGCGGCAGCCGGCTGCGCGCCGCGGAGGACCGGCGCGCGCTGAACGCCCCGCAGCTGACGGTGGAGCGCACGCTCTACATGACCGAGGCGTGGGTGAGCGTCGACACGGGGAACCAGGGCACCACTCCGCCGTACGGCGTGGTCTACGCCCCGACCCCGGCGCGCGGCACCCGCTCGCAGAACTTCGAGAGCAGGGGCGGGGTGCGGCTGGACGACGGGCGGTTCGGGGACGCGGTGGACCTGCACGGGGCCCGGTTCATGATGACCCGGCAGGAGGAGCTGTCGCTGCGCCGGATCGTGACTCCGGAGCTGCGGTTCAACGCGGAGCGCCCGGAGGAGGGGCGGGTCGTGCTGAACGGCGCGAAGGTGGTGACCCTGATCGACCTGTCGACGAGCTGGCCGGGCCCCGGTGGGCTGGCGATGGGCGGTTTCGTCTACGAGAACCTCGTCCCCTACGGCCACTTCCCGCTCTCCCGGCGGCTGGAGTGGGTGCAGGCCGCGACCCCGGAGTACGTCCCCGAGCCGTACGAGCGGCTGGCCACGGTGATGCGCAGCTGCGGGGAGGACGCGGACGCGCGCGAGGTGCTGCTCGCCAAGCAGCGCCGCCGCCGCGAGACGCTGCCGCCCGCGGCGAAGGCCTGGGGGTACCTCCAGGACTGGACGGTGGCGTACGGCTACCGGCCCGGGCGGGCGGCGGTGTGGATGGCGGTGCTGTGGGCGGCGGGTACGGCGGCGTTCGCGCAGCACGCCCCGCCCTCGATCAAGGGCGAGGAGCATCCGCAGTGGAATCCCGCCCTCTACGCGCTGGATCTGCTGATCCCGGTGATCAACCTCGGACAGGACGGCTACTGGCGGATGGAGGACGCCTGGCAGTGGGCCGCGGCCGGTCTGGTGCTGGTGGGATGGGTTCTGGCCACCACGGTGGCGGCGGGGGCCTCCCGGATGCTGCGCAGAGGCTGACCCGGCGGCCGGGCCGGAAGAGGGCGAATGCCGTACGGGACTGCTCCGGAAGCCGTAACGGCACGATCGAGGGCGGCAGTTCCCCCGACTCCGGCCGCCCTCGCACCGATGACGACCGGGACGGAAGAGGCTTCCGGGCGGATGCAATCAAGCCAACGGCGGGCATTTCCTTTGCCCTTTCTTGACCGGCCCCGATACAACCCATTCACTCGGCACAGAAGCTTCACAGCACGCCTCTGGCGCGGCCCTCACCAGCGCTTTTCAATGGTCTGCACCATGGCATTCCTTCGCGCTCTGCTCAGTACCGCGCGCATGATCCGGCACAGCCCTCCGCTGTCCGCCGGACGGTCCGCGGATGACGCGGTGCTGCTCGACGCCCCCGACGAGCGGCTCTCTCCCGCGCTGGTCGCCGCTGCCCTGGGGGACCACGAACCGGCCGCCAAGCTGCTCGCCACCACCCGGGACGCCGCCGACTGGGAGAACCGGGACCGCTATCTCGGCCGGCTCGTCGCGTTCGCCCACAGCCGGGACGGCTGGCTCGTCGACTGGCTGGCCGCCGCCCCCCGCGATCCGGACGCGCTGCTGGTCAAGGCCGAGCTGTCGGTCCGCCGGGCCTGGGAGTCACCCGCCCGTGCGGAACGGCTCCGTGAGGTCGGCCCGCTGATCACCGCGGCAGCCGACGCGGACCCACGTGACCCCGTGCCGTGGCGCCTGGCCCTGGACCACGCGCGCGGTACCCACGCCACGCACACCGCCTTCGAGTCGCTGTGGGAGCAGGCCGTACGGCGCTCCGCGCACCACTACGGCTGCCATGTGGCGGCGCTGCGCTACCTCTCCGCCGCCTGGTACGGCTCGCACCGCGAGTGCTTCGACTTCGCCGAGCAGGCCGCGGCGGACGCGCTGCCCGACTCGCTGGTACAGGCCCTGCCGGTCCGGGCGGCCTTCGCGCTGCTCCTGGACGCCCAGGCGGCGGGCCGGACCACCTCCGTACTGGAGGAGCGGATCGACGCGGCGGCCGACCTGGCGATCAAGCTCTCCGCCGCCTACCGGCCCGGCGACCCCTGGCCGGCCGAGGTCCGCAACCTCCTCGCGTACGTCCTGCTCGCCCGGGGCCGCTGGGCGGAGGCGCTGCACCAGTTCAACCTGATCGGGCTGCACGCGACGTCGTTCCCGTGGTCGTCGGTGTCCGAGGACGCGCTCGGCCGCTTCCTGGACGCGCGGGACGACGCACGCCTCCAGGTGGCCTCCCTGACCCCGCTGCGCGACCGGGCCGGTCACGGCCGCCCCAGGGGCCATTACGCTTGAGCGTTGTGACCACCGCCCGCCTTCCCCTTTTCCCGCTCAACGCGGTGCTGTTCCCCGGCCTGGTGCTGCCGCTCAACGTCTACGAAGAGCGATATCGCGCCATGATGCGGGAGCTGCTGAAGAGCGACGAGGACGAACCTCGCCGCTTCGTCGTGGTGGCGATCCGCGACGGCCGCGAGATCGCCCCGACGGCCACCGGCATGCCGGACACGGTCGCGGCGGCCCCGCCCGCCGAGCGCGCCCCGTCGGACGGCTTCGGCCCCGATCCGATCCAGACCTTCCACCGGGTCGGCTGCGTCGCCGACGCGGCGACGATCCGCGAGCGCGCCGACGGCAGCTTCGAGGTCCTGGCCACCGGCACCACCCGGGTCAGGCTGCTCTCCGTCGAGGCGGACGGCCCGTATCTGACCGCCGAGGTCGAGGACCTGGCCGAGGAGCCGCCCGCCGGGGACGAGGCCGACGAGGCCGGAGCCCTGGCGGAGGGCGTTCTGCGGGCCTTCCGCTCGTACCAGAAGCGGCTGGCCGGGGCGAGCGAACGCTCGCTGGCGACCGGCGCGGAGCTCCCCGACGACCCGTCCGTGATCTCCTACCTGGTCGCGGCGGCCACGGTCCTGGACGTCCCCACCAAGCAGCGCCTGCTCCAGGCCCCGGACACCGCGACCCGGCTGCGCGAGGAACTGACGCTGTTGCGCAAGGAGACGGCGGTCATCCGGCACCTGCCCTCGCTGCCGGCGACGGACCTGACGCGGTCCCCCACCCACCCCAACTGACGAGGACCGGCCCCCGTT